>NZ_CP003915.1:4424481-4740516 GCF_000521505.1 Advenella mimigardefordensis DPN7
TTTCCAGGAACGCCATGCGCGCTTCGCGTGCGTCCTCCGTCTTGGCCAGCATCATGGTGAACTCCTGCTCGAAACGGTACGCATCACGTTGTGGCATCACATCTACCATATTGGCCGCACGCTTGGCGTAAATGGTTGCCAGTGGCGCTTTAGAGGCAATCACGCGCGCCAGCTCCATCGTGACAGGCAGCAGCTCTTCGGGCCTGAGCACCTCTTCAATGACATTACGGCGCAACAGGTCGTGAGCACTCAGGCGTTGGCCTGTGTAGAACATGCGACGCAGTGTTGAGCGGCCAAAAAGCGTACGCAGCATTGAGGCACCGCCCGCCAGACCGACATTGATTTCCGGCATGCCGAAGGTTGCGTTCTCTGACGCATACAAAATATCGCAGGCAGCGGCCAGGCCCAGGCCGGCGCCGAGTGCCGCGCCATTCACCGCAGCAATGACCGGCTTGGCGCATTCGCGGATGGCATTGCCTGTTTCACGCGTAATACGATTGTGTTCAAGAAAATCGCCGGGAATATCCTGATCGGGCCGATCTTTCAAATCGGCACCGGCGCAGAAAACCGAACCGCTGGCCGTCAGAACGGCGCAGCGCACATCATCGCGTGCAGAGATTTCATCAAATGCAGCGACCAGTTGGCGACGCATTTCACGGCTTAACGCATTAACCGGCTTGCGATCCATTGTCACCAGCGCCACATAGTTGGATACGTCGATATGAACAAATTTTTCAGTCATGGTTTTTCTTTGTTGAATTCGGATTAAGGTTGCTGGCTGGCTGGCTAAGGCCATGCGAATACGTCGCATCGGTGTTGACTGCTGCCGGGATTCAGCCCGGCAGCGGCTCCAGACGGTGCATGCCGGCATTGAAATTGATCATGGGACTGGCCTGGCGGCTGACCGAACGACGAATCTTGCCAACGATCATGCGGTGCGTGCCCAGTGCCTGAGTATTGACGATATCGCACTCCACCGTGGCCAGCGCATCGTTCAGCACCGGCTGGTCATGCAGGCCCTGGCGCCAGTTGCCTTTGGAAAAACGCGCAGGCCCCTGTTTTTCACACAGAAAGGTAGAAAGCACTTCCTTGTGTTCTTCGCCCAGCACGTTGGCGACAAAACGATTGTTTGCCAGCAGTGCCGGCACAATGGACGAACGCTCATCAATAAAAAAGCCAACCAATGGTGGTTCGGCAGAGATGGAGGTGAGGCTGGACACAATCAGACCCGCGACGCCGTCACCGCTGCCGGTTGTCACGGCGCTAATACCGGCAGGCAGCGCACGCATGGCAGCCTTGAACTCGACCTCAGTCACGACTTCGTCAATCTCATTGCATTCGATATGAACGCGCACATCACCCTGTTCGTCTACCCAGCCCACTTTGGCGGCATAAGCCAGCATCCCGGCAAAGCCGCTTTCCCATTCTGCTTCGCCCGCGCGGCCGCAAAGGTAACGCAGCACCGCCGGCGACAGGCGGATATGATCGCTGTCTTCGCGCCGGCCGATTTTGCGGATGGCCAGCTCCAGCTTCTCGGGCGGCTGCGGATCTACCAGAACATCAAGCCTGCGAAATTCCGCAGCATCAAGAACAGTAACAGCACCGGTGTTGGTCAGATGAATGCGCACGATTGTCTCCCTGGGTACTGCCTCAGGCGGCTGCCTTGAGACCCAATTCCTTATTGATGGCCGGAATGATTTTGTCACCCCAGAGTTCGATTTGTTTGAGCATGGTTTTCTGATCGAAGTCGCCCAGCTGGGTTTGCAGGGCAATATGTTTGGGCTTAAGAATGCTGATTTCTTCAAGCAGTTTGTCGATCACCTGATTAACGGATCCGACCGGCAGGTTTTTACGCAACTCGTCGAAGCTCATATCGGTGGGTGACGGTACTTCCTGAATCATGTAGCCGTCTTCAGACTGGGCACGACGGAATTTCAGACTTTCCGAAATGCGGCGCTGGAAGCGGGCGTTATCCAGATAGGCATCTACTTCCGCCTTATTGTCAGAAGCAAAACCGCAACGCAGGAAGCCGAATTTGACATCACGGTCCAGATTCTTGCCTTCATCGTGGGCGACTTTTTCCAGCCGTTCACGCAGCTCTTTGATGCCGTCATTGCCTTTGAGCAGTGATGTCACAAACAGATTATGATTTTCGCGTACGCCACGACCAAGTGCTACCGGATTGCCCGAAGTAATCCACAGCGGCGGCATCGGGTTCTGCACACAGCGCACCGCAATTGAGCTGGGCGGCAGCTTCAGAAATTCACCCTGATATTCAAAAGTCTGTTGCGTCAGCCCCATGGGGATCATGTCAAGAAATTCGTTATAGATTTTGGACGCATCTTCCAGCTTGACGCCGAACCGTTCGAATTCAAATGCCTGGTAGCCCGACCCGATACCCAGGTCCAGACGACCATCAGATACGGTGTCTACAAAGCCGACTTCGGCCAGAAAGCGTGCCGGGTGATACAGGGGCAGAATGCACACGGCCGTGCCAAGACGGATCGTCCTGGTCATGCCGGCACAGTGAGCCACCATCATGAGCGGCGAAGGAGACAGGGAATAATTGTTGAAGTGATGTTCTGCGTACCAGGCGTTATTGAACCCGGCCTGTTCCGCAGCGATCGTTTGCTCGACCGAGTTGCTGATGACTTGCTTGGACGACTGATGGTAGCCGCGCTGTTGTGCAAGAATGAATACACCGAATTCCATGAGAACTCCTCTCCAGTATGTATTAATTGACTTGCATCAATATTAAATTATAATCACCGAACGACGGAATAGCCAAAATTCGGCGCTCTGTCCTGCATAATTTGAGGGAATCATGGATCGTCTTAGAGCAATGGAGCTTTTTCTGTCAGTGTCCCGTACCGGCAGTTTCACGGAAACCGCCAAACAGTACGGCGTGTCCCCGACGTCTGTGTCCCGCATGATTACCGACCTGGAACAGGAACTCTCCGTCCGGCTTCTGCTGCGCTCGACCCGGCAGGTCATGCTGACCGAGGCTGGCCAGGAGTACGCGCACCAGCTCGATGGCATTCTGTGGAGCATTCATCATGCCCATGACAATATTACGGCGATCAGTTCCTCACCACAGGGGTTGCTGCGGGTGCACTCCCGGGTGATGTTCGGCGTGGGCGTACTGACGCCGCTCGTTGCTCGTTTCAGAACACTTTATCCGGATATCCACGTTGAATTGCTGCTGGCCGAAGCTCAGGCTGATCTGCGCCTGCAGCAGGTAGATGTTGATTTTCGCATTGCACCACCGGTAGAAGCGGGACTGAAGCGCCGTATTCTATTCAAAAGCGACCGCTATCTGGTGGCGTCACCTGACTATATTGCTACCATGCCGGAACTCACCAGCCCGCCACAACTGTCCAATCACGCCTTCCTGTGCTACCTGAAACCGGGGGAGCGCTACGTGTGTCGTTTCATGTCTGATAAAGGCGTTGACGAGGTCGCACTTAATCCCCGCCATGTAACCAATAGCGGCATCGTACAACTGGAGCTGGCGCGGCTGGGAGAAGGGATTGCCCTGCTGGATGACTATACGGTGGCCAACGATATTGCTCAGGGTCGTCTGGTCCGGCTGTTGCCGGATTTCCGGGTGACCAATTCGTCTTTTGAAGACGGCATCTACGCCACGATTCTGGACACCCCCATGATACCTGCAAAAATCCGGGTGTTTCTGGATTTCGTGGCAGCCGAAGTCTCGGGCACCGAGAGGCGCTTTCTGGCGTATCGGCAACCGGGTGCAACCGGTTAAAGGCAACGGAGCCAGAGGTAAGGTCAAACAGTCCGGTCAAGCAGACAAGCCAATGCGGGTGTGCGCAGGCACCATTCCCTGCATGCCACAACCACGGATACGCAGAATCGCCCCGTCCAGCGGCCCATCGGCGCGCAGGCGTCCGCTATCGCTGATGGACGTAACGAAAAGCTCGTCCAGACGTTCGCCCCCGAAGCAGAGCGAGGCCGGATGCGTGAGGGGCAACGAAATTCTGTGAGTCATCACGCCGTCCGGGCCGAAGCGAGCAATGGCGCCGGCACGCACCAGGGCGGTCCACAGGCCGCCCTGCGTATCAAAACAGCAGCCATCCGGGCCGGAATCATAAGGGCCTGTGTTAACGAAGAGGCGCCGGTCGGCAAGCGTGCCATCGGCGGCTATCACATATGAATAGATGCTGCGAGTACTGCTGTCGCTGATATACAGCCGCAAGTCCAGCGGATTGACACAAGGGCCGTTGGCAATCCCGATGCCGGTATCAAGCTTCATCAACACGCCATCTGGGCGCAGCCGATAAAGCCCGCCCAGCGGCGGTTCATTTTCTTCACGATAAACATGCATGGTACCAACAACAAAACTGCCATCGGGCATGGGTTCGCCGTCGTTCAGACGCAAATGGGGATGGCTGTCTTCAACTGCTGCGAGAAACTGTTGCGCACCGGTGAGCGGGTCGACCAGAACGAGCTTTTCCTTGAGCGCGACCAATAGGCGACCATCTGCATTCAGGCAGAACGATCCTGCCGGAGCCGGCACCGTTACGCTGGCGGCGATGATGCCCGTTGCCGGGTCCAGTCGCCGGATCACACCGGCCCGGCTGTCGATAAACCACAACTGCTGGTTTGCTATATCCCAGACTGGGCATTCGCCGAGCGCTGCACGGATGGTACCGACGGGTGCAATTTCAATTGCCATCGATCAAATTGCAGTCGCGATTGGAAAGAAACAGCGCATTGTGTTACTGGCAGTAAGCCGCTGCTTACTGCGCGCCGGATGTTTAGTTGATGACAATGTGATTTTCCTTGATGACTTTACCCCAATACTGACGATCGGCCTGCAATTGGGCATCCAGCACCCTCGGACCACCGGCTTTTTCAGTCTGGCCGTTATCCCGCAGCAGCTTGCGGAATGCCTCACTTTTGACAGTATGGACGGCGGCGGCAGAGATTTTCTCAATGACGTCGGGCGGCGTACCTTTGGGCGCATGCAAGGAGGTCCAATAGGACGATTCAAGTTGCGGGTAACCCAACTCCGTCACGGTGGGGATATCCGGAAACGACGGGTCCCGTTTATCGGTTGTGAGTGCCAGTATTTTCAGATCACCTGCTTTCTGATGCTCGATCAGGGCTATCGGAGTGGCGTAAGACAGATCACCGCGCCCGGCCATCAGATCGATCAGGGAGGCTGTATTATTCTTGTAGGCAACCGCCGTCAGCGGTACGCCAAACGCGGTTGACACAACGCGGCCGAACAGATCCGTCACGCTGCCGGGCCCCATCGTGCCATACAGCAGGGGCTTGTCGGATTTTTTTGCATACGTAACCAGTTCACTCAATGAGTTGACGCCAAGGGAAGTGGGCACAGTCAGCGTTAACGGGCCCTCAAACAACATGGCCACCGAGTCGAAACTATCAAACTGATATTGCAAATTAGGGCGCAACATAATATTGAGCGAGATTGGTCCGGTTCCGCCCAGCAGCAATGTTGTGCCATCAGGCTTGGCACGTGCCACATACGCTGCGCCGATAATGCCATTGGCTCCGCCTTTGTTCTCCACGATCACATGACGCCCCAGCTCCTTGCTCATACCTTCGGCCAGCAGGCGTGCGAAGTTGTCGTTGGTACCGCCGCCAGCATAGGGAACGATAAGGGTAATGGGCTTGGCTTCGTCCTGCGCGAATGCGGGCGGCAGCATGAACACCACACCTGCCATAAGCGCAGCGATCATGCCGCGTCTTTTATTGTTCTGCATTCTGTCTCCTTTGGGCAATGCTAATTGATCACAATCTTGTTTTCGTTAATGACCGCCCCCCAGTGTTCACGGTCTGACTGCAATTGCGCATCCAGTACCTGCGGCCCGCCTGGTTTACCAATTTGCCCATTCTCTGTAAGAACACGCTGGAACGCTTCGTTATTGACCGTCTTCGTGGCCGCAGCGGCGATCTCTTCGATCAAATGAGCGGGCGTGCCTTTGGGTGCCAGCAGCGCCGTCCAATAGGACGTCTGTAGTTGCGGATAGCCCAGCTCGACCACGGACGGAATGTCCGGAAAGTGCGGATCTCTTGCGCCCGTGCTCAAAGTCAGAATCTTCAGGTTACGGGCATTCTGAATCATGGGAACGGGCGTAGCGTAGTTCATGTCGCCACGTCCCGCCATCAGATCAATGAGCGCAGAACTATTATTCTTGTAAGCCACAGCGGTTAACGGGATGCCGAAGGTCTTGGCGACGATCCGGCCATAGAGATCGGTCACACTACCCGGCCCCATGGTGCCGTAAAGCAGGGGCTGGCCGAGTTTTTTTCCATAAGCCACCAGCTCCTCGACCGAGTTCACGCCCAGCGATGTGGGAACGGTAATGGTAAGCGGTCCGTCAAACAGCATGGCGACCGAGTCGAAGCTTTCAAAACGATAAGGCAGCGACGGACGCAGCAAAACGTTCAGGGAAATGGGGCCTGTGCCACCCAACAGTAGCGTATTACCATCCGGCCGGGCACGGGCGACGGATGAGGCACCGATAATACCGTTAGCCCCACCTTTATTTTCGACGATGACGTGACGGCCCAGTTCTTTCCCGATGCCCTCGGCCAAAAGTCGGGCAAAATTATCGTTGGTGCCGCCTGCGGCATACGGCACCACCAGAGTAATAGGCTTGCCTTCTGCCTGCGCACGGGCAGGCAGGGACGTAACAATCGCACTGCCGACGGCAGCGGCCATAAAACGGCGTCGCTTAATATTGCGCATTGATGTTCCTCCATAGCTATTTTGTCCCCTGCGATGACATTCGTGATTGCGCGGCAGTTAGTCCACGCAATGATGTTTGAAATACCTCAACATCCGGTCAGCCATGGCCTGACGCATCAGTACATTGCCGACGCCAATGGCAGGGTTATATAAGCAGACAATCATATATTTGATTTGTGTTCATTATTACCCCAGCAGATTGCAGTACTGTTTTGCCTGATTCCACCGTAAAACTGTGTTTCTCTGAAGAGACGGCCAATACCCAATCACGGCAGGGCATCCCGAATCCCTCGCCAGCAACGGAGCTCCAACAGACAGCCCGGCGCTATACCCCCACAAGATCATGGATATTTCAACTGACAAGTCTTATATAAGATATATACTTCATATTACGTTTGAAACATTCGAATGTTAATGGGGAAAAACTATGTCAACGGATAAACACTCGCCACCCAAACCCTGGTGGCCTCGTGTATTTGGAATCGTGCTGGCGCTCATGGGCCTGGCATTATTGATCGGCGGTATTCGCCTGGTGTCGCTGGACGGCTCCTGGTACTACCTCATCGCAGGCGCTGCAACGCTGATCGCAGGTCTGCTGTTGCTGGCAGCCAAGGCCTCTGGCGCGCTGCTGTATTTTCTGGTGGTCATCGGCACCATCGTCTGGGCCTTTGCTGAAGTAGGCTCGGCGTTCTGGGGACTGGTGCCCCGTCTGGCGCCGGTGCTTGTTCTGGGCCTCATCGCAGCACTGGCCTTGCGCAGCCTGCGTCCTGCAACACGCGCACTCGCCATTCCTGCCGCCCTGGTGCAATTAGTGGTACTGGTGGTTGGCGGTGTGATGATGTTTTCTCCACAAGGAACCATCCAAAGCCCGGTGAACAGCGCGGCCAAAGTAGTCAATAACATCCCTCTGGTGACAGATCCCAACAGCACCGACAATCGCTGGACACAATACGGCCGCAGCGGCCACAGCGACCGCTTCGGACCATTTGACCAGATCAAGCCGGACAATGTGAACCAGTTGGAGGTCGCCTGGACCTATCGCTCGGGCGCACAGACCGGGGGTAGTAATGAAGACCAGGCCACACCGATACAGGTGGGCGACTCACTGTATCTGTGCACACCACAGAACAAGGTCATCGCACTGAATGCAGAGACGGGAGAAGAACGCTGGACGTTTGATCCCAAGCCGAAGCTGAGCCCTGCCTGGAACCGTTGCCGCGGTGTTGGTTACTATGAAGTGGCCGATCAGGACAAGTCTGAAAATGGCATGTGCAATGCACGCATTATCACAACTGACAAACAGGCTCGCCTGTGGGCGCTGGACGCCAAAACCGGCGAGCTATGCCCGGACTTTGGTGATAGCGGCAAGGGCTATACAGACCTGAGCAATGGCATGGGAGAATACCCCGACTTTTACTATATGCCAACCTCTCAGCCACTGGTAGCCGGCGATCGCGTGATCATTGGCGGCTGGGTATGGGACGGCAAGAAAACCAATGAGCCCTCCGGCGTGATCCGCGCATTCAGCGCCAAAGACGGTTCGCTGGACTGGGCATGGGATTTGGGCAATCCGCAGATTACCAAACTGCCACCGGAGGGCCAGACCTATACGCAAGGCACGCCTAATTTCTGGTCACATGGCGCGTACGACGAAAAACTGGGCCTGGTCTATCTGCCTTTGGGCAATGCCACGCCAGACTTCTGGGCAGAGCACCGTAGCGAAGCCATGAACGAGAATGCTTCATCCGTGGTGGCACTGAATGTGGAAACAGGTCGCCGTGTGTGGCAGTTCCAGTCGATGCATCTGGACACCTGGGACTACGACAACGGAACACCCCCAACGCTGGTGAACGTTCCTGACGGCAAAGGCGGCAATACGCCCGCACTGGTACTGGCAACCAAAACGCATCAGCTGTTTCTGCTGGATCGTACCAACGGCAAGCCGCTGGCCGATGTAGAAGAACGCCCTGCACCACAGAAGACCATGCAGGGTGACGCGCCCGCAGCGCCAACACAACCGTGGTCTGCGGGAATGCCGCAGCTGGGCGCAATGACGATGAGCGAAAAGGACATGTGGGGTGCCACCATGTTCGACCAATTGTTCTGCCGCATCAAGTTCAAGCAGTTGAACTATGAAGGACCATACACCAAAATCACCGACAAGCCTACGCTCGTGTATCCCGGCTATTATGGCGGCTTTAACTGGGGTGGTCACGCCTATGATCCGCGCACCAATATGTTGATTGTGAATGACATTAACATGCCGCAGATCGTTTTCCTGGCGCCACAGGCAACAGCCGAGGCAATAACCAAGGAACTCAACGCCAGCGACATTACCCAGGCGAAATGGACCAACTCGCATGTACAGGACGGTACGCCTTATCAGGCAGTACGCGGTTCGTTCAATTCCTTCCTGGGACTGCCTTGCCATCAGCCATCGTGGGGCAATCTGACCGGTGTTGATCTGAACACCAAAACCATTGCCTGGCAGGTTCCACTAGGCACGGTTGAAGATAGCCGTCTGATGGGCGTGCGCACCAGCCTGCCTATCCCGCTGGGCATGCCATCACTGTCTGGCCCTGTGGCCACGGCAGGCGGTCTGACGTTCTATGCGGGTACCCAGGATTACTATCTGCGCGCTTTTGACAGCAGCACCGGCAAAGAGGTCTGGAAATCCCGTCTGCCCGTTGGTGCACAGGCAACACCTATCACTTATCTGTCTCCGGAAACCGGCAGGCAATTTGTTGTTGTGGTTGCCGGCGGTGCGCGTATGACACCTGAAAAAGGGGATTACGTGATTGGGTATGCCTTGCCGAAGAAGTAAGGCATAAGCAGTACTTTGTTTGATGTGGAAGCGGCCGTGATGGCCGCTTTTTTCGTGGGCTGCCAACATCCCCGTATGTTCATGCAAGTCTCACGCACTGATATGGGTACGGGCGGAGCCGATGATACGCCAAAAGACAAACGGATACGCATAGATCAGAATGATGTTTGCTCCGATCCAATAAAACGAATGCCAACGCCAGGCTCGGTGACGATATATTTTGGCGATGTGGCGCTATCGTTGAGTTTGAAGCGCAGCTTGCCGACCAATATTCTTAGATAATGCGTATCTTGTTCATGCACTGGCCCCCAGATACCTCGCAGCAGTTGCGTTTGCGTGATCAGTCGCCCAGGATTCTGGATCAGAATGCTTAATAAAGAAAATTCTTTTCTGGTCAGCGACAGCGACTCGCCCTGGATTCTGACCTCCCGTTCAGCCAGGTTCACATACAGGCACCCGTCATCGAAATCAGCGACCTTGCTGGTCGTCTGTATCGTGGTGCGCAATGATGCGCGAATACGTGCCATCAATTCTGACATGCCAAACGGCTTGGTCACGTAGTCATTCGCACCGGCATCCAGCAGTTTTACTTTTTCAATTTCGCTGGATCTGACTGTCAGAATAATGACCGGTATTTGGTATAACCGCCGCAACTCCGTCAGTACGCTCTGACCATCCATGTCAGGCAAACCCAAATCCAGCAAAACAAGATCAACTGATTTATTGGCAAGTAACGTGAGTCCCTGCATGCCAGAGGCTGCCAGCATCGTGGTATATCCCTGAGAGCGCAGACTGATATCTATAAGCTGCCTGATTTGCGGCTCATCATCAATGATGAGAATGCGTGCGGAAGGTGTCGTGCTGGTGGTGTTGTTCATCATCTGAGTGTCATGAATGTTTTAATTTCCACTTGGCAGCGTGATACGAATAGTCGTACCTATATTGTCTTCGCCTTGTAACGCTTCCACCGTTCCCATGTGAGCACGGACGATTGCCTGAACAATGGTAAGCCCAAGCCCCGTTCCAGCTTTACCGGAATCAGCATTTTCGACACTATAGAACATATCGAATACCCGGCGCCGTTCATGCTCTGGAATGCCCGGCCCTTTGTCAATAATATCGATTGTAATTGCATTATTCTCTATTATTGCAGCCGTGATGACGATAGGAACATCCCGTGGTGAAAATTTTGCTGCATTCTCCAACGCATTGAAAATGGCTTGTTCAAGCAAGGCTGGATGTGCATAAATTAGGCCGGTGTCAGATGCAATACGGGCGTGCACAATAACATCCGGCATATATTTTTTCAGCCGTCGAGTGGCATAGCCGATCAGTTCATCCACTCCGATCCAGTCCCGCGATAAGGTAAGACCGTCATGCCCCAGGCGGGTCATATCAAGCAGATTCTGTATATACCGATCTAACCTTTGTCCCTCTGCATAAATGCCATCCAGTAATGCCAGACGATCATCCTCTTGCATATCTTTGCCATAGTTTCTCAGACTTTCAGATGCCCCGATAATGGATGATAAGGGCGAACGAAGATCGTGTGATACTGAAGACAATAAAGCTGATCTTAGTCGCTCTGTCTCGCCGACAACACGCGCCTGTTCAAGCTGGGTCACCAACTCTGTACGAATCGCTGCCTGACCGATATCTTCGACCATGGCCTGGGCCAACCGGCGCTGTTCAAAAGTGAGTTTGGTCAGGTCAGGAGGAAATTGCAGTCCGATGACACCCAGGACCTGATGTTCACCCTGCACGGGTAAAAACCACCAGTTTGACTCTGCCAGAGTATTGGTAAATTTGCCGCTGGGCTGGCCATGTCGCTGGGTCCAGTCGGCAGCGACGTTATCTGTATCGGATAGGACTCCCTCATCGGAATTTTGATCTGCCTGACTGCCGATTCGTACCCATGAACGTGCGCCTATAGCAGATCGCAAATTGGTGTTGCCAGCCTTAATTACCTGGCCCAGATCTGCTCCGTTGATAACGCACGTCCCAGTTTTTCGATGGATACAGCATGCCTGTTTGCCGCACGCAGCGCTATGACCTGCATTCTGAGCTTGGATGCAAGCCGGCCCGTTAACAATGCAGCAAACAGAAACATGATGACGGTGACCAGCGCCTGATTGGCGCTGATCAGCAGGGTAAACCGTGGCGCAATGAAGATATAGTCGTACACCAGGAAGCAGATGAGGGCGGTAATTACCGCGCAAATCATTCTGGTATACGAAGCGACAAAAACGACGGCGACCAGAAAAATGATGGAGAGTTCATCCAGTGCGAATAAACGCTCGGCCAGTGTTGCGGCAATGGTCGCGCCGATGCAGGTCAATATCACGATCAGCATCTCCTGCCGCGACAAGCGATTCGGCGTGGGCGGAAGGCTGAGCCTGGCGCGTTCAGCAGACCGGGCGTCACCGATAATCGTCAATTCATATCTCGCGCCGCGTTGCAGCAACCGCTGCGTCAGGGTTCTGTTAAACGCGCGGGCGATGGGTCTTTCTCTCGTTCTGCCCAGTACGATCGTGCGCACGCCCCGTGCATCACTGGCATCCAGTAAGGCCTGAGCGACATCTGCGTTATGCAACACCTCGGTATCGCCGCCCAGGCGCCGAGCCAATGCAAATGCCTTATCAATTTCAAGCTGACGCGACTGTTCTGCACTGGGGGGTGCTGCCTTTTTTTCCGGACGCTTCCCTGCCGCAGCGGAAAACGACTGGCGTCCCGTCACCACAGTGACGACAGTCCAGGGTACACCACGCCGTTCCGCAATGCGCATACCCGCCCTCACCAGATACTCCGATTGCCCCCTGCCATCAATCGCGATCAGCACGCGTCGTTGCATGGACGGACTGTCGATGCCCCTGGCAATGCGCGCTTCCCGCAGATCGGAGTCAACCTGATCGGCCACGGTCTGCATGGCCAGCTCGCGCAGGGCCGTCAGGTTGGAAGGTGAAAAAAAGGCCTGTAAGGCTTTTTTTGCCTGTTCGGGCAAGTACACTTTGCCCTGATTCAGGCGCTCGATCAGTTCCCTTGCGGGCAGATCAACCAGTCGAATGTCTCTTAACCGGCCAAACACGGTATCCGGGACCGTCTCGGTGACCCGGATACCGGTAATCTGATACACCACATCGTTCAGGCTTTCCAGATGCTGGACATTCACTGTGGTGTAAACATCAATACCCGCATTAAGCAATTCCTCAATGTCCTGCCAGCGGCGCTCGTGACGGCTGCCTGGTGCGTTTCTATGTGCCATTTCGTCAACCAGCGCGATCGCGGGCCTGCGCGCCAGCAGCGCATCCAGGTCCATCTCTTCCAGCTGGTGCGATCGGTACTGGACCCGTTTGCGAGGCAGGCAGGGCAGACCATCGACCAGCGCCTGCGTTTCTTTCCTGCCATGCGTTTCAACGATGCCGATCAGAACATCTATCCCCTGCCGCTGCAGCTCGCGACCGCGCGAGAGCATGGCGTACGTTTTTCCTACGCCTGGCGACGCACCTAAAAACACCGTCAGCCTTCCTGCCGTCTGCCGTTTGAATTCACCAATGAGCGCGTCAGCCTTCCTGGTATTTTCTGTCGGGTTTGTCACAGCCCGGGTACTCCTGTCGATTGGGTCACGAATACGCTCAATAACATGAAGAACGAAAATGCAGTTCGTTCTTCAAGACTATTTCAAATGAATATTACCTTAGAAAAAAGGGGTTAATAACAGATCGATAAGCTTGATACCTACAAATGGCACAATGACGCCACCCAGCCCGTATATCAGCAAGTTCCGCCGGAGCAGCCGTTCTGCAGATTCAGCGCGGTATGTCACACCACGCAACGCCAATGGTATTAAGGCAATAATAATCAAGGCATTGAAAATAACTGCAGATAGGATCGCCGAATTCGGACTGTGCAATCCCATGATATTCAATGACTCCAGGGCCGGATATGTTCCCAGAAAGGCCGCCGGAATGATGGCAAAATATTTGGCCAGATCATTGGCAACGCTGAAGGTCGTGAGCGCGCCACGGGTCATGATCATTTGCTTGCCCACTTCTACCACCCGCAGCAGTTTGGTGGGATTGCTGTCCAGATCCACCATATTACCGGCCTCTTTAGCCGCTTGCGTGCCGCTGTTCATGGCAACCGCAACGTCAGCCTGTGCCAGAGCGGGCGCATCATTCGTGCCATCACCCGTCATGGCAACCAGATGGCCCGCCGCCTGATATTTGCGGATCAAGGCCAATTTATCTTCGGGCGTGGCTTCAGCCAGGTAATCATCAACCCCTGCATCAGCAGCAATCGTACCTGCGGTCAGCTTGTTGTCGCCAGTAATCATCACTGTTTTGATACCCATAGACCGCAGTTCAGCAAAACGTTCTTTAATGCCACTTTTGATGATATCTTTTAACTCAATGACACCAACGACTTTTGTGCCATCAGCGACGACTAACGGCGTACCACCACGCCTGGAGATTTGCTCAACCGTCAAAGAGACCGATGCCGGCAAAGCACCTCCGGCGGCGGCGATATATTTCTGGATCGCCGATGCGGCGCCTTTGCGCAGCACTCTGTCGCCGATATCAATGCCACTCATCCTGGTCATGGCGCTGAAAGCAACCGCCTGTGTGCCTTCCAGTGTTCTGGCCTGAACATTGAATTTTGCTTTTGCCAGCGCAACGATAGAACGCCCTTCCGGCGTTTCATCGGCGAGCGAAGAAAGATAAGCCGCCTCGGCCACTGTTTCCTGCCGGACTCCTTCTGCCGCTATAAAATTGACCGCTTCGCGATTGCCCAGCGTGATGGTACCGGTTTTATCCAGCAGCAGCACATCCACGTCACCTGCCGCCTCTATGGCCCTGCCGGAGGTAGCCAGTACATTGGCACTCATCATTCGGCTCATACCTGCGATACCGACCGCAGATAGCAACGCGCCAATGGTGGTGGGGATCAGGCAGACCAGCAACGCAATTAATACGGTAATACTGACCGTCTGCCCGACCCCATTAAGCTGCACACTGAACATAGAAAATGGCAGCAGGGTCACACATACCAGCAAGAAAATCAACGTGAGTGCCACCAGCAAAATAGTCAATGCCACTTCGTTCGGTGTCTTCCCTCTTTGGGCACCTTCAACCATAGCGATCATACGATCAAGAAAGGCCTCTCCCGGCCTGGCTGTGACGCGGATAATAATCCAGTCCGACAGCACACGCGTGCCTCCGGTTACAGAGCTCAGATCTCCGCCTGATTCCCGAATAACGGGCGCAGACTCCCCTGTTATTGCGGACTCATCGACCGACGCCACGCCAACCAGTACCTCACCATCGGTGGGGATGATCTCGCCGGCTTTCACCAGCAATAGCGCGTTTTCTTCCAGTTCTTCACCAGGCACAAACCAGCTTTGCGCGTCCGGATTCGCTTCTTTCAATACCCGTGCATTGACTTGCTGGCGTGATGATCGCAGTGCCTGTGCATGAGCTTTCCCCCTGCCCTCTGCCAAGGCTTCTGCTCCATTTGCAAACAGAACGGTGAACCACAGCCAGGCCGCCACGGCGAAGATAAATCCGGCTGAGGCATCGCCTTCCTGCAGCGATGCCTGAATACCCAGGATGGTTGCGATAATGCTTCCCACGTAGACAACACACATAACTGGGTTTTTCATCTGTACCGCAGGTGAGAGCTTTTTAAATGACTCGCCCAGAACTGCTGTCCACGACATGGATGCAGGTTTCAGTTGAGGTACCTGGCGGGTGAAAGATTGCGTATGCGCTGTGTTGACATCAGATTGTGACATGATAACGACCCTTTACTGTGCGACGTGGTGAACTTTACTGAGATCATCAAGTGCAATATTTAATCCCAGGACATTGACTCTGGGTTCACCCAGTATCCCGAACTGGCGGGACTCCGTGTTCTGCTCTATCAATGTCCTGACTTTCTGTTCGGTAATACCGCGCACCTGCGCAACGCGTTTCGTCTGCAGACGTGCGTTAGCAACAGAGATATGCGGATCCAGCCCGGATGCGGATGCCGTCACGGCATCGACCGGGATCAAGACGTCGTCGCCAAGCGCGTTTTCACGACGATATTGCTGCGTTCGCGCAGCGACAGCGTCGAGCAATTTTTTACTTAAGGCACCTTGATTGCTTGCGGCACTCGCCGCCGCGTTGTAAGGCTGATCTATCGTATTACCCGGATCCTTTGGGTCTGCTCCAACGGTCATACTGGGACGTCCATGAAAATACCTGGGTGCGGTGAATAACTGACCGATATATTTCGAGCCGATATTTCCCCCGTTTTTTTGCATTAAGCTGCCATTGGCCTGTGAGGGCATCAGGATGCTGGCGACCCCGGTTGTTGCCAGTGGGTAGGCCAGACCGCACACCACCATGAAGAACACAGAAGAGAGCAGCGACGGTCTGAGCAGGCTGCAATAATTTACGGAAACTGAGTTCCTGGATTCGATATTGTTGGTTTTCATAGCCGTTCTCAAAAAGTTTTACCTGCAAGCATAAGAAGGTGTTCTACGATCGGACCTAACGCCAGAGATGGTAGAAAAGTCAGACCACCCACGACTAAAATTACAAATACAAGCAAGCCGGTAAATAAGGGGCTGGCCGTGGACAATGTGCCTGCGGAGGCCGGAACGGGTTTTTTTGACGCCATCACACCTGCAACAGCCAGCATGGGCAACAGAGTAAAGTACCGTCCCAGCAACATTGCCAAGCCAATCGTCAGGTTGAAAAACGGCGTGTTGGCATTTAACCCGGCAAACGCAGAACCGTTGTTGGCGGTGCCTGAAGTGTATGCATACAGCACTTCACTGAAACCATGTGGCCCCATATTGGCCAGACTTTCCATGGACGCAGGAAAAAGACTGGCGATCGCGGTAAAACCAAGAATGGTCATTGGATGCGCCAGCACTGCCAGCATGATGAATTTCATCTCTCTGGCTTCGATTTTTTTACCGAGAAACTCCGGGGTTCTGCCAATCATCATCCCCACAAGAAACACGGTGAGTATCACATACGTAACCAGATTGATCAGCCCCACGCCATCGCCACCGAAAACGTTATTCAACATCATTTGAGCTATGGGCACCAGACCACCCAACGGCGTATAAGAGTCGTGCATGGAATTGACCGAGCCAGTAGTGGCGGCGGTTGTGACGGCAGCAAACATGCTTGTTTGAGCAATGCCAAAGCGCAACTCTTTACCTTCCATGTTGCCGCCAGACTGAATCGTGCTATGACTTTGATCAACCCCTAAGGAAGAGAACAGCGGATTGCCGTTATGCTCAGCGCTGTAAACCAAAGCCAGAAAACCCAGGAACATAACCAGGAATGCAGCAAAAAAAGACCAGCCTTGCTTGCGATTGGCAATCATGGTGCCGAAAGCATAGGTGAGCGCAGCAGGAATCAGGAGCATACTTAGCATATGCAAAGTGTTGGTCAGTGGTGTCGGGTTCTCAAACGGGTGCGCCGCATTCATGCCAAAAAAGCCACCACCATTGGTGCCAATGTGTTTGATGCTCTCCAGGCTGGCCACCGGCCCCATGATGATTTGCTGCTTTGCCCCTTCCAGGGTAGTGACGACTGCATCAGCACTTAACGTTTGTGGCATTCCTTGCCATACATAGACCAGCGCCATAACAAAGCACAGAGGCAACAGGACGCGGTATAGAACACGCGTAAAGTCCACCCAGTAATTACCAATATCAGCGGCGGAGCGCCTGCTCAGACCGCGTATAAAGCCACCTGCGGCAGCCACGCCGGTGGCTGCACTGACCGCCATCAGGAACGTAATCACCGCCATTTGAGAGAAATTGGACAAACTGCTTTCGCCGGAATAAGCTTGCCAGTTCGTATTCGTAATAAACGAGGCCGCCGTATTAAAAGCCAGATCAGGCGTTTGTGCTGCGCGTTGCAGCGTATCTCCGGGAATAGTCTGCTGAATCCGCAGCAAAAAATAGCCAAGGAGCATCATGGCTGCATTGCTGAGCAACAGAGCCAGCCCGTATGTTGTCCAATTCATTTTCTGGTGCGGATCTACACCCAGTAATGCATAAGTGCCGCTTTCTAATATCGTATCTTTTTCACCGGTAAAGACGCGTGCGATCCATTTTCCCAGCACTACGGCCAAGCAGGTCGTTAGCACCAAAATACCGGCAAATTGAATAATGTCCATACTCATGCTGGACTCCGATTAAAACTTGTCCAGGCTTGATATGAAGCCCAGTGCAAGTAGGAAAAATGTGATCGTGATCGCAATATATATAACGTCTGACATAAATTTGCCTTGTTTAAAACCGTTAAAGAAATTTAAAATTTTTCTGGCTTTATCAGTGCATAAAGCAGGTAAGCAAAAAGGCCAATCGAAATAAAACCAATGAAAATATTCATTTCAATCCTTGCAGCGGCTGGCGTTTTAGTTGATAGGCAAAACACAAAGACGGTAGCGCAGCCTGATTGTCCATAGTCCCATCTTCGGCGATGCCATTCTGGCTTTTCAACACGAATGTGATAGGCAACAGAACACGGCACAACGCAAGACAATTATGTTGTATGAGAGCGTAAAATTTCTATATCGATTTTGAGGACAGGCGTATATTTTGCGTAAATTTTTAACGTGTCGCCGTGTCCACCCCTGGCCAGGTAAAACGACCCTGGTGCAGCCGGCGCACGGCCAGCCACCCGCCTATGCCATCATGCACCCGCACCTTCAGGCGGTTAGCCCTGCGATTGGCAAAAACATGAGCATGATGTGGCTGCGCCGCTCCAAATACCTGAACAACCCGGGACAGCGCGGTCTCGGTACCGGCACGCATATCCATGGGTTCCACCGCCAGCCAGATCTGGTCGATGCGAATCATTTTAATAACTCACGAATAAACAGGGCGCATCCCGTCGTGTCATGTCCTGGCATTGGGCATTAAGACTGAACTGCTTGCCCTGCAGTACCATGCAAATAGTCGATGATGGGCCCTCGCGGACCACAGGCGTTGATGGAGAGGACAGCGGTGCGGCAATGAAGGAAGGTGCTGCGACCGTTGCTTGGTCGGGATTGACGCAGGAGCGTTGGCTTGCCTGATCCAGGCAGTGCAGCATGCTGTCGTTAATGTGGTGGGTGGGTGTAAGCGATGATGGCAACTGACACGGCTGGATCTGCGCACAAGGAAACCAAATGAGCTTTAAACTCAGAACTGTAAATCCGGCGCAGGGCAGGCGCAGTCGCTGCTGCCGGTGGGAGAGAGTCTTCCAGATAGTCCATACTTGTCCATTCAGTGTTCGTGGACAAGTATGTTCATACTTTACTGGCGGCTGGACAAGATGTGTTTACGGGACGCTTACTGTTTTTGAGCAGTTCGTCTGCTACCTTTATTACCGGTGCAGAGCTAATGGTGGATGGTGGATGGATGGCGGCTTAGTTGATGTGCAGGATATTTGAGCAATCGCTATCGTAGAGACGATTAGGAATAGAGAGGGATTGTATATTTGCTCCCCCCAAAGCACAAACGCCCCGTAAAGTTAATTACGGGGCGTTTGAAGGAATAAAAAGCCTGACGATGACCTACTTTCACAGATGTCCATCCACTATCATCGGCGCAAAGGCGTTTCACTGTCCTGTTCGGGAAGGGAAGGAGTGGGTCCACCTTGCTATGGTCGTCAAGCGTAAGCTGGTATGGCTTAGCGCTAGCTGGTTGCTATGCGTTAGCAATTTGGAAGAAGCACAAGCTGTGTATTGTTTCGGGCAGATGAGTCAATCTTGCGTTGGTGATTGATGTTGCTGCTGATGATCAACGCGTGTTGATCATCGTATTTACTTCAGTTTTTTGAACGACACTTAAACACTATGCTCAGCGCAGTCGTAGAACATGTTCTACATATAACCTGCAGAGTTATAGGATCAAGCCGCACGGGCAATTAGTATCAGTTAGCTAAACACATTACTGCGCTTACACACCTGACCTATCAACGTCCTGGTCTCGAACGACCCTTCAGGGGGGTCTAGCCCCCGGGATACCTTATCTTCAGACGAGTTTCCCGCTTAGATGCCTTCAGCGGTTATCTCTTCCATACATAGCTACTCGGCAATGCCATTGGCATGACAACCGATACACCAGAGGTATGTCCACTCCGGTCCTCTCGTACTAGGAGCAGGCTCCGTCAAGTATCCAACGCCCACGGCAGATAGGGACCAAACTGTCTCACGACGTTTTAAACCCAGCTCACGTACCTCTTTAAATGGCGAACAGCCATACCCTTGGGACCGGCTACAGCCCCAGGATGAGATGAGCCGACATCGAGGTGCCAAACACCGCCGTCGATATGAACTCTTGGGCGGTATCAGCCTGTTATCCCCAGAGTACCTTTTATCCGTTGAGCGATGGCCCTTCCATTCAGAACCACCGGATCACTATGTCCTGCTTTCGCACCTGTTCGACTTGTCAGTCTCACAGTCAAGCACGCTTATGCCATTGCACTATCAGCACGATTTCCGACCGTACCTAGCGTACCTTCGAACTCCTCCGTTACACTTTGGGAGGAGACCGCCCCAGTCAAACTGCCCACCATACACTGTCCCCAACCCGGATAACGGGCCTAGGTTAGAACCGCAAACAAACCAGGGTGGTATTTCAAGGATGGCTCCCTACGATCTGGCGACCGTAATTCAACGCCTCCCACCTATCCTACACAGGCCGGTTCACAATTCAATGTAAAGCTACAGTAAAGGTTCATGGGGTCTTTCCGTCTAGCCGCGGGGAGATTGCATCATCACAAACACTTCAACTTCGCTGAGTCTCAGGAGGAGACAGTGTGGCCATCGTTACGCCATTCGTGCAGGTCGGAACTTACCCGACAAGGAATTTCGCTACCTTAGGACCGTTATAGTTACGGCCGCCGTTTACTGGGGCTTCGATCAAGAGCTTGCACCCCATCACTTAACCTTCCAGCACCGGGCAGGCGTCACACCCTATACGTCCACTTTCGTGTTAGCAGAGTGCTGTGTTTTTAATAAACAGTCGCAGCCACCGATTCTCTGCGGCCCATTCGCGCTTTAACACGCTACTAGGGCATACCTTCTCCCGAAGTTACGGTATAAATTTGCCGAGTTCCTTCTCCTGAGTTCTCTCAAGCGCCTTGGAATATTCATCCCGTCCACCTGTGTCGGTTTGCGGTACGGTCATTGTTAAACTGAAGCTTAGAGGCTTTTCCTGGGACCACTTCCTATGACTTCACGAATAAATTCGCTTCGCACCAATACCTTGATTTACGCGGCCGGATTTACCTAACCACCCTCTCAGTACCAGTCACGGGTACAACCAATCACCCGCTCACATTCCGCAATCCGTCCCCCCATCGCATTTAACAATGGTGTTGGAATATTAACCAACTTCCCATCAGCTACGCATCTCTGCCTCGCCTTAGGGGCCGACTCACCCTGCGCCGATGAACGTTGCGCAGGAAACCTTGGACTTACGGCGAGGGAGCTTTTCACTCCCTTTATCGCTACTCATGTCAGCATTCGCACTTCTGATACCTCCAGCAACCGTCTCCAGTCACCTTCACAGGCTTACAGAACGCTCTCCTACCGCGCACAGTAAACTGTGCACCCGCAGCTTCGGTATATTGCTTAGCCCCGTTACATCTTCCGCGCAGGACGACTCGATCAGTGAGCTATTACGCTTTCTTTAAAGGATGGCTGCTTCTAAGCCAACCTCCTGACTGTCTATGCCTTCCCACTTCGTTTCCCACTTAGCAATATTTAGGGACCTTAGCTGGCGGTCTGGGTTGTTTCCCTCTTGAGTCTGGACGTTAGCACCCAGTGCTCTGTCTCCCGCGCTGTACTTGCCGGTATTCGGAGTTTGCCATGGTTTGGTAAGTCGCCATGACCCCCTAGCCATAACAGTGCTCTACCCCCGGCAGTAATACGCGAGGCACTACCTAAATAGTTTTCGGAGAGAACCAGCTATTTCCAGATTTGTTTAGCCTTTCACCCCTATCCACAGCTCATCCCCTAATTTTTCAACATTAGTGGGTTCGGTCCTCCAGCACGTGTTACCGTGCCTTCAACCTGGCCATGGATAGATCATCTGGTTTCGGGTCTACACCCAGCGACTAAATCGCCCTGTTCGGACTCGCTTTCGCTACGCCTTCCCTATTCGGTTAAGCTTGCCACTGAATGTAAGTCGCTGACCCATTATACAAAAGGTACGCAGTCACCCCACAAGGAGGCTCCTACTGTTTGTATGCACACGGTTTCAGGATCTATTTCACTCCCCTTCCGGGGTTCTTTTCGCCTTTCCCTCACGGTACTGGTTCACTATCGGTCGATCACGAGTATTTAGCCTTGGAGGATGGTCCCCCCATATTCAGACAGGATTTCACGTGTCCCGCCCTACTTATTCGACGCTTAGTACCACCACAAAGGTTTCGTCTACAGGGCTATCACCTGCTACGGCCGGGCTTTCCATCCCGTTCAACTACCAATGTGACTATCTCGTCCAGGCTGTTCCGATTTCGCTCGCCACTACTTTCGGAATCTCGGTTGATTTCTTTTCCTCGAGTTACTTAGATGTTTCAGTTCACTCGGTTCGCTTCTCTGTACCTATGTATTCAGTACAGGATACTGCCAGAGGCAGTGGGTTTCCCCATTCGGATATCGACGGATCAATGCTTATTTGCTAGCTCCCCGTCGCTTTTCGCAAGCTATAACGTCCTTCATCGCCTGTGATCGCCAAGGCATCCACCATGTGCACTTAGTCACTTGATCCTATAACACTAAAGGCTATAGGCTTTTACTACTTCGTCTATACAGTGCCTTTTGAGTCCACTGCATAAACATGCTGAGTTTTTGCGTTTGTGTGCCGTTCATCAATGTCATTCCTCACTCAATAAACCAGATCTCTCCGGCCTATCTCATGAAGCTTGAGTTAATAGAACTTCATAAAATAATGCAATCACAACCCAATTTTTCATCAAATACTTACCCGACCCTGGTGGATCGCATAAGCACCCTTTGAATACTTTAGTTGTGCTTCTTCCAAATTGTTAAAGAACATATACAGCCAATAAAGCTTAACTTACCCTGCCTGTTTCCGGGTAAACCCGAATTCAGAAGGATCAGTATTTTAGCACCTTCTTTCTAAAAAAGAAAGCACCGAAATCTTTTTTGTTCGCTAATAAGAACGCTTTTCATACAACATGCGATAACAATCAACATGCAACAACAATCATGATGGTGGAGGATGACGGGATCGAACCGACGACCCCCTGCTTGCAAAGCAGGTGCTCTCCCAGCTGAGCTAATCCCCCAACAAACCTGTTTGGTGGGTCAAGTTGGAATCGAACCAACGACCCCCGCCTTATCAAGACGGTGCTCTAACCGACTGAGCTACTGACCCAACTTCACATCAGTCAGCAACCGCTCATAAATACCAGGCAAACAACCCGCTACTTACTCGCCAAGCCAACTTCCAGCGAAACCTGATTGTTCATCCATCTACAAAGCGCCGCAATCGAACCATTAAACCGTTTGATCTACCCACTTCGTACACAGACCGCTGTACTCGTTCTTATTAACAACCGATAAGCGTGGACGCTTTCGCTTCGTGCGCTTCGCTCTTAAAGGAGGTGATCCAGCCGCACCTTCCGATACGGCTACCTTGTTACGACTTCACCCCAGTCATGAATCCTACCGTGGTAATCGCCCCCCTTGCGGTTAGGCTAACTACTTCTGGTAAAACCCACTCCCATGGTGTGACGGGCGGTGTGTACAAGACCCGGGAACGTATTCACCGCGACATGCTGATCCGCGATTACTAGCGATTCCGACTTCATGCAGGCGAGTTGCAGCCTGCAATCCGGACTACGATCGGGTTTATGAGATTAGCTCCACCTTGCGGCTTGGCAACCCTCTGTCCCGACCATTGTATGACGTGTGAAGCCCTACCCATAAGGGCCATGAGGACTTGACGTCATCCCCACCTTCCTCCGGTTTGTCACCGGCAGTCTCATTAGAGTGCTCAACTAAATGTAGCAACTAATGACAAGGGTTGCGCTCGTTGCGGGACTTAACCCAACATCTCACGACACGAGCTGACGACAGCCATGCAGCACCTGTGTTCCGGTTCTCTTGCGAGCACTCCTAAATCTCTTCAGGATTCCAGACATGTCAAGGGTAGGTAAGGTTTTTCGCGTTGCATCGAATTAATCCACATCATCCACCGCTTGTGCGGGTCCCCGTCAATTCCTTTGAGTTTTAATCTTGCGACCGTACTCCCCAGGCGGTCAACTTCACGCGTTAGCTGCGCTACTAAGCCCCGAAGGGCCCAACAGCTAGTTGACATCGTTTAGGGCGTGGACTACCAGGGTATCTAATCCTGTTTGCTCCCCACGCTTTCGTGCATGAGCGTCAGTATTATCCCAGGGGGCTGCCTTCGCCATCGGTGTTCCTCCACATATCTACGCATTTCACTGCTACACGTGGAATTCCACCCCCCTCTGACATACTCTAGTCCGGGAGTTAAAAATGCAGTTCCAAGGTTGAGCCCTGGGATTTCACATCTTTCTTTCCGAACCGCCTGCGCACGCTTTACGCCCAGTAATTCCGATTAACGCTTGCACCCTACGTATTACCGCGGCTGCTGGCACGTAGTTAGCCGGTGCTTATTCTTCAGGTACCGTCATCAGTTCCGGATATTAGCCAGAACCTTTTCTTCCCTGACAAAAGTGCTTTACAACCCGAAGGCCTTCATCGCACACGCGGGATGGCTGGATCAGGGTTTCCCCCATTGTCCAAAATTCCCCACTGCTGCCTCCCGTAGGAGTCTGGGCCGTGTCTCAGTCCCAGTGTGGCTGGTCGTCCTCTCAAACCAGCTACGGATCGTCGCCTTGGTGAGCCTTTACCTCACCAACTAGCTAATCCGATATCGGCCGCTCCAATAGTGAGAGGTCCTAAGATCCCCCCCTTTCCCCCGTAGGGCGTATGCGGTATTAGCCACGCTTTCGCGTAGTTATCCCCCGCTACTGGGCACGTTCCGATACATTACTCACCCGTTCGCCACTCGCCGGCAAAAGTAGCAAGCTACTTTCCCGCTGCCGTTCGACTTGCATGTGTAAGGCATCCCGCTAGCGTTCAATCTGAGCCAGGATCAAACTCTTCAGTTCAATCTCTGTTTAATTGCCATTTAACTGTTTAAAGGTAAATGGTCGCTGCTTCACTCAAAAGAAATAACGTTTATGTTTAATAAACCTTACTTCTTCATTTCAAGTGAGCGCTTAAAATATATATTGTTAGCATCACAACCTAACCAGGTACCCCCGGATAGATCATGTTGCGCACTCATTCCAAGCGCCCACACTTATCGGCTGTTAGTTGTTAAAGAACATTTCTTCCCAATCCCACTGGATTGGGCGGTGACATTGCGCTGTCACATTCGGCGTTCATACTATTTTTAGAATGACTCGCATACTGCTTAACTGCTCAATTCTGTACTACCAAACTGCGTTTACTACTTCCGTTTACTACTACGTTACCGCTTTTCTCTTTCTGTCGTCACACCGTTGTGTGTCATCAGCAGAGAAACGAGATTATGAAGCATCTGGTTTTTGTTGTCAAGTCTTTTTTGCAACAGCTCGAAAATTTCTTTTCTCACTCACTTCAAAAAAGCCTACCAACTTACCGCAAAACCGCTTCACGTCTCAACAGCGAAGTCCGCTATTATGAATCATCTAAAAATAAAAAGCAACTACTATTTTTACTTTCTACTTCTTTCTGATCGGCTTCCTTATTCTTGATCCCGGCCGTTGCTGCGCAACCACCAAAAACCCAAAACAACAAAACCACTCATAACCACTTGCCACACCATCTGCGACTCCCCACCCCCAAAA
The DNA here is from genome assembly GCF_000521505.1 of Advenella mimigardefordensis DPN7. Lineage (GTDB taxonomy): Bacteria > Pseudomonadota > Gammaproteobacteria > Burkholderiales > Burkholderiaceae_B > Advenella > Advenella mimigardefordensis. The sequence goes on from NZ_CP003915.1 coordinate 4,449,938, forward strand.
CACACCGAAGCATGCTCACAACGCCTTGATTTACCGGGGAAATTTGCCGCTCTTGCGGTACCCTTTCCGGGGCATCCTGCGTTGTGTGTGAAGCAGGAAAGATCGAAACTATAGCAAGCCAATCTCCCCTTGGCAAGCCCTCTTTTCAAAATAATCCAACCCGCTCCCCTTTTTTATATCCGTAATTACCCTAAGCTCATGATTTGATTCACTTTAGACTTTTTGCCACAGTTTTATTTCTTTTTTACCACATCATGACGAAGTGGGATTTCTGAGACATAAATGCAACAACGAGGCAATATCGGTATGGGGCACGCAGACATTTTTGAAGGCTTTTTCTACACATTTGGCTGTCGCCTATCCTGGGTGACCTGGGTGTCCCTCTATATTCCTCACTCTATCGCCCTTTCTTTTTCCTTTCTTCTTATCCTTCTTATATAGAAAGCATCCCATCGCTATTTTTATGCAGGCTTTTATACCCCCCTATATATATAGAACATCCCGACGCTATACCTCCCTGTAGGCCAGCTGAGAATAGTCGGCCATAACAGCCAGACGCGCTGGCGAGTATTTGTTATCAGATGCATGTTCCGCCGGAGCACGTCCACCTGCTGGCTTACTTTTCATTGCTCTCTATATACACGCCACTCTTCTTCCACGATCCTGCTTCCTATATCTATATATATGTGGTCGTGATTGGGCAGCCTATATATAGCAGCATATCAGCAGCCCCTGACATGTTCTTATCCCCCCGCAAGCTATAATTATCCCCATGAACATTCGATTTCTGGAAACCTTCGTATTACTGGCGGAACTACGCAATTTTCGTATGACCGCGGAACGTTTGCATACTACGCAGGCCGCGATCTCCAGCCGTATTGCCTCTCTGGAGCAGGAATTCGGCGTGCGCCTGTTTGACAGAAATGCCCGTGATGTTTCCCTGACGCCCGACGGTAGCAAGGCGCTGATTCATGCTGAACGGATGGTCAAGCTGTTACGCGATATGAAGGAAGACATGCTGGATAAGCATGCTTATGCCGGCGTTATTCGTATTGGCGTTATCGAATCCATCGTCCACAGCTGGTTTCCCGAGTTTCTTGCTCGCCTGCACGAAGCGTATCCACGGGTACGCATTGAAATTGCCAGTGATACCACCGTTCATCTCACCGAAAAGCTCAACAAAGGGGACCTGGATCTGGTATTGCAGGGCAATGCCGTTCACGTGTCTCTGGTCGATACCATTGCCCTGGGTCAGTTACCCATGCGCTGGGTAGCCAGTCCGAAGCTGGAGATCGGCAACGATGTACTCAGCCTGGCCGATCTAGCCGCGTTTCCCATCGTAAGCTTTGCGCGTGAATCGGAACCCTACGCCGCGATCGAAAGAATGTTTGCCACGGTAGGTGATATTACGCTGCATTTAAATGGCATTTCCTCTGTGGCGACGATGATCAGACTGGTACGGGATGGTTTCGGGGTAGCGGCGCTGCCGCCGGCCATTATTCAACAGGAGCTGGCTGCACAGACATTACAGCTGCTGCGTGCCGACACAGTCTTGCCGCCACTGGAGATGCAGGCAGCCTTCCGCCACAATCAGGAAAATCCATTGGCTGAAACCATCGGCATGATTGCTCAGGAGGTTGCTATCGGCTTTGCAACCAATCGGGGCCAGAGTATTGCCTGTGCTCCGCCGCAAACCTGAACGGCATACGCATCCTTCCGAATCCGGCTCAAATCCGTATGATGCCTCATCATCGCGGCACGCCTGACCTCGGTATTTACCCTAGGAAGGGGATCAAAACCGAGCCGCCGCCTGGTTTTCGTCGCACCTGAGGCTGTTCGCAAAAACCATCATAACTATATGATATGTATATATATTTTATTAAATAGAAAAACCCTTCCCGACAGCGATAAGTTTTTGCAATCACCACTGCCCATATTTTCTTGTTGGACAGTAAAAAACGCGCTACCTACACTGCCCACATATAAGACCTGACACAACATAGCGTTGCGCCATGTTGACTGCAACAAGCCGTCTTATTCCCGGCCACGCCTCTTGCAGAGGGCATCATCCCCGGCCACATACCACCACCGCTGACCGGCTATTTTGGCCGGCTGGCCCTATTCAACACGCAACTGTAGTTGGAAAATACGATGAATCAATCAAACATTGCGACCAGCCCCAGCCCGGGCACCGACGCAAACGAACTGAAGGCAACATACAGCAAAATTGCCTGGAGACTGATCCCATTTCTGGTCTTTCTCTTCATTCTGGCCTGGCTGGACCGCGTTAACGTCGGCTTTGCCAAACTACACATGCTGCAGGACCTGGAATTTAGCGAAGCCGTGTACGGGCTTGGCGCCGGGATCTTTTTTATCGGCTATTTTCTCTTCGAAGTACCCAGCAACCTGCTGCTGGAGAAAATCGGCGCACGCAAAACGCTGGCCCGCATCACGATCTTGTGGGGTGCCGCTTCCATTGCCATGGCCTATGTCACCACCCCCACGCAGTTCTATATTATGCGCTTTCTTCTGGGGGTGTTTGAGGCCGGTTTCTTCCCTGGTGTTGTACTCTATCTGACCTACTGGTTCCCGGCGGAATACCGCGCGCGCGTTAACGGACTGTTCATGACCTCGTTCGCTCTGGCCGGTGTCATTGGCGGACCGTTGGCTGGCCTGATTCTGAACGGCATGCAGGGTGTGGGCCATCTGGCCAACTGGCAGTGGCTGTTCGTTATTGAAGGTATTCCATCTGTCATTGCAGGGTTGTTTGTGCTCCGGTATCTGCCCGAAAAACCCGTGAACGCTAAATGGCTGACATCAGAGGAGCAGCAGGCAGTCACGCGAGCCCTGGAGCTTGAAAACAGTCAGACAGGCAATAAACACCTGTCTTTCAAAGACGCCTACCGCAACTACGGCATCTGGCTTTGCGCTGCCGTGTACTTCTGCATCGTTAGTGGCAACGCGACGATCGCCTTCTGGACACCGTCCATTATTAAAGATATCGGCGTCAACAACGACTTGATGATTGGCGTACTGTCCGCGATTCCTTTCATTGCCGGCACCATTGCAATGATCTGGAATGGCGCTCACTCGGATAAAACCGGCGAACGCCGCCTGCATTGCGCGGTTGCCACGCTGATCGCCTGCCTGGGCCTGACCGCCACCGGTATGCTGCTGCACAATGCCACCTTCGCATTGATCGCCCTTACCGTTGCCTCTATTGGTATCCTGGCCGCCTTTCCGGTGTTCTGGTCTATTCCGTCTGCCTTTCTGGCAGGCACCGCGGCAGCCGGTGGCATCGCATTGATCAACTCCATCGGCAACCTGGCCGGGTTTGTCGCGCCATACATGATTGGTTCATTGAAAACCAGTACCGGTTCGCTGTCCTCCGGATTGTATTTCGTGGCCGCGCTGGAAATTCTGGCGTCCATTCTGGTTGTCGCTTTTATCAAAAAGCGCTGAGCTGCCTCCTTCATTTCACAGGCATGTGCGCCCTATCACACGTGCCTGTTCCCCTATCTGTTTATCAAGAGTATGACTATGAAACTTGAATTCTCACTTGCCCAGGAACCCGCGGCAACCGTTGTAGCAGACATCAACACGCTGATCGTTGCGGGCTGGGCCGGGCGCGATGTCCAGGCCATCGAACACCACATAGAAGAGTTGGCTGCCCTTGGTGTGCCTCGTCCCAGCACGGTTCCGCTGTATTACCGCGTCGCCAATAATCAATTAACTCAGGCAAGCCATATTCAGGCGCTGGGAACCGAATCTTCCGGCGAAGTTGAAGTTTTTGTGTTTACAGTGGATGGCACAATGTATGTCAGCCTGGCTGCTGATCACACGGATCGTAAACTGGAAGCCTATGGCGTGGCCGAATCCAAACAAATTTGCGTCAAACCGATAGCCACTTCTGCATGGCGCTTTGACGAGCTCATTGAGCATTGGGACCAGTTGGTTATCCGCTCCTGGATCGAGGAAGGCGGCCAGAAAGTGCTGTATCAGGAAGGTACGCTGGACAGCCTGCGTCTGCCGCAGGAACTGATCAAAGGCTATACCGGTAACCAGCACATCCTGCCCGCAGGACACGGTATGATTTGTGGCACGGTTGGGGCAATTGGCGGCATTCGCGCATCCAATACATTTGTCATGGAGTTGCACGACCCAATCAAAAACCGTAGCCTGCAGCACACCTACCACGTTGAAACACTGCCTGTGGTGGCCTGAATCCGCTTATATCGCAGGTGTCCCCGTCAATTTCATTTGCTATTAACGGTTGTCTCATGAATCATTCTGCTTTACCCACCCTGAACGCGCTGTCGCACGCGCTCGATACCGGCTCAACGACCTCGGTCCAGTTGACACAACAAGCCCTCTCACGCGCCAGCAATGGTGAAGGCGCCAAAGTATATACCCGGCTCTTCCAGGAGCAGGCGCTGGCCGCAGCACAGGCAGCCGATACCCTGCGCCAGGCGGGCTTGCGGCGTTCAGTGATTGACGGTCTGCCCGTGTCGGTCAAAGACCTGTTCGATATCCAGGGCAAACCCACACAGGCCGGATCGGTCGTGCTGGGCGACGCGCCAGCTGCGCCCCACAACGCCACGGTGGTACAAAGGCTGATCAACGCCGGTGCTGTTATTACAGGCACCACCAATATGACCGAATTTGCCTACTCTGGTCTGGGTCTGAATCCTCATTACGGGACACCGCGCAATCCGTGGGAACGTAACGTTGGTGAAGGACGCATCCCGGGCGGATCATCGTCGGGAGCGGCCATCTCGGTCACAGACGGCATGGCCGTGGCTGCTATCGGTTCGGATACCGGCGGTTCTGTGCGTATTCCCTCTGCTCTTTGCGGCCTGACCGGCTTCAAACCGACTGCGCGCCGGGTTCCGCAGGAAGGTGTGTTGCCACTGTCTACCACGCTGGATTCCATCGGCCCGTTGGCTGCCAGTGTAGAATGCTGCGCGATACTGGACGCCATCATGACCGGTGAAGCCTACACGCCGATAGCGCCTAAATCGCTCAAGGGCCTGCGCCTTCTGTTCCCCCGCAACGCCGTACTGGATGGTGCCGATGATCATGTTGCTGCAAGCTATGCACAGGTGCTCTCGCAACTGTCGGCAGCAGGCGCCATCATTGTGGAACAGGCCGTGCCATCATTTGACCAGTTGCCTGGCATTAACGCCCAGGGCGGATTCATTGCTGCTGAAGCCTGGGCATGGCATCGTCAATTGATCGCAGACAAGGCCGATGCCTATGATCCACGGGTGGTGTCACGCATACTGCGCGGCAAGCAGATCAGCGCCGCCGATTATATAGACCTGTTGCAGCGCAGGAAAGCGTGGATCCAGCAATTGCAACTGCAATTGGCCGATTACGATGCCATGATCATGCCTACCGTACCGGTCATCGCCCCCACGATTGCCGAGTTGCAGGATGAAGAGGTTTATCACAAAACCAATTTGCTGCTGCTGCGTAATCCCACCTTCATCAATTTCCTGGACGGCTGCGCGGTATCAGTCCCCTGCCATGCACCAGGGACAGCGCCTGTAGGGGTGAGTATCGCGGCGGCCGGTGGGCAGGATCATACTGTTCTGGCTATCGCCAAAGCGGTAGAAACGTTGTTGCACGGTTAGGGGTGAATGAGGATGGGCTTGTGACGGCTTATCCGAGGAGTTTTCGCAGGGTGTAGCCGGATCATCGGGCTATTCCTATGCGATTGAGCGTCATGGTGGCACTGAAGTAATGTCGTGCTTACCGGCCTATGGATACCCTCGGAAAATACGAGGTTGACATGCATAGCACGATTAAGTAAATTAAAACCTGAAATCGGTGGGGGCGAGCCCACCGATCCCTGATTAGTAAGCTGGAGTGCTAAACATGAGCAACGCCAGCACTATACCGATCAGGATAAGTTGTAATACGATATTGCGCATCGTATCCTCCTTATCAGGCAGGGCCCGGCTTCGGTCGGGCCCTTTTACCGTCTGCACTGCCCTTCAGCACAGCACCATTATTTTGATTTTTTCGTTGGTGGCTGCCATCCGTGTTTGATTCAAATTGTCCTTTCGTGATAACCGGCGGCGCAATTCATTACGCGACTACCATCGTTTTATGCATAAGCGAGCGCTTGCACATCCGGCAGATGCACCAGTAGAATATGCCTTATGTTGGCGACCAGGAGCATTATCCGGTCATCATGCCGACCTCTCCTGGCTCTGCATCTATTTTACGTATGGCCATCCTGTGTATACGTAGACGGCCGGTTCGTCATTCTTCACCATTTCCCCCGACGTCTCTGCCCATTGCGATAGTTGCCAGTCCACAGATTGTGACAATATCGTCTACTCGTATCCGTCTTCAAATATATTGAAGCCATAACCACAATAACAAAAACCCCTGCAAGACTATTGACAGGGGTTTTGTTTGCAAAACAGAGAAGGCGCCCGTTCAAAACGGAATATCGTCGTCCATATCCATGATATTGGCCGCAGGTTTTTGCGCCGGACGTTGCTGCTGTTGCGGGGCCTGACGCTGAGGCGCCTGACGTGGTGCAGATGAATAACCGTCATCGCCACCAAAACCGCCGTCATCCATACCGCCGGTACTCTCACGACCACCCAGCATTTGCATCTGGTCGGCGACGATTTCAGTTGAATAACGATCTGCACCGGTATCCTTGTCCTGCCATTTGCGGGTCTTCAGACGGCCTTCGACATACACCGAGCGGCCTTTTTTTAGATATTCACCGGCGATTTCCGCCAGGCGGTTGTAGAACACCACGCGATGCCATTCGGTCTCTTCACGGCGCTCGCCGGAGTTCCTGTCTTTCCAGTTTGAAGTAGTGGCAATGGAGACGTTGCAGATAGCGGCGCCGTCCGGAGAGTAGCGCACTTCCGGGTCGCGTCCCAGATTGCCGACGAGTATGACTTTATTGACTGATGCCATGGTTAAATCCTGACTGTAGGTGGTAATTCGGACAGTATGTTAACTGTCATTACCTGCTTGCACAATTGGCTAATTATAGCCACCGCAGGCTTTACGTAGGTGATTTGAAGCTTCTGGCGGTAAAGAACCAGATGGCAGCCAGGGCCGCGCCCATGAGGAAAACGGCCGATATGCTTGTGTAACGGGCCAGCAGACCGCCTACGGCGCCCCCTGCCGCCACACCCAGCGCCTGAGACATATTATAGAACCCCAGAGCCAGGCCCTTGTGCTCTGCCGGGGCAACGCGCGATACCAGCGACGGCTGCAAGGCTTCCAGAATATTGAATGCCACGAAGTAACCCACGAAGAGTATGACAATGGCGGTAAACGATTGGGTCGCAAAAGCCATGATGGCCATGACAATGGCCAGGCCGGCCACGCTCCACTCCAGGCTTTGCTTGTGCACATGCCGGGTTTCGGTGTAGAAAACGACCGGTACCATAGCCACGAAGGAGGCCAGAATCACGGGCAGATAGACTTTCCAGAGCGTGCCGGTGGTAAAGCCGCCCAGCCCGATCAGCAGCGGCGGCGCCACCACGAAAATGGACATCAGGATACAGTGCAGGCAAAACACGCCAAAATTCAGGCGCAAAAGGTCACCGTTTCTCAGGACATCACGCGGACGCGACTGTATCGCCGGCACCTGCAGGGGCACCACCGGCACAATGAAGGTGGCCAGCAGCAGGCTGACAAAACCCAGCAGGGAAATAACCCAGAACAGGCCTGACAGGCCGCCGATTTCAACCAGCAGGGGCGACAGCACCAGTGCCAGGGCAAAGGAAATGCCTATGGAGCCGCCCACCATCGCCATGGCACGGGTACGTACTTCCGGGCGGGTTGCGTCTGCCACCCAGGCGGTAATGGCTGCGGAAATGGCCCCCAAGCCCTGAATAGAGCGACCAACGACCACGCCAGTGACCGAATCGCTCAGGGCGCAAATGATGCCACCGATAATAAACAGCACCATTCCACCAATAATGACCGGGCGGCGTCCAAAGCGGTCGGACGCCATGCCCAGTGGAATCTGCAGAATCGCCTGCGTGAGGCCATAGGCACCAATTGCTGCCCCCACCAGGGCCGCGTTGCTGCCGCCCGTCAGGGTTTTGGCCGCATCGGCAAAAACCGGGGTGAGCAGGAACAGGCCCAGCATGCGGACCGCAAACAATAGCGCCAGCGTCGTGCTGGCACGGCGTTCTGTAGGCGTAAGTTTCAGTTTAGCCGGTTTGGCACTCTCTGCCTGAACGGGTTGACTTGGCGCAGCGGAATTCATTCAGCAAATAAAAAGACAAAGTGGGGGGAAGGTATAACTGGTGTTGACACCTGCGTTATAGTAATGGATTAGTCCGAGAAAAACCCAGTTCGTTCAACAGGAAAAGATAATTTCATGGATGCTATCCGCATTCGCGGTGCCCGTACGCATAATTTAAAAAATGTGTCGCTTGACCTCCCCCGTCATAAACTGGTGGTGCTAACCGGCCTGTCTGGTTCGGGCAAGTCTTCCCTTGCCTTTGACACATTGTACGCAGAAGGGCAGCGCCGCTATGTGGAAAGCCTGTCGGCCTATGCCCGGCAGTTCCTGCAATTGATGGATAAACCTGACGTAGACCTGATAGAGGGACTCTCGCCAGCCATTTCCATTGAACAGAAAGCCGCCGGTCATAATCCCCGCTCTACTGTGGGGACGATTACCGAGATTCACGACTACCTGCGGCTGTTGTACGCACGAGTGGGCACGCCCTACTGCCCCGTCCATGGCGAACCCCTGCAGGCGCAGTCTGTGGCGCATATGGTGGACCATATTCTGGCCATGACCGCCGATACCCGCATTGCCATTCTGGCCCCCATCGCCCATGAACGCAAGGGCAGCTATGAAGACGATTTTGCCCAGTTGCAGGCCCAGGGCTTTGTACGGGTGCGCATTGACGGCCAGATGACCGAGCTGGAGCCTGCACCGGTTCTGAACAAAAACGAAAAGCATTCGATTGATGTGGTCATTGACCGCCTGCGGGTGCGCGAAGAAAGCAAGCAGCGCCTGGCCGAAAGTATCGAAACGGCGCTTAAGCTGGCAGACGGCCGCGTGCTGGTGCTGGATATGGACAATGACCGCGAACAGCCGTTTTCCATTCGCTATGCCTGCCCGATCTGTAATCACGCTCTGGCCGAGCTGGAGCCGCGCCTGTTCAGTTTTAACAACCCGGTGGGCGCCTGTCCGACCTGCGATGGCCTGGGGCATACCTGGTTCTTTGATCCGAAACGGGTGGTCGCCTTCCCTACCCTGAGCCTGTCCAGCGGTGCGATCAAGGGCTGGGACAAGCGCAATGCATTTACGCATTCACTGTTAACCAGTCTGGCAGCGCATTACGAATTCGATATGGATACGCCCTTCGAAGAACTGCCGCCAGCTATCCAGAAAACAGTGTTGTACGGCTCGGGCGATGAAGAAATTTCATTTGTGTACCTGAACGATAAGGGTCGCGGTTCGGTCAAAAAGCACGCTTTCGAGGGGATTATTCCCAATCTGGAGCGACGCTGGAAGGAAACCGACTCCAATACGGTGCGTGAAGAGCTGGGCAAGTACCGCAGCCTGCAGGTCTGCCCCGACTGTGGCGGTTCACGTTTGCGTGAAGATGCCCGGCATGTGCTGATCGGTAACGAATCACGCGGCGGCTCGCGCTTAGGGATGGCGATTTTTGAAGTGGAGGCGATGGCGCTGTCCGAATGCCTGCACTGGTTCGAAAATCTGAACCTGACCGGATCCAAACAGGAAATTGCCGACAGGATTGTGCGGGAAATACGCGCCAGGCTTGAGTTTCTGAACAATGTGGGCCTTAATTACCTGTCGCTGGACCGCAGTGCCGACACCATTTCCGGCGGTGAGGCCCAGCGTATCCGGCTGGCCAGCCAGATCGGATCGGGGCTGACCGGCGTTATGTACGTGCTGGACGAGCCCTCTATCGGCCTGCACCAGCGCGATAATGACCGGCTGATCCAGACCCTGGCGCATTTGCGTGACCTGGGCAACAGCGTGATTGTGGTCGAGCATGATGAAGACATGATCCGTTCGGCAGACTGGGTGGTAGATATGGGACCGGGCGCAGGCGAGCATGGCGGCCAGGTTATTGCCTCGGGTACGCCGGATCAGATTGCCAATGATGATGCATCGCTGACCGGAGCCTACCTGAGCGGACGTCTGCGCATTCAGGCACATAAGCCGCGCATGCTGGATAAGGAACAGGTGTGGCTGCAGATCAATGGTTGCTCCGGCAACAATCTGAAAAAGGTTGATCTGCGCGTGCCTGCAGGCAAGCTGGTGTGCGTCACCGGTGTGTCCGGTTCCGGTAAATCCACCCTGATCAACGACACACTGGCAACGCTGATGGCGCACGAACTGCACCGCGCCCAAACCGAGCCGGCGCCGTATACGTCAGTGGACGGACTGGATCACTTTGACAAGATCATCAATGTGGATCAGAGCCCTATCGGACGGACGCCCCGCAGTAACCCGGCCACGTATACCGGGCTGTTTACACCTATCCGCGAGCTGTTTGCCGGTACGCCGGAAGCCCGCACCCGTGGCTATGATCCCGGGCGGTTTTCCTTCAACGTGAAGGGTGGCCGATGCGAGAGCTGCCAGGGCGACGGCGTTATCAAGGTTGAAATGCACTTCCTGCCGGATATGTATGTCCCTTGTGATACGTGCCATGGCAAACGCTATAACCGTGAAACGCTGGAGATCCGCTACCGTGGTCGCACCATCAGTGATGTGCTGGACCTGACAGTGGAACAGGCGCTGGAATATTTCAGTGCGGTGCCGGTGATCAACCGCAAGTTGCAGACGCTGATGGATGTAGGTCTGAGCTATATTCGGCTGGGCCAGTCTGCCACCACGCTCTCGGGTGGAGAGGCGCAGCGGATCAAGCTGTCTCTGGAGTTGTCCAAGCGCAGCACCGGCAAGACCATGTATATTCTGGACGAACCCACCACCGGTCTGCACTTTGCCGATATTGCGCTATTGCTCACGGTGATCAACCAGCTGGTTGATGCGGGTAATACAGTTGTGGTGATTGAACACAATCTGGATGTGATCAAGACTGCCGACTGGATTATTGATATGGGCCCCGAAGGCGGCCAGGGTGGCGGACAGGTCGTCGCGACCGGGACGCCGGCCGATATTGCTGCCAGCCCGAAGAGCCATACCGGACGTTATCTGAAGCCGTTGCTGGAAAGAGAGAAGGTTTGAGCAGCCCCGTTTGTGATTACCCGGCAGTCTCGGTGTAGTTGCGCAGTTCCTTGCGAATGATTTTTCCGGTGGTGGTCATGGGCAGCGCGTCGACAAAATAAACGCGGCGTGGATATTCATGCGCTGCCACGCGCGTTTTGACGTGTTCCTGGATATCTTTTTTCAGCGCGTCCGATGGCTCTACGCCTTCATTCAGAACAACAAACGCAGTAACCGCTTCGGTCCGTTCATCATCGGGCAAACCCACCACGGCAACCATACTGACCTGCGGATGACCCAGAATGCAATCTTCGATGGGGCCGGGACCAATGCGATAACCCGCGCTGGTGATCACGTCGTCATTGCGGCCGACAAAACGGAAAAAGCCCTCTTCATCGCGTACGCCCACATCGCCCGTTACCAGAAAGTCGCCGGCGAATTTTTCCTGCGTGGCCTCTGGGTTATTCCAGTAGCTCAGGAACATAACCGGATCGGGACGCCTGACGCCGATATTGCCTTCTGCACCATCGGGCAGGATATCGCCCTGATCATTAACAATCTGTATATCGTGGCCAGGCACAGCCTTGCCCATACTGCCTATTTTGGGTTCGAACAAGTCGGCGCAGGACGACACCAGCATATTGCATTCGGTCTGCCCGTAAAACTCATTGATGGTAATGTCCAGATTGCGCCGGCCCCAGTCGATGAGTTCCAGCCCCAGGCTTTCGCCGCCGCTGGCAATGGAGTGCAGCGCCAGCGGCCAGCGGTCTCGCGGATTTTCCAGCCGACGCAACATTTTGAGTGCCGTTGGCGGCAGGAAGGTGTGGGTGACCTGGTGCCGCGACATGATGTCAAAAGCAGCTTCGGCAGTGAATTTGGCGAAGCGGCAGGCCAGCACGGGGATACCGTGATGCAATGACGGCATCAGGACATCAAAAAGACCGCCAATCCACGCCCAGTCTGCCGGGGTCCACATGACTTTGGCATGATCGGGAAAGAAATTGTGGGACATTTCAACGCCGGGCAAATGTCCGAGCAGAACCCGGTGCGCATGCAGTGCACCCTTGGGTTTACCGGTAGTGCCGGAGGTGTAAATAATCACCGCAGGATCATCGGCCAGGGTTGGAACCGGTTCAAACGTATCGGGCTGCTGCTGCAATGCAGGCCAGAATGCCAGCGTGATGGGCGCTGCCGGAGTATCCTGTGTGGCATCAATATCTACAACCGTTTGCAATTGCGGCAAAGGTGTTTCAATGCTTGCCAGTTTGGCCACCCCTTCTGCATTGGTAACCAGGGCGCGCGCACCGGAATTGGACAGACGATAGGCTAGTGCATCCGAGCCGAATAGCGAAAACAGGGGAATGGCAATAAGCCCCAGCTTGTAGCAGGCAATGTGCGCAATGGCCGTTTCAATACCCTGTGCCAGCAAAATACCGACCCGATCGCCACGCACGACGCCTGCCTGTTGCAACACATGTGCGAACCGGTTGGAGTAGGCTTTTAACTGGTCGAAGGTGTAATACTGGATGTGGTTGGGCGACTTTTCGTGAATGATGGCAAGACGACCCGTACCGTCTGCCCATTTATCACATACGTCAACACCGATATTGTAATGTTGTGGCACATCCCAGAGCGTAGCCGCCACCGTTGCGGCATAGGTTGCATGGCGTGTAAGCAAGACAGGTCTCCTTTTCTTTTAATTGTATATCGGTTCGCTGTCATTGCTTATACGTCATTGGTGTTTTTCACACTCTCGGAAACCCGTAATTGCCTTGTTTTTCGCCGGTATTCCGACGGTGTCATGCCCTGCACGTTCAAAAATGCCGTTGCGAAATTGGCGGCATTGGAAAACCCCACATCTTCGGCAATGGTGAGCGTACGCAACGATGTGGTGGCCAGCAGGTGTTTTGCCGTGCGCATGCGTAAATCACGAATGTATTCAAACGCACTGCAACCGCAAATATTGTTGAAGGCGCGGTTCAGACGCTTTTTATTCATGGATACCAGCGCCGACAGTTTGGGCAGACTGAGGTCTTCCGCCAGGTTTTCCTGTGCATATTGCATGACGATGCGCACGGCAACTTCGTCATCGCTCACGATGGTATCGGTATTGAGCCCCTTGTCTGGCGCCAGGGGCATTAACGCACTCTGTTGCCGTGCGCCCTGCAAGCGTTGCGAGATACCGGCATGAATACGGATGCGCGCGACGACTTCATCATACGGATGGGACTTGGAAATGAAATCGGATGCCCCGTATTCCAGTGCCTGGATGCGCGTTTGCGGATCATTCAGATCGCTGTAGAAAAGCACGGGAATATCTGTGGTGAGTGTATTGGCTTTGAGCCGCCGGCATAGCGGGATGCCATCCAGCCGTGGCAGATGCAGTTCCGACACAATGACGTCGGGCCGCGTCGTAATGGCTTTTTCGTATCCCTGCAGACCGTCAAATGCAACTGTAATACGGAACGCAGCACTGCGCATGGCCGCAAGCACGCCGTGCAAGCTCTGCATATTGCCGTCGACAAACAGAGCATGGAGGCTGCGCAATGGTAGGGCCGGACTGTCCATAGGATTTCGCTTGACTATCAAATTGAAAATGCGAAATCATTTTCCAACAAGATGCGACGTTCCTATTTTGAAAAAATTCTTGATGTTTTTTGAAAAAAGAATGAATGCAGTTTTTATGAAAATTTCTTAACGTCAGTCAATCCCGTTTACCATTCGTTTGCCGTTAAGTACCTCGGTTTATACGACAAACAGGCGCTTGTATTCCTTGATCGCATAACGATCCGTCATGCCGGCGATATAGTCGGCAATGGCGCGCGCCTGCCTGTTCTTGTCCTCGTGCCGGTAGTCTGCCGGCATCAGCCGGGGATCGTCAATAAATGCCTTGAACAATGACTGCACGATTGTGCTGGCCTTATTGGCCATGCGCATCACCTTGTAGTGGCGGTACAGATTCTGCATGAGAAACGCTTTGAGCGCATCGGCCTGCGTACGCATGTCATCGGAAAACTGCAGCAAGGCAGGCGCCTCCAGGACATCATCACGTGCTTCAATGCGATGGGTGCGCAGATTATCCCTTGTGGTACGCGTCAGATCAACGATGAGTGCATTGATCATGCGGCGGATAATTTCGGCAATACGCCGACGGCCTGTGACGTCGGGAAACAGACGACTTACTTCATCATGATAGGTGGCAAACAGTTGCACCTGGCGCATTTGTTCAATTGTGATAAGACCGGACCGCAGACCATCATCAATATCGTGATTGTTATAGGCGATTTCATCGGCCAGATTGGCCAGTTGCGCTTCCAGCCCAGGGCGCTTGCGGTCGATAAAGCGCTGACCGACTTCACCCAGCTGGCGTGCATGCGATAGCGAGCAATGCTTGAGAATGCCCTCGCGGGTTTCGAACGTGAGATTCAGTCCGTTGAACGAGGCATAGCGTTCCTCCAGCTCATCGACCACCCGCAGGCTTTGCAGGTTATGCTCAAAGCCACCTGCGCCCGGACGCAGTGTTTGCATGGATTTGTGCAGGGCGTCCTGTCCCGCATGCCCAAACGGCGTGTGGCCCAGGTCATGGGCAAGCGAGATGGCTTCGGTCAGGTCTTCGTGCAAGCCCAGATTGCGTGCCACTGCACGGGCTATTTGCGCCACTTCCAGACTGTGGGTCAGGCGCGTGCGGAATAAATCACCTTCGTGATTAACAAAGACCTGCGTTTTATATTCGAGCCGACGAAAAGCGCCACTATGGATGATACGATCGCGGTCCCGCTGGAAAGGGTCGCGCGCAGGATCGGTCTCTTCCGAATGCAGCCGTCCCCTGGAGTGGACAGGATGGGTCGCGTAGGACGCTAACGTGGACTGTGTCATGCTTTACGCCTGTGTTGCAGTCATATCGCGAGTCTGAACAGCGCTGCGATCAATGGCAATGTCACCCACTGTTTCGCTGAGCGTTTCCTGAACCAGATTCAGGGGCGCGGCCTGGACCACTGCCTGGCCGATGGCTGGCAAAAGGACATAACGGATTTCGCCGCCTTCGGTTTTTTTATCGCCCTGCATGAAATCCAGCCAGCTATCCTCGCCAAGATCGGGTGCGATGTCCGGACAGCCAATGGCGCGCACCAGCGCACGCACACGTTCGATGTCGGCAGCCGAAAGGCCCAGCAGCTTGCCCGAGAGCACGGCAGCCTGGACCAGCCCGCAGGCAACCGCCTCGCCATGCAGCCAGGTGCCAAAACCCAGACCGGCCTCGATCGCATGACCGAAGGTGTGGCCCAGATTCAGAATGGCGCGCAGGCCTGTTTCCTTTTCGTCTGCCGAGACAACCTGCGCCTTCAGCTCACAGCAACGCGCGATGGCATAAGCCAGCGTGTCAGCATCCAGCGCCACCAGCTGCGCGACATTGCTTTCGCACCATTCAAAAAAGGCGCGATCCAGGATCAGGCCATATTTGATGACTTCCGCCAGCCCGGCCGACACTTCGCGGGCAGGCAGGGTGCGCAGGACATGAATGTCGATATCCACGCTCACCGGCTGATAGAACGCGCCGATCATGTTTTTGCCCAGCGGGTGGTTAACCGCCGTCTTGCCGCCCACCGAGGAATCAACCTGGGCCAGCAGCGTGGTGGGAATCTGCATATAGCGAATGCCCCGCATATAGGTTGCCGCCGCAAACCCGGCCATGTCGCCGATAACACCGCCGCCCAATGCCAGAATGACGGCACGGCGGTCCAGTTTTTCGCTGAGCATGCGGTCATAAATGGTATTGAGAGTGTCGAGCGACTTGAAGGATTCGCCATCGGGCACGATGATGGTAAAAACCGGTTTGTTCAGGTCTGCCAGGGCCTGACGCAGTGCGTTGCCATACAGCCCGTCAACGACAGGATTGCTGATGATGACCAGCCGAGTGGCATTGGCCGGGACGGAATCCGCGACGTGTTGCAGGCGGCCCGGCGCAATATGAATAGGGTATTGTCCTGCAGATGTGGCGACATGAACAGGAGCCATCGGTTTCGAAGCCATCGGTTTGTTTAACCTCGTTGTTGGTAGTCTTTCAATAGTTGGTCAATTGCGTCGAGCACCGTATTGATGGAGCCATGGCTGGTTTCAATCGTGAAATCGGCCAGACGCTCATAAATGGGTTCGCGCTGTTTTAACAGTTCAACGATACGCGCTTTGGGATTGGCCGTCAGCAACATCGGGCGATTTTTGTCCTTTGCGACTCGCCGAAAGAGTTCGTCGCTGCCCGCCTTCAGATACAGCACAATGCCGCGTGTGCGCAGCAGTTCCTGATTCTCGGGCGCGACAACTGCGCCGCCCCCGGTCGCCAGGACCAGGTCACGACGCAGGGTGATCTCCTGCAGCACCTGCGTTTCACGACGCCGAAACCCGGCTTCGCCCTCAATATCGAAGATGGTTGGAATACTGACTCCGCAGCGCGCCTCCAGCTCGTGATCCAGATCGAGAAACTCCCGGCCCAGCGAGCGGGCCAGGCCGCGGCCGATCGTTGTTTTGCCGGCGCCCATCATGCCGATAAGGAAAATGGGCGCCTGCCCGGTATGGCGGACAGGGGAATTGTCCTGTTCTGTATGCTGCATGTACGTATAAAGGTTTTTCTCCCGGTTACGCCGGGGCGTGAAAATACAGAGGTTCGGTGACCCTTGTCAAAGAAATGACACCATGTTTTCAAGTATTTGTCGTATATTTGTTGCAACATAGCACATGTACACCACACAGCACAATTCAGTTACAGAAAGAGCCGAAAATTTCAGCTTTTCCCGGCAGAAGGGATTAAAATTGCCTGCGATGAGTACACCTAAACCCAACTCCCCTCGTAAAACTGTGCAGCGCTCGAGCGCAGGCTCGCGCATAGGCCGGTTCCTTTTTCAATCCATCATATTCTGCATTGGCCTGGGGCTTTGCGGTTTGTTGCTGGGTACCCTGGCCGTTGCGCTAACCTGGCCGAATCTGCCGGATCTGAAGGCGATGACCGATTATCGCCCGCGGGTGCCGTTGCGCGTTTACACGGCAGACAAAATCCTGCTGGCCGAATACGGTGAAGAGCGCCGGAATGTATTGCGCTTCAACGAAATTCCCGATGTGATGAAACATGCGTTGCTGGCGGCAGAAGATGATAACTTCTACAACCACGGCGGGGTTGACTGGTCTGGTGTAGGCCGTGCGGTTATTGCAAACGTGGTTTCCGGTGCCAAGGCGCAGGGCGCCAGTACCATTACCATGCAGGTAGCACGAAATTTCTACCTGTCCTCGGAAAAGTCCTTTATCCGGAAGTTCTACGAACTGATGCTCACTTATAAGATTGAGCAGAACCTGAGCAAGGACCAGATTCTTGAACTGTATCTGAACCAGATCTATCTGGGGCATCGTTCCTACGGTTTTGCCGCAGCCTCCCGCACCTACTACGGCAAACCGCTGTCAGAAGTAAGTATTGCCGAAGCGGCCCTGCTGGCCGGTATTCCCAAGGCCCCCTCCCGCTTTAATCCGCGCGCCAATCTGAAACGTGCGGTAGCACGCCAGCATTACGTGCTGGATCGCATGGAAAAGCTCGGTTATATTACCCCCGAGCAGCATCAGGAGGCCCTGGCTCAGAAAATCGTTCTGCGTGACAATACGCAGGAAACGCCGGAAACCACCTTTGCCCGTCACGGACAGTACGTCGCGGAGCTGGCCAGGCAGCTCATGTACAACGTCTACAAAGACAATGTATACGGCCGTGGTCTGAGCGTTTACACCACGATCCGTTCGCAGGACCAGGAAGTGGCTTATCACGCAGTGCGTGACGGCATTATGTCGTACACGCGCAGAAAACCCTATCCCGGCCCGGCCGCCCAGGTTGACCTGCCCGCAGGCATTGAGAACAACACGGAACGGTTTGATCTTGCACTTGAAGAGATTCGCAATAAATACCGCGACAGTGATGATCTGGTAACAGCCGTTGTACTCTCGGCCAGTGCCAGCAAAGTCGTCGCAGCGCGCACGCCCGAGCAAATCTATGAGCTTAGCGGCAAGTCTCTGGGCTACGTAAAACGCGCTCTGACCAATAGCGGACCGACTTCGCGCCGGATTCAGCGTGGTTCCGTGATCTATCTGCAGAAAGTGGACAACACCTGGACAATCATCAATATGCCGACGGTCGAAGGCGCGTTCATTTCCCTGAATCCGCAAAACGGCGCAATCGAATCGATGATCGGTGGGTTTGATTTCAACCGGGGCGACTTTAACCGTGTCACTCAGGCCTGGCGTCAGCCCGGTTCTACCTTCAAACCCTTTGTGTACGCAGCAGGCCTTGAGCGCGGCGTTACGCCGGGTACCAATATCTCGGACCAGCCTTTCCATCTGAGTGCGGCGCAGACACGCAGCAAGCCCTGGAGTCCCAAGAACTACGGTAATTCGTACTCCTACAGCCAGACCATGCGTCAGGGCCTGTACAAATCCAAAAACATGGTGTCTATCCGTATTCTGCAAACGGTGGGGCCGGAATTTGCCAGCGAGTTCATCTCCCGCTTTGGTTTTGACCCGGCACGCCAGCCACCCAAAAGCGCATACCTGACCATGGCACTGGGTGCGGGCAGTGTCACGCCGCTGCAAATGGCCAGCGCCTACTCGGTGTTTGCCAATGGCGGTTACCGTGTTAATCCATACATCATTGACTCTGTTGTGGATATTTCCACAGGACGCGTCATCATGAAAGCGCAGCCTGCGATGGCTGGCGACGAAGCCAACCGCGTACTGGATCCGCGTACGGCCTATGTGATGAACGATCTGCTGCGCGGCGTCGCCAAATCAGGCACTGCCGCCAGAACCCAGGCGACACTGAAACGCGGCGACATTGGCGGCAAAACCGGCACCACCAACCAGTCCTACGATGCCTGGTTTGCCGGGTTTACTCCCAAGCTGGTGGGCATCTCCTGGCTGGGCTTTGACCAGCCCAAATCGCTGGGTGACAAGGAAACCGGGGGCGGAGCCGCCATGCCGATCTGGCTCAGCTATATGCAAACTGCCCTCAAGAAAGTACCTGTTACCCCTCCTGGCCCCATACCAGAAGGGCTGGCCAAGGTGGGAGATAACTTCTACTTCTCAGAATTCCCGCTGGGTAAGGCTTTGGCCAACATCGGCGTGTCGGGTGCCGGTCGCGATCCGAACGCGGCCAAGCCAGCCGGCTCACAATCGGGTGATGCCATCGGTAAGGCCCTGGAGTCCTTCAACCCCATGGGTGGGCCACCGATACGGTTTTAGGCGGTCTGAGGCGGTCTGAGGTAGCGGCGAGCAGTCAGATGCTGATAAATGATCTGGCAACGGCTGGCAGTGAGCCAGGAATACTAAAATGACTCATGCATGGACGCGCAAAAAAACGCCCCAAAAGTTGGACATCAATCCAATCTTTGGGGTGTTTTTTATGACGAAGTATGATGAGCAGTTCAAACTGCCAGTAGTTCAGAACGCCGAAGCGAGTGGACAAGGCGTTGCTCGATTACCCAGCAGGCATGCCTATTTTGCAACGCCTTGTCCCGCATCGAATATGCGCGTACCGAATATTTGATATAGCCACCATGTTCGCTGAACAGCGAATGATCTTCCTGACAATCAGATCGTAACGCTGGTCAGCGTATTACACCGCCAAACTTGCGGTCTACAGGATGCTGCGCAGCGCATTTTTTGAAGTGATTGATGGATCAAAGTGCGACCACCAGCGGCTGGCCGATAATCTCGGAAAAAATGCTGCTCAGGTTGTCCTGAAGCGTCGTGCCTGTGCGGGTGTCTACCCAGTTGCTGTTATCGAACTTGTAATGAAAGCCGCCAGAGGGCGCTGCAACCCACATTTCCTGTAACGGTGCCTGACTGTTGACCACTACGTGGGTTTTCTGATTGAATACAATAGTCAGGACCTGGCCGCTACGGCTGGCGTCCAGATCAATATCCAGCGTTTCAAACCAGTTGTCGGCCTGTTCATGGATCTTGTCCAGGATGGCGTCTGCGCGTGCAAGAAATTCTGATTCAGTCATAATATGGTTCTGTAAAAATTTAAAAGGGTGTGCCGTGTCTGCGCCAAGTATAAAACGCCTTGTAGCCTTCATTGTAACCCTCCTTGTTGGGAGTGTGGGTTTAACGGCTTGCGGCTATAAAGCGCCACTGTATCTGCCCACGCCGGAGCAAAAGCAGAAAATGCAGGAGCGCGAAGAACGCATCAAAGCCCGCAAGGCGAAGGCCGAGGCAGAGAAAAAAGCGAAGCAGCAGGCATCCGATGACGCCGCAGCCGCTGGTAAACCTGCCGCCAGCACCGATGCAACCGCTGCACCGTGAGGGCCAACTGCCAATGCACTGCCAGACGGTTACCGTGTAACCTGTCACGTCAGATTGTTGATCGCAAGTGCGGGGGCGCGTGTCACAGCCCGTCTAATAGACGCGGCGCATCGCCTGATCTGAAGCGCCTGTTGCACGATCTGAAGCGCCTGTTGCATTGACTGCGGGACGGCATGTACGTTCCCGCTACACAGGCCGCCCGTGTTCACCATTATGCTATCTGTTGTTAACCCATTTTCTGTCATCTTCGTATGACATCCCCTGTATGACATTCCCTATTAATTGTTTCAATAACTACTGTTTATCATGTCTGAACTGAATGCCCCGGCGGGTGCACCCTTTTTTCACTATGACGGCGCGCAGCTCATGGCCGAGTCCGTTTCTGTTTCCGAACTGGCAGCACGTTTCGGCACTCCGCTGTACGTTTATTCTCGCGCTGCCCTCAAAGCGGCCTGGGAATCCTATGCGCAGCCGCTGACAAACCGCAACGCACTCGTCTGTTTCGGCATGAAAGCCAATTCCAATCTGGCTGTGTTGCAGCAATTTGCGCAATGGGGCAGCGGTTTCGACATTGTTTCCGGCGGCGAGCTGGCCCGCGCCCTAAAAGCGGGTGCCCGGCCCGACACCATCGTTTTTTCTGGCGTGGGCAAGCAGGACTGGGAAATTGAAGCGGCACTGCAGGCGGGCGTTAAGTGCTTTAATGTAGAGTCTACCGACGAGCTGGAACGCATTTCCCTGATCGCAAGCCAGCTTGGCTGCACCGCGCCGGTGTCTCTGCGCGTTAATCCGGACGTGGATGCCAAGACCCATCCCTATATTTCTACCGGTCTGAAGGACAATAAATTCGGCATTGCAATTGAAATAGCCGCAGAGGTTTACCAGCGGGCTGCCGTGCTGCCTGGCATCCGGATTGTTGGCGTAGATTGCCATATCGGATCCCAGATCACACAGATCGAACCGTATCTGGACGCACTCGAACGCCTGCTGAATCTGCTCGATACCCTGGCCGGCCTGGGCATTCGGCTGGAGCACCTGGATATCGGCGGCGGTCTGGGTATTCGTTATCAGGACGAGACACCTATCGCCCCAGCCTTGCTGCTGGACGCGGTGTTCGCCATGCTTGAGAGCCGTGGTTATGACTATTTGCAGCTGGTTCTGGAACCCGGGCGTTCGCTGGTGGGCAATGCCGGCATTCTGGTGACCCGGGTGCAGTACCTGAAACACCATGAGAGCAAGAATTTTGCGATTGTGGATGCGGCCATGAACGATCTGCTGCGCCCCACCCTGTACGACGCCTGGCACGGGGTGCTGCCGGTTCTGTGCCCCACAGACGCCAGCCACACAGCCCAGTCCCGCGTATACGACATTGTCGGCCCGATCTGCGAGAGCGGCGACTGGCTGGCCCGCGACCGCCAACTGCGACTGCAGCAAAATGATTTGCTGGCAATCGAGTCGGCTGGCGCCTATGGCTTTGTGATGTCGGGCCAGTACAACACCCGGCCCCGGTGTGCAGAAGTGATGGTGGATGGGGATCAGACCTATCTGATCCGCCCCCGTGAAACCGTTGAGCAATTGTTCGCTTCGGAGCAGATGCTGCCTGTCTGATAGCGGCTGATGCCAACCAATACGGGCCATTGCCCGAGTGATAAACCAAAGCGAGTGCCCCTCCCGGCATTCGCTTTTTTCTTCAGGGCCAGCGTATAAGAGCCCCTGGACTGTGTGCCACGTGCCGCGCGTCTCACGCCTGTCTATTGCGGCTTCTGTCTGATCCGTCTATACCCCCCGACCCTGCCTGTCGCGCCATAAAGGCCGGTAAGTGCTTTGGATTGCGACTGGTAGCCTGCATCCGCGTTGATACACGCCTGCCGCCTTATTCATTTACGTTACTTTCTTATATCTGGATATATAAATAAGAATTCTCTATTTTACGTATAAAAATTCCTTATATACAGTAGTCATATCTGATCCCCTTTTTTGCTTTTTTGGTTATCTATGTCTGCCGTCTACGCTTCCATTCCGTCAACGCCCAGGTTTTCTGAGCAATCCGCAACGCCTGATTCATCTTTCGAAATCCGGCAGCTGGCTGCCCCCCTGGGTGCAGAAGTGCTGGATCTGAATCTGGATCGTTCGCTGTCGGATGAGGGCTTTGCCCGTATCAGTCAGGCTTTTTCCGATCATCATGTGCTGGTGTTTCGCAAGCAGGACATTACGCCGGCGCAGCATGTGCAATTTAGCCGCCGCTTCGGACCGCTGCAGATTCATGTGCTGCGGCAGTTCCAATTGCCCGGTCATGAGGAGATCCTGCAAATATCCAATATCCGCGAGAACGGCAAGCCGATTGGCCTGGGCGATGCCGGTGCCTTCTGGCATTCCGACCTGTCATATAAGGCAGTGCCCAGCCTGGGTTCGCTGCTGCATGCCCGCGAGTTGCCCGACACGGGTGGCGATACGCATTTTGCCAATATGCATCTGGCCTGGGAAACACTGCCAGCCTCACTGCAAAAGATACTGCTGCCGCTCAGGGCAGAGCACACGTACATCAAGCGTTATGAAGAGCAGCGCGCGAAGGCGCCATGGCGCCCGGCACTGACACAGGCGCAACTGGATGAGGTGAAGCCTGTGGTGCACCCGGTGGTCACAACGCACCCTGACAACGGCCGCAAGACGCTGTTCGTGAACGAACACTTTACCTCGCGTATCGTTGGCTTGCCGCAGGATGAGAGCGACGATCTTCTGCAGCAGCTGTTTGCGCATAGCATCCGCCCCGAATTCATTTATACCCATAAGTGGCAGGAAGACGATATGGTTTTCTGGGATAACCGTTCTGTCATTCATTTGGCAGGCGGTACCCCCGACGATCAACGTCGCCGCCTGAACCGGACAACGGTGGAAGGAACGGTACCGGTTTGATTGAGCACAATGGGTGGCTGGCAGCGCGGTCTGTCTGCCTGGATTGACCCAGGCGGCTGAGCAGATCGTTCAATACCGCAGGAGTACCTGACACACCGGCCTCATCCGGCTCCTATCCCACCCAGCCAGCTATCCATAGCCAGTTTGCTGCCTGACAGCGACGGCCAATAACAACACTTGCAATATTCACTTTACCCAGAGAGCTCATCATGATGACCAGATCCGCCCAAGGCCCGTTACGTTTTCTGTCAATACGCAACACAGCACTCGCGCTTTCGGCCTGCGCGCTGGTAAGCACAACGGCGCACGCCGAAGGCCAGCTGCGCATTGCTGAACAGCACGGCATCGTCTACCTATTGCTGCAAGTAGTGCAGGATCAGAAGCTGATTGAAAAGCACGGTAAAGCTGCTGGCCTGGAGATCAAACCGCAATGGGTCAAACTGTCGGGTGGCGCGGCCATTAATGATGCCCTGCTATCCGGTTCAATCGATATTGCCGGCGCCGGTGTTGGCCCGCTGCTGACCATCTGGGATAAGACCCGCGGCAAGTACAATGTTAAAGGTGTCGCCTCTTTGGGTAATTTTCCATATTATCTGATCAGCAATAACCCGGACGTTAAAACCATTGCCGACTTCAGCGACAAGGACCGTATTGCCTTACCGGCAACCACGGTTTCAGTTCAGGCGCGCATATTGCAACTGGCCGCCTCCAAGCAATGGGGCAAGGAAGAATTCAAAAAACTGGACAGGCTGACGGTGACCCTGCCGCACCCTGAAGCGACCGGCAGCATCATCAAAGGTGGTACAGAAATCAACGCGCACTTTGCGACACCGCCCTATCAGGAGCAGGAGCTCAAGGGCAACAAGGATGCGCATATCGTGTTGAAATCCTATGATGTGCTGGGTGGACCCTCCACCTCCACCGTACTGTATGCCACAGAGAAGTTTCGCCAGGACAACCCTAAAACCTATGGCGCCTTTATCGCATCACTGAAAGATGCTGCGGCCTTTATCAAGGCCGATCCGGAAGGCGCAGCCGATGCGTATATTCGTACCGCGAAAAGCAATATTGACCGCAATTTGCTGATTGAAATCATCAAAAATCCCGATATCGAGGTCAAGCTGGCGCCTGAGAACACCTTCCCGCTGGCCGAATTCATGGCCGAAGTGGGTGCCATCAAGAACCGTCCTGCGTCCTATCAGGATTACTTTTTTGATGATGAACACAACCATAATGGCAGTTGACATATGGCACATGTATTGAAAAACTCCTCATTACGCTTGTCTGCCGCTGCAGCAGAACCGCTGCAACAGGTGCCGCGTAACGTTCAGAGAGCTCCTGTTGGTTCGGTGGAGCCCACACCTTCGCAGCGCGGCGATACATTGCAGTCTGCCCGGCTGCCGGAGGCGCTGCTGCGTGCACAACAGGTGAATCTGCAGTACCAGACCGATAAGGCAATCGTCCAGGCAACGCGTGACGTTAGTTTTTCTATCTACAAAGGCGACCGCTTCATTTTGCTGGGCCCGTCCGGTTGCGGCAAATCCAGTCTGCTCAAAGCAGCGGCGGGTTTTATCAAGCCGCGCTCCGGTTCCTTTACCCTGAATGGCAAAGCCATTTCCGGGCCCGGCCCTGACCGCGTGGTGGTGTTTCAGGAGTTCGATCAGCTCGCCCCCTGGAAGACGGTACTGCAGAATGTCGTCTTTGCCCTGCGCGCCTCGCGTACGCTGAACAAAGTGCAGGCAAAAGAACGGGCCGAACATTATTTGCACCGCGTCGGCCTGGGCCGCTTTCTGCATGCCTATCCGCATACGCTGTCGGGTGGCATGAAGCAGCGCGTCGCGATTGCGCGCGCCCTGGCAATGGAACCGGCCATATTGCTGATGGACGAACCGTTCGCTGCACTGGATGCGCTTACCCGACGCAAAATGCAGGAAGAATTATTGCAATTGTGGGATGAAACCCGGGTCACACTCATGTTCGTGACCCATTCAATAGAAGAAGCCCTGATTCTTGGCAACCGGATTTTGCTGTTGTCGCCGCATCCGGGCCAGGTGCGCGCGGAACTCAACAGCCATCAATTCAATATGGACAGTGCAGGCAGTGAGGCGTTTCAGGCGGCCACACAGCGTATTCATCGCCTGCTGTTCGAAGAAGCAGAAGCGGTGACGACCGAACACGCCAGCAATCACCCAGGCATTACAGAGTCCGCATATGAGCCAGCCCAGTCTACATATTGAACCACCTATCCGCCCGGAGTTCGAATATCCGCTCTCTGCGCTGAGGCCGGCGACACAGGCCGAATCGATTCGTGAACCGTTAAGCCTGGCGCAGCGCCTGCTCAATCATGATGGTGTGCGCAAGATCCTGATTCTGGTTGTGCTGGCCGTAATCTGGGAAGTCGTTGGTCGCTGGCAGGACAATGAGCTGCTTCTACCCACCTTCGGCGCCACCCTTGGCGCCATGTGGGCTGACCTGATCAACGGTGAGTTACCGGCCCGCATGGCGATCTCGCTGTCGGTACTGCTGCAAGGCTATGCGCTGGGCGTGATCTTTGCTTTTTTTCTGACCACATTTGCCATATCCACCCGGCTGGGGCGGGATATTCTTTCCACCCTTACGTCCATGTTCAATCCCCTGCCGGCCATTGCCCTGCTACCGCTGGCACTGATGTGGTTCGGGCTGGGTACCACCAGCTTATTGTTTGTACTGATTCATTCGGTCATGTGGCCGCTGGCCCTGAACACCTTCGCCGGCTTTCAGAGTGTGCCGCAAACGCTGCGCATGGCAGGACAGAATTATGGTCTGCGCGGCCTGCGGTTTGTCTGGCAGATCCTGATTCCGGCCGCGCTGCCTTCTATCGTATCCGGTCTGAAAGTGGGCTGGGCCTTTGCCTGGCGTACGCTGATCGCGGCAGAAATGGTCTTTGGCGCCTCCTCCGGTCAGGGCGGGCTGGGCTGGTATGTTTTTCAGCACAGGAATGAACTGGAAACCGCGCAGGTATTTGCCGGGCTGGTGATGGTCGTGATCCTGGGCCTGGTGGTTGAAAACCTGGTCTTTACCACCCTGGAGAAACTGACGGTACGACGCTGGGGGACGCAGCAGTAGCCGGCGCAGGCATCCGTTGCCAGACCGTATCGTGCGCGCATGACTGAGCGACAGAAAACGCGTGAACGAATTGAAGCGTTGAAGAGTTGAAGAGTTGATGCAGTGATGCAGTGATGCAGTGATGCAGTGATGCAGTAACGATTTTCCCTGTTGGGATACCCGATTGCAATATAACCGGGTATCCCTTTTTTTTGCCCTGCGACACGAGCCGCAGACGGTGACTTAGAGCTCGCCGTAGGAGTGCAGGCCTGACAGGAAGATATTAACGCCCAGGAAGGCAAAGCTGGTGATAACCAGACCAATCAGTGCCCAGTAGGCCGCGAAGGTGCCGCGCATGCCTTTCATCAGGCGCAGGTGCAGCCAGGCTGCATAATTGA
The DNA here is from genome assembly GCF_000521505.1 of Advenella mimigardefordensis DPN7. Classification (GTDB taxonomy): domain Bacteria; phylum Pseudomonadota; class Gammaproteobacteria; order Burkholderiales; family Burkholderiaceae_B; genus Advenella; species Advenella mimigardefordensis. The sequence continues at coordinate 4,476,863 of NZ_CP003915.1, forward strand.
GCCAGACGATGAAGGCCCAGGTTTCTTTCGGGTCCCATTGCCAATAGGTGCCCCAGGCATCGGCAGCCCAGAATGCGCCCAGAATGGTGGCCACGGTGAAAAAAGCAAAACCGATGGAGATGGAGCGGTACATAATGTCGTCCAGCACTTCCAGTGGCGGCAATTTGGCGGCAATCACGCGACGTCCGAGCAAAATGGCCGCGACAATAGCCAGGCTGACCAGAAAGTAGACGAACCAGAAGCCCATATTGTCTTTGTCACGGAAAATAAACAATTCCGACACCATGGCCCCCCCCACAAATAATAGGGGAATCATGGGTTTCCAGCTGCTGGTAGCGCCGTGCTGCTTAACCAGATAGGCAAAACCCACCATAGCCGACAGGGCAAAGGAACCATAGCCGATGAAATTGGCCGGCACGTGCAGTTTCATCCACCAGCTGCGCAGTGCGTTGTTCAAGGGCGTAATCACCGCAGCATCGCGCTCGAATGTGTACCACAACAGGAAAATCACCGCAGAAGAGATAACCAGCAGCACAAAGCCACCCAGGGCGCGGGTGTTATAGCGTTTCTCGTAATACAGGTAGAACAGGGCCGTGATCAGACAGAACAGTACGAACACTTCATACAGATTGCTGACGGGAATGTGTCCCATGTCGGGCGCGATCAGATGACCCTCACGCCAGCGCACCAGCAGGCCGGTAAAACCGGCGAAGACGCCGGCCCAGGTAAGCGCTGAACCCATCCAGGCACCCGTCGTACTGACAAAACCGATCCAGTAGCAGACTGTTGCCATAAAGAACAGAGCGCACATCCACAGGATGGCCGATTGCGAGGACAGCAGATACTTCAGCAGAAAATTGCTTTCCGCATGAGCCAGCTGCCCGTCATAAAGCCATAGGGCCAGACCGGCAGCCAGGGCACAGGCGATCATCAGCTTGCGTGCCGGCCGCCACAGCCAGCCAATCCAGGTGGCTGCGAACGTCATGCCGACCAGAATGGCTTTCTCGTAATAATCCATCGAATCGGGATATTGAACGATGGCGTAGACAGCCCCTGCCAGCAACACCAGCAGGAATAATATGTCCGAAAAATCCGGTTTACCGCGCAACACGCGGTTGTCACCGGATTCGGTGATGTTCTTCTCCCAATCGACCAGCTGGTCGGCTGCCCCTGATGCAGTCACAACGGTATTTGACATAATTGCCCCTAGGCTTTTTCGTTGCCGGTAAAGTGATGGCGGAAGCGTTCGAATTCACGATTGAAGTCGAGCGTGCGTTTTTGCGATGTCATGGCCGCCATCATGCGGCTATCCTGATCATCCTGACCGGGTTTGACCCAAATCCAGATACGGCGATCGCGGATGTAGAACATGGAAAACACACCCAATATAAGCAGGATTGATCCCCCATATACCAATAGTTTACCCGGGGAACGCGTGGCCTGCAAAACACTGGCCTGAATGTGCTGAAAGGTTTTCAGCTGGAAAAACATGGGTGCAGGGTAATTGGTCAGGTCAGAAACAGCACGCAGCGACAGATCAAACCAGCGCGCCTGGGCCTGAGCGTCCGGCCCGTCGAAGACGATGGGCGCCTGACCATCCCGTTCACGCACCAGATTACGCAATTCAATGGCGCTGAACAACAGATATTCGCGCAAAATCTTCTTCATGGGTTCGCGCAGTTGCTCCGGTACCCGATCTTTTTCCGGCACACCTTCGCCATCCACATATTTATCGATGCCAACAAAACCGTCTGCAGCAAACACGCTGAGTGCACGTTCGGCCAGCTGAACAATAACCGACTTATCAATCCGGCCATCCTGATTCTTTTCTGCGTAGGCTGTTGCCGCTTGCAGGCGCAGCGCCTTGTCATTGAACGCCGCGCGCAACGCCAGAAACTCATTGACCGTACTTTTGCCGTCGGCAGGAATCCGGACATAACGGAACGTCATGTCGCCAGGCACCTGCATACCAATCAGAAAAACCGGCGCCTCTTCAAGCATGACCGGCAGCATGTAGTTATTGAACTTGATGGACTGATTGCGATCATCGGTCAGCGTATAGGACACGCTGGGGCCGATGTTGCGCAGTTTTTTGTCATTTTTGCCGGCAGCGCTGCCGGTCACGGCCAGGATGTCCTCCTGGAATGTTTTGGGACGGGCTGCGCCCGGGTTGGGAGCGGAGAGATCTTCAACGTTGATGGGCTTGAAGTCATCGAAGGTCAGGGTATAGTTTTTGCTCTGACCATTGAGCGTGGTGGTCACAGTGGCCTGCTCACCGACCGCGCCGGACACTTCAAAGGGTGTCGTGTCGCTGCCCGCCAGCGGGTAGCCGTTAACGGAGACCTTGGAGCCTCCATCATGAAAACTGGACTGATACAGGGTAATGCCATGCATCTGAAACGGATGATTGACCTCGATGATTTCGTTGGAGGCCTGGCCCGTTGCTCTGTCGGTAATCGTCACATCGCTGGCAAAGCGCTTGGGCATGCCATTGGTTTCGTAATACTCGATGATGAATTTATTGAGCTTGATATCGAACGGCAGCATTTGCAGATACTGCCCGCCGCTGAGCGCCAGAATGCCGGTGTTGGATGAATTGCCTTCTGCGATGGAGACATTACCGCGAAAGCTGGGATTGCCTGGCGAAAACCGCGCCGACTCAGGCACATCGGATACATAGCGGGCGCTATCAGGAATAGGCTGTTTGTGGCCTAGCCAGATTTGCAGACGGTTGGGCAACTCGCTGTCGAGCAGCCCGCCGATACAGACAATCACAATGGCCGAATGCGCAAAAATATAGCCCAGCCGATTGGCACTGCCCTTTTTGGCTGCCAGCAACGTGCCGCTGGCATCGGTTTTTTCTTTGACCGCGTAGCCTTCCTTTTTCAGCCAGCCCCGGACGTGCGCCAGTGAGGTCGCAGATGTCTGACCCGTCTGGATATCAAAGCGATGGGGAAAGGCGCGCAGGCTGCCTTCGCGGATATATTCGCGAAACGAGCGCATGTCCTTGATCATTTTGGGCGCATTACGTATCACGCATATACTGGTAGACACCACCAGAAAAGCCATGATCAGCAGGAACCACCAGGTGTTATAGACTTGCGCGACGCCAAATTTGCTGAACACGGCATACCAGTACATACCGAATTGGTCGGTGTAGGTCAGTTCGGGCTGGCTTTGCTGCAGGACAGTGCCGATAATGCTGGCCACGCAGATAAACATGAGCAGGCTCACTGCAAAACGCATGGAGCCAAGCAATTCAACGAGCTGGGCACCCCAGGCTCTGGTAGTGGGTCTGGATATTGAGTTTGTCATAAGAAAAAGGGGCACACGATGCGCGCTACCCCTTCTTTGACCCGTTACGATGGAAAAGTTCCATAAAACGGGTCAGAAATTGCCGGTGGCCGTTATATGCCTGATTGCCGACCGACCATGATGCTGTTGTATCAGCGAATACCGGCTGCGTAATCGGCAACGGCCTGGATGTCTGCCTTGTTCATGCGGTTGGCAATTTTACCCATCATGTTTTCTGCACCGCCCTGCTGGCGATAGCCATCAGCAAAGGCATGCAACTGAGCTTCCAGGTACTCTGGGTGCTGCCCGGACAAACGAGGGAAAGCAGATGGGATACCCTGTCCGGTCGCACCGTGGCATGACGCACAGGCGGGAACGCTACGCTCGGGGATACCGGCACGCCAGATCTGACGACCGCGCTCTACCACTTTCTTGTTGTCGCCCTGTTTGGCCTTGGCAGGCTGGGTCAATTGCTGTTTGCTCAGGAAGACTGACAGGTTCTGCATGTCTTCCTTGGTCATTTGGGCTACGATAGGCGCCATGGCAGTCGGTTTGCCATCGGCTGTACCGCGAATGACTTTGTCGGCAGGTGCCTTGAAATGTTCGAGTTGCAGGGCGATATACTCATGAGGCATACCAGCCAGATTGGGATACATGGGAACGCCGCTATTGCCATTGGCGCCATGACAGGCCACACAGGCGAGAATGCCGCGAGAAGTATCACCCTTTGTATACAGGGCTGCGCCTTTTTCGGCATCGGGAACAGCGGAGGCAGCTGCCGCCTCTGCGCCGAAAGCTGCTGTACCGAAGGCCATGCCAGCCAAAACACTGCCGGCAACCAGAATGTTTGATAAAACTCGCTTCATGAATATCCTCTGTGATCCCGGGGATCTGGGGCGCACTTTAGCAGCCACGGCCCGTATTTTAAAAGATAAATGCGTATAAACACGGAAGTATAAACCTCAAACATGAATTTAGGCATTTTTTGGCTTAGCAATTATACAATAGAGGACGAATCCTTTTTTTGCCGGAACCCTTTGTGTCAATTTTACATCGCGCCTCGTTCTACACTTCAGCCGCCCGGCTCGACCAGTTGCCGCCGCCAGGCCCACCTGAAGTCTGTTTTGTGGGCCGTTCCAACGCCGGCAAATCATCTGCCATCAATGTACTGACCAACCAGAAGCGGCTGGCATTTTCAAGTAAAACGCCCGGTCGCACTCGCCTGATCAACCTGTTTGGCATCCCGGATCCGCTGGATCCGGAGCAGCCACTGGGCTTTCTGACCGACCTGCCCGGCTACGGCTATGCCTCTGTTGCTCGCGATGCCCGCGAAGAATGGGCTGAAGTGCTGGGTGCCTACCTGCGTCAGCGCACCTCACTGGCCGGCGTTGTTCTGCTGATTGACATCCGCCGGGGCGTAACCGACCTGGACAAGCGCCTGGCCAACTGGATTGCCCCTACCGGCAAGCCGGTGCTGGCGCTATTGACCAAGGCAGACAAACTGCCCTACGGACAGCGCATCAAGGCGGTCTTTGCGGTGAAAAAGGAACTGGCCGATATTGGCGCCCTGAACGCGGTGCCGTTTTCGGCCACGCAGCGTATCGGACTGGAAGAGGCCGACAGCAGCATCGTTAACTGGATTTCTCCTCAGGTCGTCCCCTGATTGCGCCTGCAGCCGGTCTCAGCAGCCGGGCGCAGTGAACTTTTCGGCCGCCCGGCACTCTGATGACACAACTGACGGAATCCTGACCAGATCGGAAAGGCTTCAGGGTCCCGACACGCTGATCACTCCCTTTTCTGATCTTTCCTTTTTGTTTCCTCTTTCCATTGCACCCCTGCGGTGCCGACTGCAATACGGATCACACCATGACTTCAATTATCACTGCCGATTTTCCCGCTTCCCGCCCCCGTCGCAATCGCCGCGACGACTTTTCGCGCCGGCTGGTTCAGGAAAATGTCCTGACCGTCAACGATCTGATTTACCCGGTATTCGTCAAGGAAGGTACGGGCGTGATCGAGGCAGTGCCTTCCATGCCGGACGTGAACCGTTATAGCCCCGATACACTGATGGCAGTGGCCGAGACCTGTGTCTCTTTGGGCATTCCCGTGATGGCGTTGTTCCCTTCGATCGACCCGTCCCTGAAAACGCCCGACGGGATCGCAGCCACGCATGAAGACGGCCTGATTCCGCGCACCATTGCCATGCTCAAAAAAGCATTCCCGGAACTGGGTATTTTGTGCGATGTGGCGCTGGATCCGTATACAAGCCACGGGCAGGACGGCCTGCTGGACGAAAACGGTTATGTGCTGAATGATGAAACCACGGAAATTCTGCTGCAACAGGCTCTGACACAGGCCCGGGCCGGTGCCGACTACGTGGCCCCCAGCGATATGATGGATGGCCGTATCGGCGCTATCCGGCAGGCGCTGGAGCAGGAAAAACTGATCTACACCCGCATCATGGCCTATTCGGCCAAGTACGCCAGCGCCTTCTACGGCCCGTTCCGCGATGCAGTGGGTTCAGCCACCAACCTGGGTAAATCCAACAAAATGACTTACCAGATGGATCCGGCCAATCGCAATGAAGCGCTGCGGGAAATTGCTGCGGATATTCGCGAGGGTGCCGATATGGTGATGGTCAAACCGGGCATGCCCTATCTGGATATCGTGCGGGACGTCAAGGATATGTTCCGGGTTCCCACCTATGCCTACCAGGTGAGTGGTGAATACGCCATGATCAAGGCGGCCGCACAAAACGGCTGGCTGGATCACGACAAGGTCATGATGGAATCACTGATGTGTTTCAAGCGCGCCGGTGCCGATGGCATTTTGACGTACTTTTCAATTGAAGCGGCCCGTATTCTGACCGGCCGCCAGTAACCAGAGTCGCCCGTGGGCGCGCAGCTGCGGTTTGTTGCGGTTTGAGTGGGGGGCTTGCTGCTTGTCCGCTGCGGACTGTGGCTGGCGCAGCGGGCACCGCCTGATTGACTGTGATTGTCAGAGGCAGGCTGCGTGCCGGTGCATTGACAGGCAATCACAGGGGCTGGCGCACAGCCCGCCGTGAATGCCTTGACCGGAACAGATCAGAGCTTGAAACCGTGATATTTCTGGCCCAGTGCCACCGTCGCGGCAAAAAAGCCCGCCTTGCTGCCGCAATCGTAGCGCATGCCTTCATAGGCAAATCCGAAGACATTGCGGCTTTCAAGCAGGGCACCAATACCATCGGTGAGCTGAATCTCGCCACCGGCACCCTTGCCGATATGGCGCAGGCATTCAAAGATTTCCGGTTCAAGAATGTAACGCCCCACCACGGCCTTATCTGAAGGCGCATCGGCCGGTGCGGGTTTTTCAACAATCTGGGTTACCTGGATCGTATCGGACGATACCGATTTACCCGCAATAATTCCGTATTTATTGGCATCTTCACGCGCAATGGTCTGGATGCCAAGTACGCTGCCATTGTTGGCATGTGCTGCCTGAATCAGTTGCTGGGTGACCGGCACGTTTGAATCGATCAGGTCATCGGCCAGCAATACGGCGAACGGTTCATTGCCAATCACCGGTTCGGCACAAAGCACGGCGTGCCCCAGACCCAGCGGAGCCGGCTGGCGAATGTAAATACAATTGACGTTGGAGGGGATGACCTGCCGCACCTGTTCCAGCATTTCCTGCTTGCCCTTTTCTTCCAGTTCGGATTCCAGCTCGGGCATGGAGTCAAAATGATCTTCGATCGCGCGCTTGTGCCGTCCGGTAATGAAAATCAGATCGGTAATGCCTGCCTTGACGGCCTCTTCCACGGCATACTGGATTAACGGTTTATCCACAACCGGCAGCATCTCTTTGGGCATGGCCTTGGTCGCCGGCAAGAAGCGGGTGCCCAGGCCTGCCACGGGAAATACAGCTTTACGGATCGGATTCATTTAAACCTCTTTGACGTATCGAATGACGTCATTTTATGATAAAACCCGTTGCGCTCAGGGGTATAAGTCCCGCAGGCCCGCAAACACAGGAAAACGGCGATCCCTGGGAGACAGGATCATCTGCTCGCGCGGCACCTGCCAGTTAATATTCAGCTGCGGGTCATCAAAAGCCAGACCACGCTCGTAATCCGGCGCATAGACGGCATCGGTCTTGTAGGTGAAGATCGCCTGTTCGCTCAGTACGACAAACCCATGCGCAAACCCGGCAGGAATAAACAGCGATTGCTTGCTCATGGCATCCAGCTCGATGTGCAGCGACTGCCCGAAAGTCGCGCTGCTCTTGCGCAGATCCACAATGACATCCAGCACGCGTCCCGCAACCACGCGCACCAGCTTGTTCTGGGCATAGGGCGGCAACTGGTAATGCAGTCCGCGCAGCACGCCATAAGACGACTGTGATTCATTGTCCTGAACAAAGCGCAGCGTGCGCCCCAGGGCCTCATCGAGCACCTGCTGCCGGTAAGCCTCCATAAAATAACCGCGCTCGTCTCGGTGTACTTTGGGAGTGAGCAGCAGGACATCGGGAATAACCAGTCGTTCTGTTTTCATGCGTATCAGGCAAAGCCCCAATGGATGGCATCAGCGCGAATTATAACGGATCACGTCGCCGCTGCCTGCAACAGACTTCGCCGCTGGCAGCCATCCTGTTATCATGAGCGATTACAACTTTTACATGATGGTCCCGAACGCAATGGCCTCCTTGCTTGTTACCGGTGGCGCCGGATTCATCGGCGCCAACTTCGTTCATTACTGGCTCGCACAACACCCGGACGACACGCTGGTGGTGCTGGATGCGCTGACCTACGCGGGCAACCGCAGCAGCCTTGCCGGGCTTGAGCAACACGCCAGTTTCACTTTTGTACACGGCAATATCTGCGATACGGACAGAGTCATCGCCTTGCTGCAGCAGCACCGCATCAACACCATTGTGCATTTTGCGGCCGAAAGCCATGTAGACCGCTCCATCCAGGGCCCGGACACGTTTATTCGCACCAATATCAACGGCACCTACAGCTTGCTGAAGGCAGCACGCCAGGTGTGGATAGAAGCGCCGGCGCTGCAAAATGAAGCACCGCTGCCGCATCGTTTCCATCACGTGAGCACCGACGAGGTTTTCGGCAGCCTTGCAGCAGATCAGCCTGCGTTCACCGAAGCCACCCCCTATGCGCCCAATTCGCCCTATTCGGCCAGCAAGGCGGCGGCAGACCATCTGGTGCGGGCCTACCAGCAGACTTACGGCCTGGCCACCACCATCAGCCGCTGTTCCAACAATTACGGGCCCTATCACTACCCTGAAAAACTCATTCCACTCACTCTGACAAGCATCCTGCACAACAAACCCATTCCGGTTTTTGGTGATGGCCAGCAGATCCGCGACTGGCTTTACGTGCTGGACCACGTTCGGGCGATTGAAGCGATTCTGGCGCAAGGCACGCCTGGTGACACCTGGAATGTGGGCGCCCGTTGCGAGCTGACTAATCTGCAACTTATTCACGCATTGTGTCAGATCATGGATCAGGCCTTTGCGACACGGCCGGCGCTGCAGCAGCGCTTTGCGCAGGCAACGGCAGCCCGGGCAGGCAACAGCGCGTCGCTGATCCGCTACGTGCAGGATCGGCCCGGGCATGACCGGCGTTACGCCATGGATCCAACCAAAATTGAACAGCAACTGGGCTTTGCGACAAGCGAGCCATTTGACACCGGCATTGTCAAAACCGTTGACTGGTTTCTGGATAATGAACCGTGGTGGCGCGCAGCATTATCACAACCGGCATAAAGCTGCAGGACTCGCGCGCTTGTGTGCCGTGCAGCAAGGCATTGCCTGGCTGCAGCAGTCACATCTGCGCGAGGCCGTAGGCGCGCAATTGCGCCAGGTCGAGAATGCGGATTTTGCTGTAGGCCTGGATTAATATTTTCTGCTGCTGCAGGTTCTGCAATGCGCGATTCACACGCTGCCGCGATAGGCCGGTCAGATATCCCAGTTCTTCCTGAGAGATCTCCAGCGCCAGATCGGTGGAGGGATAAAGAGCCGGATTGAACAGTTGCGCCAGTGACTGGGCGACACGGGCATCGGCCTGCAACAGGCGCTGGTTCTGGATTGAGGCAATGAACTCGCCCATGCGCTCGTTCAACTGGCCAATCACAAAATGTGAAAAAGACAAACTGGCTGACAGGAGCGCCTCGAAGGTGCTTGCCGGCACGCACAGCACCAGCGACGGCTGAATTGCGACCACATCGTATTTGCGCAATTCATGCTTGATGACACTGCCCTCGCCGAACCAGCCGCCGGGAGGGACACCGGAAAAAGTACAGCTTTTGCCGGATTCGTCATAAATGGCCAGCTTGAGCAAACCGCTATGCACCCCGAACCAGTCATCCGACAGTTCGCCACGACGCGCCAGCCAGGCATCCTGCTGGACGGATTCGGCCCTGGCGGTAGCCATCACCAGCGCCTGATGATCCGGCTCCAGGGACTGAAACCAGGGATAGTCGCTGAACAATTCGGGCAACTGGCTTTTGTGATAGATAGAACGATCACTCATGATATATCCTGAAGCGATGAGACGATGGCGAGATGAAAGACGTAACTGTCATTCAGGTGACAGATGCTCTGCGTTGTCCGCCTTTACACTGCATCCGTGTTAATGTGACGTGTGCTGCAGGGCATCACCACTCATTCCATTGTGATAGCCGACGAATGAACAGCGCGCTTTTCAGGAGACAGAATAATGACCAGTATTTTTGACCATGGCCTGGCGCGCAATGCGGCAAATTACGAAGCGCTGACACCGATTGATTTTATCACCCGCGCCGCCGAGGTTTATCCTGATCGGCTGGCGGTGGTGCACGGCGACATACGCCGGAACTGGGGCCAGACATATGAACGCGTCCGGCGGCTTGCCGGCGCACTTGCGCAGGCCGGGGTGCAGCGCGGTGATACCGTTGCCGTCATGCTGCCCAATATACCTGCCATGATCGAAGCGCATTTTGGTGTGCCTATGACGGGCGCCGTCCTGAACACCCTGAATACCCGCCTGGATGAATCCAGCCTGCTTTTTATGCTGGAACATGGCGAAGCCAGGGCCCTGATTATCGACACCGAGTACCATAAGCTGGCCGAAAAGGCCCTGGCCCGGTTTCCGAACCTGCGCGTCATTTCCGTACACGACCTGGAAACCACCCCGAAAAGTATCGCCGGTGCCGTGGACTATGAAGATTTTCTGGCGGCGGCCGCACCTGATTATGACTGGCAGCCACCCACAGATGAATGGGATGCCATCGCCCTGAACTATACATCCGGCACGACAGGCGACCCCAAGGGCGTGGTTTACCACCACCGTGGCGCCTATTTGAATGCAATCAGCAATATTCTGGAATGGGATATGCCCAAGCATCCGGTCTACCTTTGGACGCTGCCTCTGTTTCACTGTAATGGCTGGTGTTTTGCCTGGACGGTAGCGGCACGGGCCGGCGTCAATGTGTGCCTGCGCAAATTTGATCCTGAAACGGTATTCGATTTGATCCGCCGGGAAGGCGTCACTCACTATTGCGGCGCACCCATCGTGCAAAGCGCTCTGGCCAACGCCCCGGTACACCTGCGCGAAGGCATTCATCACACCGTCTACACCATGGTGGCAGGCGCATCGCCGGCGCCCGCCGTCATTGCCAGCATGCGGGAGATGGGCTTTGACCTGACGCATGCCTATGGACTGACCGAGGTATACGGACCTGCTGCAGCATGCGCGTACCAGCAGGCGTGGGACGAACTGGATGAAGATAGCCGGGCAACGCGGATGGCACGCCAGGGTGTGCGTTACCACTTGCAGGCTGGCCTGTCGGTGCGTGATCCGGAGACCATGGAGCCGGTGGCGCCCAATGAGAGCCAGATTGGCGAAATCATGTTCCGCGGCAACATCTGTATGAAGGGCTATCTGAAAAATGAAAGCGCGACCCGCGATGCGTTTCGTGGCGGCTGGTTCCATACGGGCGACCTGGGTGTCCTGACGCCTGACGGATACGTGCGCATTAAGGACCGCAGCAAGGATATTATTATTTCGGGCGGCGAGAATATATCCAGTATCGAAGTGGAAGACGCCCTCTACCGCCACCCCGCTGTCGCCGCTGCGGCCGTGGTTGCCATGTCCGATCCCAAATGGGGTGAAACCCCCTGCGCCTATGTGGAGCTCAAACCCGATATAGAAGTAACAGAGCAGGAGATCATCGCTCACTGCCGGGTGCTGCTGGCGGGTTTCAAGGTACCAAAGGTGATCCGCTTCGGACCACTGCCGAAAACATCGACAGGAAAAATACAGAAATTTGAGCTGCGCAAAAACGTGGACACGGCCGGGAAATAAGTGCAATCTTTCGGCCTGAGCAGCATTAGCATTCACAACTGAAAAACGGCGCGTACCGCTTACACGCGATCCAGCGGCAAGTGGGGAAGCGCAGGCAACTGTACTGCAATCGGATCACCTGCGCGAACCACTCCTCCGGTTATTACAACTGTCATAATACCGGCTTTGCGGACCAGCCCGCCATCAGGCTGACGATGCAATACCGCCTTCAGCAAACCTGTCTGGAACCGGTCTATTTGCACACAAGGGTTACGCAGGCCGGTTACCTGCAACAATACATCACTGCCGATGTTGAGCAGCGTATTACGGGGTAATGACAACAGATCAATGCCTTCCGTGCTGATATTTTCACCCAGATCTGCGGGCGCGACATTAAACCCATGGCTGTTGAGTTCATCAAAGAGCTCGGCCTGTATCAGATGAACCTGCCGCAGGTTCGGCTGCTTAGGGTCCACCGCGACCCGTGACCGGTGCTGGACGGTCACGCCTGAATGCGCATCGCCCTGAACGCCCAGGCCGGCCACCATATATATTTCAGATGTGATTGTTTTGGAGAATCGATGGCTGTCGTCTTTCGCCACGGTACGTACGCGACCGTTATGTGAGGTGGTCATTAAACATTCCCGCAAATGTTTTCATTGTATGGCACTGTTATTTCATTTGTGTGCACGGATAGCATTGACCAGGCCGCTTTCGGATGGCCTGTGGAACACTTGCGACTGACGATGGACGATGGCAATCATCTCCGAGCCCACCTGCCGACATGTTTTTGCAGTGATCGATAAAGTAGCAAAAGCAAGCGCCCTGGCCGCCGCCCTTCACTCAGATCAGACCAGCTTGATTGCTGACACTTTTGATGACGGGAATACTTTTTGCACCTGCTCATTGCTCAGGCCATAAACCTGCTTGAACAAGCCGCCAAGCACATCCCGCGAATTATTGAGCACCTTGTAATCACGCTCTTCGTTTAGCGAAGCAATGTTCACATCTGTTTGTTCGCCCAGGATCTTACCGCCGTTGATAGCCCCTCCAAGCAGCCAGTGCACCGAACCGTGACCATGATCGGTGCCGCCGCTGCCGTTCTCACGAAAAGTGCGACCGAACTCAGACATCACATACACCACTGTTTTGTTCCACTGCGGGCCCATTTCGTCCGCGAACGTTTTCAGGCCACTGCCCAGACTCTTGAACTGATTGGCCAGCATGCCGGTCGCACCGCCCTGATTATAGTGCGTATCCCAATTACCAATGTCCAGAAATCCAAGCGAATACTTGTCTTTCATGAGTGAAGCCATGCGTTTGACCTGAAGGTCAAAGCCCTTCGCGCTCACGGCATTTCTACTGGCCGCTTCTTTTTCTTTTTCAAACTCTTCCAGCATCATTCGGTGATTGGCGACGCCTTCGGCTACGATCTCCTGCTGTTTACTGTTTTTGTACAGATCCTCCAGCAGCGAAATCTGTTGATCTTTATAAATAGACTTTCCTGATCCGCTCAAACCTATTAATGGAATTCGAGCCGGGCCCTGCATAATCAGGGGATTATTGCTGGTAAACGAAACCGGATGCGCTTTTGCACCCAGGACACCTGCCAGTCGGTTCATAAATCCAGAACCATATTCCCGTTTGCCATTTGCGGGCTGACCACTTTCCATCAGATCCTGCGTTTCAAAATGGCTGCGTGACAGATCCTCCGTGCCCGCAAAAGGAATGAATGAGATCTGTTTCTGCTCCCATAAGGGCATCAGCGTCTTCTCAAATACCGGATGCATGCCCCAGTTATTATCCAGCTTGAGGGCCGCCCCTTCAGCGCTGCCGGGCTGGGAAATGGCAATGCGCGGTCGATTTTCATAATAGTCTTCACTGGTATAGGGCACCAGAAAATTACAGGCGTCATAAGCGCCGCGCAGGAAAATAACCAGCGTTTTAATATCCGTACCTTCAGCAGCAAACAACTGCTGACTGTTCACGGTGAGCGGCGCCAGCATGGCTGCCGCCAGGAAATCACGTCTATTCATTTTTTATACTCCCTGTTCATCCATTCTGGCGAGGAAAAGAGCATGGAATTCCACAGCACCTTGTTTTTAGGCGTCTTGTTCAGCACCGCCAGCGTTGTTTCGGATAGATGCGGTTTGATATTCTGCTCGAAGAATGCGTTATTCAAATCCGGGACCGAACCTTTTATCTCATCGGATGGCTTACCGTACTGGAAAAATCTGGCAGCACCACTACTCAGGAAGCGTACTGCCTCGAAGCGCTGAAACAATTGGCTGGAACCGTCCCACATGCTTTTCTGCATCGGGTAGCCGTCAGGCGTCACTCGTTTGTAAAGACCCTGTCCCAGACGATCAAGCGAATTGGTCAGTGGCACATAGTTCTGTAGCTGCCTGTCCTCGTAAGCCAAACGCGCGGTCGAGACGACGACTTCCATCGGTGTACGGAATTTGCTGCCCAGCGATGCCTGGAACGCTTTGCTTTCAAACAGCGTCGCGAGCGTTTGCGAAATGTCGCCGTCGCTCTTCATAAAGCGTTCGCTCATGCTTTTGATCAATGCCGGGTCGGGCTTATCACCAACAAAATACTGCGCCAGTTTGGTACTGATATGTTTGGCAGTGGCCGGTTGCCTGGCAAGCAGATCGGCAAGTTCAGCGAGCTCATCCCAGCCCTGGCCCTTGATGGTTTTACCCAGCACGATCTTGTCGCCAAAATCATGCTGTCGGGGCATGAATTGCACCCCGTTCTTGCGGAAAAATCCTTTTTTCGCCTGGTCATTAAGCTTAGGCAGGTTTGGGCTGAAATTGACACTGATACCCGTCAGCACCCGGGCCACTTCAGTAATGTCTTTCTGGGTATAGCCGCTACCCACGCCCATGGTATGCAGTTCCATGAGCTCGCGTGCGTAGTTTTCATTGGGCTTGCCTTTTTTGTTTTTGGAGGCATCCAGATAATCCAGCATGGCAGGATGTGTCATCGTAGCCAGCAGTATGTCTTTGAATTTTCCCAAGGCATGAGGGCGAAGCGCCTTATCTTCGTAATCTCCCACCTGAAAACGAATATAGGCCTTGGAAGAAAAGACCGAAAAATGATTTTGCCAGAACCAGGCCATTTGTTCTTTTAACTGCCACGGAGAATAAATGGCGCGAATCAGGTGTCGACGCTTCGAGACGGCGAGTACTTTGTTCCCTTCGCGACGAATCAAGGTATTAAATTCCGAACGCTTTCTCTGGTCTTTGACCTCACGGACAAATTTCTGCCGTCGGACAGTGACATCTTCCATGACTTTCTGCATATCAACGGTATTTCTGGCCAGATTGCCCTCGGTCGCGTCATCCAGTACATCTTTAGCCGGTGGATGCAGCTGCTTTTCCAAAAACTTC
This sequence comes from Advenella mimigardefordensis DPN7, assembly GCF_000521505.1. GTDB lineage: Bacteria > Pseudomonadota > Gammaproteobacteria > Burkholderiales > Burkholderiaceae_B > Advenella > Advenella mimigardefordensis. Next base: position 4,491,866 of record NZ_CP003915.1, read on the forward strand.
TCCCGACCCAGCTTTTCATATTCTTCGGCCGTTTGTTTATTTACGCCATAAGTAACCCGATCCAGCCAGGCCAGGTCTTCTGCAGATAAAGCAGCCTGTGCCTGAACGGGTACGGACAACAAGAGCACGGCGACAAGCACCGGCCAGACCAGCCACAGTTTCACAGTTGTAGCGCTTCGTGAATTGTCACCCGACAGCGGTACGGCTGTGACTAGACCTGATATATCGCCTGATTGACTTCGAGCACGTTGGATCAACATTCTTTTCATGAATCATTCTCTGTCGTGGGTATGGGCGTTATTGGTTGCCCCGCTTACCATCGCGAGACATAACGATGCTAGTGTAGTCTACCGCCTTGCAGCATTAATCAATTGAAAGCCGCTGAAACGATACGCATGTGACAGACAATAACAACAAGTGACTGTTATTGCAGAACGGTAAATCAAGCCGGACCGGACTGGCTGACAGAGGCTTGCCGCAACTATATGGCCCATTGTCGCCAATTTGTATTACTATATCGGGAATGGTTTTTCATAGTCAGGGGAAATGAGATGAAAGTACTGATCACGTATGACCGACGCCTGCTGGGTACCCGATTTACCAAGTTAAAACAGCGTATAGATGAACATTTCCCCAGCCGCTGGCATTGCTACGACTCAAGCTATATTGTGTCGACCGATCTGGGGGTGACGCAGGTGCGCGAGCTGTTGCTACCGGCCCTTGATACCAACGACAGTCTCCTGGTGATCGAACTGGGAAATAAATGGGCTGGCATCGGTCTTTCGGAAAAGAACCGTAGCTGGCTTGATCTGGACTAAATCCTCTCCTCTTGCTGCGCTCGCATCCGGCGTGTTATATCACACCCGGATAGCAATTATGCCTGCGCCTTCCCCGGTGTCCGACCCTGTATCTGGGCGTACGACAGCCTGTTGAAAGAACCCGCAGGGGCGTAATGGTCGCCCACCGTCAACGCTGTGCCAGCTGCAGTTTTTCCAGAAACTTATCGGCCTTTTGGAAGCCGACCACACGGTTCTCCTTCATTTCCTGACCATTGCGGTCAAAGAAAATGATGCCCGGAGGGCCGAACAGTCGAAAGCGCTTGAGCAGTTCGCGATCCTGTTCGTTATTACCGGTGACGTCGGCCTGCAGTAAAAGCATGGAACCCATGGCACCGGCCACCTGGCTATCCGAAAACGTAAATTTTTCCATTTCGTGGCAGGAAATGCACCAATCAGCGTAGAAATCCAGCATTACCGGTTTACCGGCAGCCGCGATACGCGCTTCCAGCTCTGCCAGTGAACGCACTCTTTCGAACTGTACTTTAGCCACACTGGTTTGCTTAGCGCCATTACCCTGGGCAATGCCTTTGAGGGGCGACAGCGGGTCCCGGCTACCAGTAGCCAGACCAACCAGCAACAACAATGCCCACGCAGCGGCCAGCAGGCCCAATGCGCGCAATAGCAGCCGTAAGGGGCCGGCGCTGGCAGCAGGACCGGTATCGCCACGGAAGGCGCCCAGCAGAAGCGCCAGACTCATACTCAGAAATGCCCAGCCCAGCATTTGCACCCACAGCGGCACAACAGGCATCAGCATCCACAGCGCCGTTGCCAGCAGCAGCAGGCCGCAGAAATACTTGATAGCTTCCATCCACGGGCCCGCCTTGGGCATGAGTGCGCCGGAGGTGGCACCCAGGATCAGCAGGGAGAAGCCCTGGCCCCAGGCCAGCACAAACAGCGCCAGGCCACCCAGCACCAGATTCCCCGTCTGGGAGATAAACAACAGAATACCGGCCAGTGGTGCGGCCACGCAGGGGCCACATATAAGCGCTGACAGCATACCCATGCCAAACGCGCCACCATAGCGCCCGCCGGGCATCCGCGACACTTTACTGTTCAGTGAGGTTTGCAGCGCGACCGGCACTTGTATGGTAAATGCGCCGAACATGCCAATGGCCAGAATAACCAGTACCACAGCGAACGCCGAGAGCACCCATGGATTCTGGATCCAGGCGGCCAGTACGGAACCGACGGACGCAGCCGCAATGCCCAGCAGGGTATACACGATGGCCGTGCCCAGTACATACATGAGCGTGAGCGCAAAGCCGCGCCCTTTGGACGGCACCCCGCCGCGCGCTTTCTGGTCGCCCACAATGACCGACAGCAGAATAGGCAACATGGGCAGAACGCAGGGTGTAAATGAAAGTACGACGCCCAGCGCAAAACAGATCAGCAGCACGCGCGCCAGGCCCGCTTCAGACAGCCATTGGGCAATGGTGGTATCGCCGGCATCAAACAGGGATGCGCTCCCTGCTTCGGCAGAGACAGCGGCGATGCCAGGGCTTGGGTCGGAACTTGAGCCAGCTGTGGCTCCCGATGCCTGCTGCCCGGTCTGACCGGAGTCCTGCACAGTGTCGGCCTTACCGGTAAGCATGCTGGTTACCCCGCCGGCAGCAGAAGAGGACGACGCCTGCGTCGCGCCAGATGCATTATTATCTGCAGGTGGCGTGCTGACAGCACCAGCCGGCGCCGCTCCTTTTTTGACGCCAGGCGTGCCGCCTGTAATGCTCATGCCGCCGCCTGGCGCCGGCTCCAGGACGATGTCATAGGTGGTAGGAGGATAACACAGGCCGGCATCGGCGCACCCCTGCCCCACCACCTGTACGGTGAACGGCGACGTCTGCCTGAGCAGCGGCAGGCGGATGCTTACCTGGTTATGATAGACCTCCATGTTTTTATCGAAAGTCGGGTCGTACTTGACTTCCCCTTTGGGAAGCACGGGCGTACCCAGCAGAGCTGCAGCCCGGGATTTGTCTGTATCGTCTTTAATATGAAATTCGAAGCGCTCGCGATACATGTAGTATTTGGGCGCGATACGATAATCTATGCGCAGCTCGGAGGGTGCCTGCATTTGCGCCGAGAACACAAAAGCCTGTTCCGGATCCAGAAATTCTTCTTCTGCATGAACAGCAGGTGCGGCCAGCAACAACATGGCCATGAGCCCCAACAGCCACTTGATGCAGCCCTTTAAATCCGACGACGTGAACACGCGACCCCTCTATACCGATGTTTGTGCCCGCACCCAGTCCAGATACGGCACATGCCCGCCAATGACGGGCAAAATGATAATTTCAGGAACATCGTAGGGGTGTAACTGCACAATCCGCTCCTGGCAGCGCAGGCTGGCCTGGCTGGAGGTTTTGATGGTAAGCGTGATTTCTTCTGCCCCCTCGACGCTCTCTTCCCATAAATAGATAGACAGACCGACGGGGCTTAAGTTCACACAGGCGGCCAGATGTTCTTCTATCAGCAGATGCGCGATACGTTTTGCCAGTAACGTGTCGGGAACGGTGGTATACATGACGACGCAATCGTTTGCCATTCAAATCACTCCTGTGCAGATGACATCATTACTCCAGCTCCATCCCCTTGCGTTCAGGGATCAGAAACAGGGTCGCGAGAATATCCAGAATATACAGTGACGCCAGCAATACCAGGGCAACCTCAAAAGAATAGGCCGCTGCCAGCGCGCCCACCACCACGGGCCCGAAGCCACCGATAGCCCGGCCGATATTGAACAGGACGTTCTGCGCAGTGGCTCTGGCCGCACGGGGATAGAGCTCGGAAATCAGCGCCCCGTACCCACCAATCATACCATTGACAAAAACCCCCATGAGCGCCCCGCCCCACAGCAGCGCGGTCGGGGTCGTAAGCTGGGAATAAACGTACACCATGATAACGGCACCCGCCTGATACAGCAGAAAACTGGGGCGACGGCCGATACGGTCTGCCAGTTGCCCGAACAGCCAGATACCCAGACTCATGCCCAGCACCGTCATGGCCGTCCAGCTGGCTGATTTGGTTAGCGAGTAGCCGAACTGGGTGGACAAGTACGAAGGCATCCAGATCATCAGACCGTAATAACCGAAGTTTTGCACTGAACACAGGATCACCACCCCAATGCTGCGCCTCACGGTTTCCGCATCGGCCACCAGCAATTTCAAGGGTGCCAGCGTGAATGAGCGCGCTACTGGCTCAGATTTGACGAAGTGTTCAGGCTCACCGATATAGGAGCGCACAATAAACGAGACAATAGCCGGCAGCACGCCCACGGCGAACATGCCGCGCCAGCCGATAATAGGCAACAACAGCGGCGTGAGCAATGCGGCGGCCAGTACCCCCGCCTGCCAGCCCAGACCGACATAGGAAGAGACTCGGGCACGTTGCGAGGGGCGGCAGGCTTCTGTCGCCAGCGCCATGCCAATACCGAACTCGCCACCCAGCCCCAATCCGGCGATGGTGCGATACACCAGCAGATCCCAGTAGCCCTGCGCCAGCGCGCACATGCCTGTAAAGACAGCAAACAGGAGAATCGTCCAGGTCAGCACCCGGACCCGGCCGTAGATATCACTAAGCAGGCCAAAACCGACCCCGCCAATCACCGCACCCACCAGGGTCCACGTGACCAGCGAACCCGCTTCTGTGCTGGTCAGCCCCAGGCCGGCACTGACAGCCGATAGAATGAAACCCAGAATCAGTAAGTCGAATCCGTCCAGGGCATAGCCGATAGATGAGGCCCAGATGGCTTTTCTTGCATTTTTTTCATAATCACGTTCTGAGGGCGCAGCAAGACCTGACACAGACGAAGCACGCATTGTTCGTTCCTGTTGGGAAAAGAGATGGGGGGAAATTTTTTGCAGGCCTTATTGTAGCGCGGCCACGACTGTCATGAATCTGAAAAAATGCTCAGGGTGTAAAAGAAATGCGGTAGTGACGTGACGCTGCAAAGCCAGCCACGCCAATGTCGGATAGAACGCGTAGCCCCGGGTTAGCCAAAAGACTTGATAAATGAGGGGCAGTTGACCAGAACTATTTACACCCTCCGAATGACCGGCCCACCCTATTGCGCAAGATCCTGTTCAATCAACATTCTCACGTACCGGGTATACGGAATGCCTTTGCTTTTTGCCTTCAGCTTAATCGCATCCAGCAAACCCTGCGGCAATCGCAAATTCAGCGCAGCGGTTTTATTTTGTATTTCGAAACGCATGGGCCGAAAGCCGGATAGATCGTATGTGGAAAGATCGGCCGTGTCGACAAATTCCTCCGCCTGCTTATCGCTTCTCAGCGACGGCATCGGTTTACGTTTTTCGGTATTGCTGCTCATAAAAAGTGATCTCCTTCTGATGCATATAGCGGGCGCTGATCGGACGAATCAAATGGCGACCATTAACTGCTCTGATCACAAATACCAGAAATACATAGCGCCCTGAACGGGTTTTTCCGATGGCCCGCATCCTCTGCTGGCCAAGATGAGGATCAGTCATGAGCATTAGAGGACCTTCAAACACCTCTTCAACCTCTGCCCTGGATAGCCCATGCTTGCCACATTTAGGCCAATTGCCCACATCCCAGTCGAAACCTTTAACAACTACGCTTTCGCGCATAGTATACACAAATGAATATACATTTATGTAGCAACAAAAGCCATCAAATCGTCAAATCGTCAAATCAGAATAACAAACCTTCAGGCGCAGAACGATAGGGCTGTGAGCAATTGCTCCTGCCCAGCATGCGCGGTTGAGGTGTTTGTGATCTTTGAGGCAGGCGGAGAATCGGCTTTTATGACTAAGAACAAGACGCAAAAAGGGCATCTGCCGAAACAGATGCCCTTTTTGCTACCGGTGATGTACTACTCCCGGCAAAGAAATACTGCGACGCCCGCCGGTGCATACACACCGGCTATCGACGAGCTGGTATCAGCCTTATTCGGCGTCAACTACTTCGTCAGCAACTTCAGGACGGTCAACCAGTTCCATGAACGCCATCGGTGCGTTATCGCCCTGACGGAAACCCATTTTCAGAACGCGGGTGTAACCACCGTTACGCTCTTTGTAGCGAGGACCGATTTCGGCAAACAGTTTAACCACAGCATCGCGGTCGCGCAGACGGGCGAATGCCAGGCGTTTGTTAGCCAGGGTCGGCTCTTTGGCCAGTGTGATAAGGGGTTCGATGACACGGCGCAGCTCTTTGGCTTTTGGCAATGTTGTTTTGATCGCTTCGTGCTGGATCAGAGATACAGACATGTTGCGGAACATCGCCAGGCGATGGCTGCTGGTACGGTTCAGTTTACGTAGACCACTACGGTGACGCATGATAATTTCCTTTGAATCTAGGTTAAAGACAGCTTATGCCGTCTGTTTGACCGGTTCTTCTATCCTGTTATGACGGCTGTCATAACCGGCGGTCCGGTTGGTATAGGAACGGAATCGGGCCATTCTTTATGGCAGGACCGATTCCATTCGGTTCTTTTGCCCTTGCGGGAACAGCAATTTTACAGCAAATACAAACACAGGCTTATGCTGGCGACAGGTTTGAAGCCTGCAGCCAGCGGCAATGAAGCCTTAAGGACGCTCAAGACCCAGTGGAGGCCAGCTTTCCAGCTTCATGCCCAGGGTCAGGCCGCGTGCAGCCAGTACTTCCTTGATTTCATTCAGGGACTTACGGCCCAGGTTCGGTGTTTTGAGCAGCTCGTTTTCAGTGCGCTGGATCAGATCACCAATGTAATAGATATTTTCTGCTTTGAGGCAGTTGGCAGAACGAACAGTGAGTTCGAGATCGTCAACAGGACGCAGCAGAACCGGATCAATTTGCGGTACGCCGCGAACCGGTGTTTCGAATGTATCGCTGGCGCCTTCCAGGGCTGCAAATACAGAAATCTGGTCCATCAGGATACGGGCAGACTGACGCACGGCTTCTTCAGGAGAAATCACACCGTTGGTTTCAATGTCCAGCACCAGCTTGTCCAGGTCGGTGCGTTGTTCAACACGGGCGCTTTCGACAGCGTAGCTGACGCGGCGAACCGGGCTGAAAGAAGCATCCATCTGAATACGGCCGATGGTGTGTGAACGCTCATCTGTGAGCGCACGCATATTACCGGCAACATAACCACGACCCTGCTCGATCTTGATTTGCATTTCGAGCTTGCCGTTGTCTGTCAGTGTAGCAATAACATGATTCGGGTTGATGATTTCAACGTCGTGAGGCAGATCGATATCGCTGGCCAGAACCGGGCCGGAGCCAGATTTGCGCAGTGTAACGGTCACTTCTTCACGATTGTTCAGTTTGAATACAATACCTTTCAGGTTCAGAACGATGTCAACGACATCTTCACGCACGCCTGTCAGCGTAGAGTACTCATGTACCACACCTGTGATCTGCACTTCGGTCGGCGCGTAGCCGGTCATGGAAGACAGCAGAATGCGACGCAACGCGTTGCCCAGTGTGTGGCCATAACCACGTTCAAACGGCTCCATAACCACTTTGGCGTGGTTTTCGGTAACCGGAGTCACTTCAATGGAACGGGGTTTCAAAAAACCTTGAGACATAACTCTGTGTCCTTTTCAATACCCTCGGCTCGTTACACCGATAAGGCTGATGGATAAGATAAATACGACTTGGATAAAAACCGGGAATGAAAATCCGGGATAGCAAAAAACAGGAAACCGCGAGGGTTCCCTGTTTTTCTGGAGCATTAACGTGAGTACAGCTCGACGATCATGGATTCGTTGATATCACGAGCGACATCAGCGCGATCCGGAGCCTGTTTGAACGTACCAGTCAGTTTGCTGGTGTCCACTTCAACCCACTGTGGCAGACCGTTGCCGGAAGCCAGATCCATAGACTCTTTGATACGAGCCTGTGTTTTGGATTTTTTCACGAACAGAAACAACATCACCGCTGCTGACCAGCATAGATGGAATGTCTGCCTTGTGACCGTTCAGCTCGATTGCACCGTGGGCAACCAATTGACGGGCTTCTGCACGTGTTGAACCGTAACCCATACGGTATACAACGTTGTCCAGGCGTGATTCGAGCAACTGAATCAGGGTCTCGCCAGTGTTACCACGGCGACGCTCAGCTTCAGCGAAGTATTTACGGAATTGCTTTTCGAGCACACCGTACATACGTTTCAGTTTTTGCTTTTCACGCAGTTGCAGGCCGTAGTCGGACGTACGGGCACCAGAAGTGCGGCCGTGCTGACCGGGTTTGGAATCAAGCTTGCATTTGGAGTCGAGTGAACGACGTGCGCTTTTCAGGAACAGATCAATGCCTTCGCGACGCGAAAGTTTGCATTTTGGTCCAGTATATCGTGCCATTTTTTTCCCTTGCTAAATTAGATACGACGACGTTTAGGAGGGCGGCAACCGTTATGCGGGACTGGCGTGATGTCTGAGATACTGGAGATTTTGATACCCAGTGCATTCAATGCACGCACTGAAGATTCGCGACCAGGACCTGGGCCCTTGATACGTACTTCCAGTGTTTTGATACCATATTCCAATGCTACACGGCCCGCTGACTCGGCTGCAACCTGCGCTGCAAAAGGCGTCGATTTACGTGAGCCTTTAAAGCCCGCGCCACCCGACGTCGCCCATGACAAGGCATTGCCTTGACGGTCAGTAATTGTGATGATTGTGTTATTGAAAGAAGCATGAACGTGTGCAATACCGTCCGATACTACCTTTCTGATTTTTTTGCGTGCGCGTGCAGCGCCGCCAGAAGCTTTCGCCATAATCTACCCCGATTATTTCTTCAGTGATTGTGCTGAACGACGTGGGCCCTTGCGTGTACGTGCGTTAGTACGTGTGCGCTGACCGCGAACGGGCAGACCACGTTTGTGACGCAGACCACGGTAAGTACCCAGGTCAATCAGACGTTTAATCGAAAGTTGTACTTCACGACGCAAATCACCCTCGACTGTGAACTGACCAACCTGTTCACGGATTTTTTCGAGTTCTGCATCTGTCAGATCTTTCACTTTCTTGTCATAAGCCACACCGGCTGTTTCGCAGATTTTGCGAGAGCGAGTGCGTCCGATACCAAAAATAGCGGTCAGACCGATTTCAGCATGCTGATGCGGCGGAATGTTAATGCCAGCTATACGGGCCATGTCTGTTCCTCGTTAAATCGATGCGTCAGGATTAACCCTGGCGCTGCTTGTGACGTGGATCTGTACAAATTACTCGTACAACTCCGTGTCGTTTAATGATCTTGCAATTACGGCAGATCTTTTTTACCGATGCCATTACCTTCATGGTTGACTCCTAGTTTTGTTTCCGCTTTATTTGGAGCGGAAGACGATTCTTGCACGTGACAGGTCATAGGGCGTGAGTTCCACCGTTACCTTGTCACCCGGAAGAATCCGAATATAGTGCATTCGCATCTTGCCGGATATGTGGCCTAAGACCACATGTCCGTTTTCGAGCTTTACACGAAAAGTTGCGTTTGGGAGGTTCTCGACAACCTCACCCTGCATTTGTATGACGTCATCCTTTGCCATGATCTATCTCATCGGTAAGCTCGAACCCTTAAAACTTGTTTTCTTGAGCAGCGAATCATACTGGTGGGACATCATATAGGCCTGTACCTGCGCCATGAAGTCCATTGTTACCACCACGATAATCAACAGCGAGGTGCCGCCAAAATAAAACGGTACATTCTGCCACTGCATCCGGAGAAACTCGGGAACCAGACACACCAATGTGATGTAAATGGCACCGATCAGTGTCAGGCGCATCAAAATTTTGTCGATATATTTTGATGTCTGCAGTCCCGGACGGATACCCGGAACAAATGCGCCGCTTTTCTTCAGGTTGTCTGCTGTTTCCCGGCTGTTAAATACCAGCGCGGTATAGAAAAAGCAGAAGAACACAACCAGAGCGGTGAATACTGTCACATACAGAGGTTGACCAGGCTGCAGCGCTGCTGCAGTATCGCTTAACCAGCGCATGTTACTTGACTGCGAAAACCAGCTGGCAATGGTTGCCGGAAACAGGATGATGGATGAAGCGAAGATGGGCGGAATCACACCTGCCATATTCAGCTTCAGGGGCAGATGTGAACTCTGACCACCATAAACCTTGTTACCGACCTGACGCTTGGCGTAGTTCACCGTAATCCGGCGTTGACCACGCTCAACAAACACCACCAGTGCCGTAATCGCAACCACCAGGACCAGGATAAACAGTGCGGACACCGTTCCGATCTGATTCTGGCTGACCAGCTCGAACATGCTTGCCAGAGCGGTTGGCAGACCGGCCACAATACCTGCAAAAATCAGGATTGAAATACCATTGCCAAGACCGCGCTCGGTAATTTGCTCGCCCAGCCACATTACAAACATGGTTCCGGTTACCAGGGTGACCACTGTCGTAAATACAAACATGGGTCCGGGTGAATTGACCAGATCCGGCTGAGCCTGCAGCGTGGCGGCAATACCAAAGGATTGTGCCAGCGCAAGCAACACCGTGCCATAGCGTGTGTACTGGGTAATTTTGCGGCGGCCGGCCTCACCTTCTTTCTTGATTGCTTCAAGTGAAGGGACGACAGACGTGACCAGCTGCATGATGATCGATGCCGAAATATACGGCATGATACCCAGAGCAAATACCGAGAAGCGCGACAGCGCGCCGCCCGAGAACATGTTAAAGAGGCCCAGAATCCCGCCGGATTGTGAATTGAACAACTGGCGCATGGCATCGGGATTAATACCCGGCACCGGAATATGCGTACCCAGCCGATACACGATCAGCGCGAGAATCAGGAACACAAGACGCTGCTTGAGGTCGCCGTATTTTTTACCGCTACCTGCTTTTCCTGCTGCCTGTGCTTTAGCCACTTTTACCCCTTTTACTCAGCGAGTGAACCACCAGCGGCTTCGATCGCTGCGCGGGCACCGGCTGTTGCTGTCAGCCCTTTAAGGGATACTTTACGGGAAAGATCACCGGATTTGATGACTTTTACGTAACGTACTTGCTGACCAATAAAACCTTGCTGCTTGAGCACCTGAACATCGATTTCGTCGCCAGTCACCTTCTGCAGTTCAGACAAACGTACTTCTGCGTACAGGTGCTGACCCAGAGGCGTAAAGCCACGTTTTGGCAAACGACGTTGCAGGGGCATCTGACCACCCTCGAAGCCGACTTTATGAAAGCCGCCAGAGCGTGATTTCTGACCTTTGTGTCCACGACCAGCTGTTTTACCCAAGCCTGAACCAATGCCGCGACCAACACGGCGCTTGGCATGCTTGCTGCCTTCAGCGGGGGACAATGAGTTGAGTTGCATTTCGGACATCTCTATTCCTTTACGATAGGCTTCAGGCTTCCGAAACGGACACGAGATAATCGACGGTGCGAATCATCCCGCGAACTTCCGGTGTATCCACCAGCACGCGGCTGCTGTTTACTTTACCCAAACCCAACCCGCGCACTGTATCGCGGTGACTTTGTTTGGTGCCGATAACGGACCGAACAAGCGTGACTTTAATTTGCTTCTTCTGTGCCATCATTTACCCCAGAATCTCTTCGACCGATTTGCCGCGCTTTGCTGCTACCTCGGAAGGAGTCAGGCAGGCGTTCAAACCGTTCAATGTTGCGCGTACCAGGTTGTACGGATTGCTTGAGCCCAGGCTCTTGGCAACCACGTTACGTACGCCCATTACCTCGAAGATAGCGCGCATTGGACCGCCGGCGATCACGCCGGTACCTTCGGCAGCCGGTGAGATCAGAACGGTTGATGCGCCATGTTTACCCACGACGGTGTGATGCAGCGTACCCTCTTTCAGAGCGATACGAACCATGCCACGACGGGCCTGTTCCATTGCTTTCTGAACTGCGACGGGCACTTCACGTGCTTTACCTTTACCCATACCGATGCGGCCATCGCCATCACCGACTACTGTCAGGGCTGCGAAGCTCATTGTGCGACCACCTTTAACTACTTTGGTCACACGGTTGACCGCAATCATCTTCTCGCGAAAACCGTCATCGCGTTCTTGCTCAGGGGCGTTCTTGCCTTGTGCTTTTGCCATTTGACAATTCCTCGATTAGATCTTGAGGCCGGCTTCACGCGCGGCTTCAGCCAGCGCCTTGACGCGGCCATGGTAACGGAAACCGGCACGGTCGAATGCTACAGACTCGATGCCCGCTGCCTTGGCTTTCTCGGCAACCCGTTTTCCAACAATGACGGCTGCCTCAACGTTGCCACCATTTTTCTTGCCTTCAGCCAGTTCCTTGCGGACTTCAGGCTCGAGCGTAGAAGCGGTAAACAACACCTTGTCGCCTTCCGGCGAAATAACGTTTGCGTAAATGTGAAGATTCGAACGGTGAACTGCCAGACGGTATACACCGAGTTCTGCAATTTTCCGGCGAGTCGCCACGGCACGACGCAAACGGGATAATTTTTTGTCCATGATATATCCTTGCCTGCGCTATTATTTCTTCTTGGTTTCTTTGATGATGACGCGTTCGTCAGCATAACGGACACCTTTGCCTTTGTAGGGCTCGGGTGGACGATAGCCACGGACTTTCGCGGCAACCTGACCAACAGCCTGTTTGTCGAAGCTCTTCAGAACGATTTCGGTCTGAGTGGGGCATTCGGCTTTCACGCTTTTTGGCAGCGGATGCACGATGTCATGCGAGAAACCAAGTTGAAGCTTGAGTGAATCTCCCTGAACCTGGGCACGGTAACCCACGCCAACCAGATTCAGACGACGTTCGAAACCCTTACTGACGCCGGTAACCATATTGTTTACCAGGGCGCGCAGAGTGCCGGACATTTCCTTGGCGTGACGTGAATCATCAGCCACCGCAAAGGTAATTTTGCCGTCTTCCAGCTTGATGGCAACTTCGCCACCCAGTTGCTGGTTCAGTTCACCCAAAGGGCCTTTAACATGAATGTTGCTGTCCGTGATGTTGACTTCAACACCTTTAGGGACTTCAACAGGATATTTAGCTATACGTGACATGTTCTTCTCCTTATGCCACGTAACACAGAACTTCGCCGCCCACGCCTTCATGACGGGCCTTACGGTCTGTCATGACGCCACGTGAAGTGGAGACAATGGCTACGCCCAGACCGTTCATCACCTGAGGGATAGATGTACGACCTTTGTAGATGCGCAGTCCAGGACGTGACACGCGCTCAATGCGCTCGATCACGGGACGTCCCGCGTAATATTTCAGTGAAATTTCAAGCTCAGGCTTGGATTGTTCACCTTTGATTTCAAAGCTCTCGATATAACCTTCGTCTTTCAGCACGGTGGCAATAGCCACTTTCAGCTTAGAGGAGGGCATCGATACCGAGACTTTCTCGACTTGCTGCGCGTTACGGATACGCGTCAGCATATCGGCGATTGGATCGCTCATGCTCATAATTTATTCTCCTACCAGCTAGCCTTGGTCATACCGGGCACTTCTCCGCGCATTGCCATCTCGCGCAGTTTGTGACGGGTCAAACCAAATTTGCTGAACACGCCACGTGGGCGTCCGGTAATAACGCAACGGTTACGCATACGAGTTGGGTTTGCATTACGTGGTAATTGCTGTAATTTCAAACGCGCTTCGTAGCGCTCTTCGTCGGATTTCGATGTATCGTTAATGATCGCTGTCAATGCTGCACGTTTGGCTGCGAATTTCTCAACCAGTTTGGCGCGTTTGATATCGCGATTGATGAGTGAAAGTTTTGCCACGTCATCGCCCCTTAGTTACGAAACGGGAAGCTGAAGGCTGTAAGCAGCGCTTTGGCTTCTTCGTCTGTCTTAGCTGTCGTTGTGATGCTGATATTCAGGCCACGCAGTGCGTCGATTTTGTCGTATTCAATTTCAGGGAAAATGATTTGCTCTTTTACCCCGACGTTGTAGTTACCACGACCATCGAACGCGCGACCGGAGATACCACGGAAGTCGCGTACACGAGGCAATGCGATCGTTACCAGACGATCCAGGAACTCGTACATACGCTGACCGCGCAATGTCACCATGCAGCCGATAGGATAGTTTTCACGGATTTTAAAACCGGCAATCGCCTTTTTGGTTTTAGTAATCACAGGTTTCTGACCAGCAATTTTTGTCAGGTCTGAAACAGCGTGTTCAATCACTTTCTTGTCAGCAACGGCTTCAGAAACGCCCATGTTCAGTGTGATTTTGGTAATGCGAGGCACTTCCATATCACTCTTGTAACCGAACTGTTTCTTCATATCGCCAGCAATCTTGCTGTTGTATAAATCTTGCAAACGAGCCATGATTACGCCCCTTTCGCTTTCGAACCAACGACTTCGCCGTTAGAACGGAAAATACGGACGTTACGTCCATCAACTTCTTTAACACCTACGCGATCACCCTTGCCAGTGGCAGGATTGAACAATGCAACGTTAGAAACGTGGATAGGCATTGTTTTGTCAACGATACCGCCTGGATTGTTGGTCATCGGATTAGGTTTAGTGTGTTTTTTGACGACGTTCACGCCTTCAACCAGGACGTAATTAGCGTCAACACGGGCCAGTACGACACCGCGGCGCTTTTTATCACGGCCGGTAAGGACGATGACTTCGTCACCTTTACGAATGTTTTCCATCTATCTGCCCCTTACAGCACTTCAGGTGCCAGTGACACGATTTTCATGAAGCGCTCGGTACGCAGTTCACGCGTAACAGGCCCGAAAATACGAGTACCGATAGGTTCAAGCTTGGCGTTCAGCAGCACAGCTGCGTTACCACCAAAACGAATCAGCGAACCGTCTTTACGACGAACGCCCTTGGCGGTACGTACAACGACCGCATTGTAGATTTCGCCTTTTTTGACGCGTCCGCGCGGAGCTGCATCCTTGACAGTCACTTTAATGATGTCACCGATGGCTGCGTAACGGCGCTTTGAGCCGCCCAACACCTTGATGCACATAATACGGCGCGCACCGGTGTTATCAGCCACGTCTAGCGTGCTTTGCATTTGGATCATGATTATTCCTGTTCCAACTTAGTTACATACACTGCCGGTTTCCCGACAGCCCGTTTGCCATTTCTGGTATTTCGACCCACTTCGTTTTCGATTTACCAGAAAGAAAAACCAGGGTAAATCAGCACGTTTGGCAGGCCAGCAAGCACCAGATGCTATTCATATAACCAGTTTTGGTCCCGTCAGGCCGCGCCCACACGTTGTATGCTTGCGCCACCCTGGGTTGAAATCTGTTTAAATAGTTTCTCCGCCCGTAAACGAACGAAGTCCTCTAATATATCCTATCTGCGTCTCGGACGCAAGCGAAAAACACCTGAATAATGCTAATTACTACTTGAAAAACAACAACTTTTTGGAAAAACAGCCCTCAGAGGCATGGTAGAAATAAATGTGACAGATTTAATAGCGCATAACGGCCCCGCGTCGAGCAGCCCGCAGCCATGAACGGAGCCATCAGGTTTCATGGCGCGTAATCGGACCATCGGCTGGCGGACACTTCCCTGTTTTGCCGAGTTCGTTCGGTGTCTGACCAAATTACAAATACTAAACGATTAAAGAGATCAGGTACTGTGTGGTGGCATTGCACTACGTCTGCGGCATTGCCATCCGCAGACGCTCGGCGCGACGCCGCAGCCACTCCAGGGTCAGCAGCATAATGACGGAAAACAGGATCAGCAGCGTCGCTGCAGCGGCAATGGTTGGATTCAGGTTCTCGCGGATGCCGCTGAACATGACCCGCGGGAGGGTGTACTGGTCCGGCCCGGCAATGAACAGGGTCATCACCACCTCATCGAACGAGGTACCGAAGGCGAACAAGGCACCCGAGATCACGCCTGGCGCAATCAGTGGCAGCGTGATCCGGCGAAACACATATAAAGGCGGCGCGCCCAGACTGGCCGCAGCCCGTCCCAGGTTGGTGTCATAGCCCTCGAGCGTGGCCATGACGGTGATCAGTACGAAAGGCGCCCCCAGCACCGCATGCATGACCACCAGCAGACCCAGATTATTGGCCATGCCCAATGGCGCAAAAAACAGATAGGCCGCCACACCCAGTATGACTACCGGTACGACCATGGGAGAAATAAGCAGAGCCAGCAATAGCCCTTTGCCCGGGAAGCGTGCCCGGTACAATGCCAGCGCCGCTGCCGTACCCAGTACCGTGGCGATCACCGTCGCCAGCGGCGCCACAATCAGCGTGTTTTTCAGGCCCAGCATCCATTCAGGCGACTGGAAGAAATTCTCGTACCAGCGCAGAGAAAAGCCACTTAGCGGATATACCAGAAAGGTGCTGTCATTAAAAGACAAGGGAACAATGACCAGCACGGGCACAATCAGAAACAACAGCACCAGGATGGCCAGCAGCCAGTGCACGACACGCCAGATGCGTTCGGACGGGGTACGAATGGTATTTCCCTGCGCCATTTAGGCTACTCCCAGGCGGGTCGAACCGCTAAGCCGGCTGTACACCGCATACAGTATCAATGTTGCCGCCAGCAGCATGGCTGCCAGCGCCCCTGCGAGGCCCCAGTTGATGGTGCCATTGGTATAGAAGGCGATAAAGTAGCTGATCATCTGATCTTTCGGACCGCCCAGCAGCGCGGGGGTGATGTAATAGCCAATCGCCGTAATGAACACCAGCAGGCAGCCGGCACCAATGCCCGGCAGCGTCTGGGGGAAGTACACTGCCCAGAAACTGCGCAGGGGATGACAGCCCAGCGACACCGCCGCACGCATATAGCTAGGCGAAATGCCTTTCATCACACTATATAAAGGCAGAATCATGAAAGGCAGCATGATGTGCACCATGGCGATATACACGCCCAGGCGATTGAATACCAGTTGCATGGGGGCATCAATCAGGCCGATCTGAATCAGCAGCCGATTAATCAGGCCGCCATTTTGCAGCAGCACGATCCAGGCCGCCGTGCGCACCAGCAAGGAGGTCCAGAACGGCAGCAATACCAGAATCATCAGCAGGTTGCTGGTGCGCGCCGGCAAGCGCGCCAGCAGATAGGCCAGCGGATAAGCCAGTACCAGCGCCACCAGCGTCACCACCGCCGCCATCCAGAAGGTGCGCAGGTAAATGGCCTTGAAAATCCCCTGATCGGGCGCCGCCGCGCCAATACTGCCATCCGGGGCCTGTTTCAGATCCAGAGCGGTCAGCAGATAGTACGGGGTTTGCGGCCGCGCATTATTTTTCAAGATGCCCCAATATTCCTGCTCGGACCAGCGCGGGTCAATTTCGTCGAACGCTTTCTGGAAACTGGGGGGATCAATCTTGAACGGCATCCGGCGTGCTGTTTTGGCAATCAGCGTACGAAAGCCGGCCTGCTCGAAATTGAGCCGCTGCAGCAGCGGCCCCATGGCCTGACCCTCGCGCGCCCGGGCCAGATCATCGGCCAGGGCGCGGTACATGTCCTCTGTCACCGGCGTACCGGGCTCCCACTTATGCAGGGTTTTGACGGTGGCCGGCAAAATCGTGACCACCTCGGGATTGGCCACGCTTTTGCCCAGAAACGAAGCGATCGGCGCCACGAAGGCCAGCAGCAGAAACAACAGCAGCGGCAAAACCAGCCAAAGCGCCTTGCGTGGCCCCACCATTATTTGGCTACCCAGGCGTTATAACGCTGCTCCAGAGACACACCGTTATCAATCCAGAAGTTCACATCCAGCGCAATGGCATTCTTTTCGTTGTCCGGGGCGGTTGGCATATCGGCCAGATATTTTTTGTCGATCAGGCCGATGGCCTTTTTATTAACGGCACCATAGGCGATATTTTCGGCATATACTTTCTGGGTTTCGGGCTTGCTGGCAAAAGCGATGAATTTCATTGTTTCTGCCTTGTTGGCGCTGCCTTTGGGGATGGCCCAATAATCCAGATCATAAACGCTGCCGTCCCAGACCACTTTCAGGTTTTTACCTTCACGGGCCGCCTGGGAGATCCTGCCATTATAGGCAGAAGTCATGACCACATCGCCGGACACCAGATACTGCGCCGGCTGCGCACCAGACTCCCACCACTGGATATTAGGTTTGAGCTGATCCAGCTTGGCAAAGGCGCGGTCCACCCCTTGCGGCGTTGCCAGCACTTTGTACACTTCTTTGGGCGATACGCCATCGGCCATCAGGGCAATTTCAAGTGTATATTTGGCACCCTTGCGCAAGCCACGCTTGCCGGGGTATTTTTTTACGTCCCAGAAGTCGGCCCAGCTTTTAGGTGCATTGTCCTTGAATTTGTCAGCATTGTAGGAAAGCGCCACAGACCATACGAACATCCCCACACCGCAATCCTTGTCGGTCGCCGCTTCGGTAAAATCGGCTTTGTTGCCGATCACACTCCAGTCTATGGGCTCGAACAGGCCCTCTTCACAGCCGCGCACCAGTTCAGGGCTTTCCACTTCCACCGCATCCCAGCTCACGCTGTTGGTGTCTACCATGGCCTTGATCTTGGCCTGCTCGCCATTATATTCGGCAGCAGTAATTTTCGTGCCCGTTGCCTTTTCATACGGACCGTAATAGGCCTTTTCCTGCGCGGTTTTATTATCTCCGCCGAAGGATACCAGGGTCAGGCTCGTCGCCGCGTACACGGCACCTGCGCTCAGCCCCAGACACGTCGCGACCGCCGTGCGTAACAGCGCCGTTTTGATTATTGTCTTTTTCATTTGCCACTCTCCACATAAAAGGTTGTTATACCGCTGCCGTCTTCTCGATGGGATCCAGAAGCCGTACAAACTCGTGATTCCAGCCCAGAGCAACGGTATCGCCTACCGCGATTTTCTCCCGTACCTGCGACACCGGCTGTTTCACCACAAAATCGGGATCGCCGTTGATGACCAGTCGAACCCGCACGTGATCGCCCAGATAAATGACTTCCTGCACCCTGCCCTGGCAGCGCACATCCGTCGAATTTTCCGCAGGATTGAGTGCGATACGCTCGGGACGAATGGAAACGGACACGCGGTCACCCACCTTCATGCCCAATTGTTGCCTGCCCTGGATTTGCATACCGCTATCCAGATTAACGGTGGCCTGACGCGACCCGGCCTGAGTAATGGTGCCGTGGGTGCGGTTGTTCTCACCAATAAAGCCGGCAACAAAAGCGGTATCGGGCGCCTCGTAGATATCCTGGGGAGAACCAATCTGCTGAACCATGCCGTCGTGAAAAACGGCGACGCGATCCGACATGGTGAGCGCCTCATCCTGATCATGCGTGACATAAACAACCGTGACGCCCAGTTCGCCATGCAGCCGTTTGATTTCCAGCTGCATATGTTCGCGCAGCTGTTTATCCAGCGCCCCCAGCGGTTCATCCATCAGCACCAGTTCGGGCTCGAAAACCAGCGCCCGGGCCAGGGCCACGCGCTGTTGCTGACCGCCCGACAACTGCGCAGGGTAACGTTTTTCCATGCCATCGAGCTGCACCATGGCCAGCGCCGTTTTTACTTTTTGCTGCTGGGCTGCGGCGTCAAATTTGCGCACTTTAAGCGGAAAGGCCACGTTTTCCTGAACCGTCATATGCGGAAACAGGGCGTAATTCTGAAAGACCATGCCGATATTGCGTTTGTGAGGTGGCAGGTTGTCGATTTGCTCGCCCGCCAGTTCAATGGTGCCGGACGTGGGTGTTTCGAAACCAGCCAGCATCATAAGCGTGGTGGTTTTACCTGAGCCTGAAGGACCCAGCAGCGTCAGAAATTCGCCTTGCCGGATGTCCAGATTCAGATGCCTGACCACCTGATTTTTGCCGTCATAACTCTTGCGTACGTTTTTAAAACGCACCAGAGGATCGTTGTTATTCGCAGATGCTGCAAACATAAGCCTTGCTTCTCCCAGTATCACTCATGCAGCGACAGGCCCCGCGCCGGACGACGCCGCCGCCGTCCGGCGCATGTCATTGTGTAGCACATGGTAAACACATCTGCAATATTTCACATGCGTTCACCCGGCTGCATCCCGCCAGAGTTGCAGCCCGGAGGTTACCGGCTTACGACCGGAGCGACTGCTGGGTGGCATCCAGCGCCTGTGCAACCGTATCAACCAGCGTATCCACTTGCTGGGCAGTGATGATCAACGGCGGGCAGAACGCCAGCGTATCGCCGATATTGCGCGTAATCACGCCCAGCTCCTGCAGCTTGCGCCCCACGGCCGTCCCCAGTTGCCCAGGCGTTGCCAACGCCGTTTTGGCCGCCTTGTCCGTCACCAGCTCCACACCTGCGATCAGGCCCACGCCACGCACCTCCCCCACCAGCGGATGGTCGCTCAGGCCGGCCAGCCGCTGCTGCAGGTGCGCACCGGTCTCTGACGCATTTTGTACAAGATTTCTTTCGCGAATGATATTCACGTTTTCCTGACCCACGGCAACCGCCACCGGATGGCCGCCGGCCGTAAAGCCATGTCCCAGCACGCCCAGCTTGTTGCTTTCGTCGGCAATCGGATCAAACATGCGGCTGTTGAGCAGAATGGCCGACAGCGGCTGATAGGACGACGAAATCTGTTTGGACAGCACCATCACATCGGGTTTGATGTTGTAGGTTTCACTGGCAAACATCTTGCCGGTGCGTCCGAAACCGCAAATGACTTCGTCAGCCACCAGCAGCACATCATATTTGTTCAGTACGGCCTGGATTTTTTCCCAATAGGTTTTCGGCGGTACGATGACGCCACCTGCACCCATGACGGGCTCGGCAAAGAAAGCGGCCACGGTATCCGGGCCTTCTTTGAGAATCAATGCCTCAAGGTCGGCCGCCATGCGGGTAGCGAATTCTTCTTCGGTTTCACCGTCTTTGCCTTCACGCCAGTAGTGCGGGCATGTCGTATGCAATACGCGCTCCAGCGGCAGGTCAAAACCTTTGTGATTGCCCGGCAGGCCGGTCAGGCTGGCCGATGCGATGGTGACCCCGTGATAGCCCTTATTACGGGCAATGAGTTTTTTCTTGTTCGGCAGGCCCAGCGCATTGGAGCGGTACCAGACCAGTTTCATGACGGTGTCATTGGCCTCCGAACCGGAGTTGGTAAAGAATACCTTGCTCATGGGCACCGGCGCCAGGTCAATCAGGGTTTTGGCAAAACGAACGGCGGCGTCATGCGTTTTGTGGGTAAACAGGTGGTAGAACGGCAGGGTCTGCATCTGGCGCATGGCTGCATCCACCAGACGCTGCTCGCTGAAACCGACAGCAACGCTCCACAGTCCGGCCATGGCTTCTATATATTTTTTGCCGTTCTCATCTTCAACATAAATGCCATCGCCGCGCGTGATGACCAACGGCCCCTGGGACGCATGCGTGATCGCATTCGTATAGGGATGCATATGAAAGGCAATGTCGTCACTGCCCTGCTGTGAAATTGAATTGCTCATGATATCTCCAATCATCGATTGCGTCTGGGTCATGGTTATTATCCATGCTATCTGTCCGCTTGGCGAGTGCGCCGGTGGTTGTCCGGGAAATCACCGAAGGAATGGTCGCAGAGCGAGCGCTCTCGCCCCCCCGAAAAGCGACGCGAAATACCAGCCGCCCAGCGCCTGGCCATTCAGGCAAATGCACGTACCCCGCTGCGTGCCGGTGGCAGTTCCCTGATAATAAAGCTATGATTAGCGTATTCATATTGTCATAACACAGATGACATTGTTAAGTCCCGTCTTTGTTTAACCTACAGAAGTGAACTATTTCCCATGTCCGATTTAAACTGGTCCTTCCCCTACCGCTCCCAGAAAATGCCCGTTTTTGCGCGTAATGTTGTCAGCACATCACAGCCGCTGGCGGCGCAGGCGGGGCTATCCATGCTGTACCGTGGCGGCAATGCGGTGGACAGCGCGCTGGCAACGGCCATCGCCCTGACCGTGGTGGAACCGGTAATGAACGGCATTGGTGGTGACCTGTTTGTACAAATCTGGCATGAAGGTAAGCTGTATGGACTGAGCGCCTGTGGCCGCTCGCCCGAAAAATGGACCTACGATCTGTTTAAAGACCAGCCAAGTATGCCTGGCAGAGGATGGGGCACGGTTACCGTGCCCACGCAGGTGGCTGGCTGGCGCGCGCTGTCAGAGCGGTTTGGTAAGCTGCCCTTCGAGGAACTGTTTGAACCGGCCATCCGCTATGCAGAACAGGGCTTTATGGTTTCACCCACCATTTCACGCATCTGGGCACAACAGGCCGAGCCCTGCAAGGACCAGCCCGGGTTTGCCCAGGCCTTTATGCCTGACGGCCAAACGCCCAAGGCCGGACAGTTGTGGCGCTTTCCAGAGCAGGCCGCAACCCTGAACGATATTGCCCAAACCCGCGGCGACAGCTTTTATCGCGGCGCACTTGCAGAAAAAATTATTGCCTTTGCAGAGCAGACCGGCGGCTATCTGACGGCTGCCGACCTGGATGGCGCCGCAGCAGAATGGGTTGAACCCATCAGCGCCAACTTCCGCGATCTGACCCTGCACGAGATTCCGCCCAACGGCCAGGGTATTGCCGCACTGATGGGTGTTGGCATCCTCAACACCTTCGACCTGGAATCCATGGGGCTGGACAGTCCCGATTTTTATCATGCAAGCATTGAAGCCATGAAACTGGCATTTGCCGATTTGCATGAACATATTGCCGATCCTGCCCATATGACAACGATGGCGGCCGACCTGTTATCGCCAGCCTATCTGCAGGAGCGCGCCCGCCTGATCAATATGGATAAAGCCTCTACACCCGCGGCCGGCATGCCTGCCAATGGCGGCACCGTGTATATGACGGCCGCAGACCAGCACGGCACGATGGTGTCGTTCATTCAGTCCAACTACCATGGCTTCGGATCCGGCGTGGTGGTGCCCGGCACCGGTATCGCACTGCATAACCGGGGCTGCGGCTTCAATCTGCGCCAGGGCCATGCCAACTGTGTCGGCCCCCGAAAAAAACCCATGCACACCATTATTCCCGGCTTTATCACCCGCCAGGGCGAGCCGCTGATGTCCTTCGGCGTGATGGGCGGCAGCATGCAGGCGCAGGGCCATGTTCAGATGGTGGCACGTCTGGGGGCTTTCGGACAAAATCCGCAAGCCATGAGCGATGCGCCACGCTTCCGTGTGGAAAACGGTCCCGTTGTGTATCTGGAAGCCCATACGCCCGAGGCAGTGGTCCAGAGCCTGCAAGCGCGTGGCCACCGGGTCACGGTGACTGCCCCCGACAGCCTGGAGTTTGGCTCGGCGCAACTGATTTATAAAGCCGAGCATGGCTATTACGCCGCGTCCGACTCCCGCCGCGACGGCCAGGCCGTCGGTTTCTGACGCAGCACCGAACAACCCAATGGAGTGACCATGCCGGACCCGATTTTTTCCCTGCAGCAAGGCACTATCCCTCTGCTCATCTCCATTCCCCATATGGGGACCACGCTGGAGCCGCAGATTGCCGAGAACTTCACGCAAGTGGCCGGGTTCGTCGATGATACCGACTGGCATCTGGATCGGCTATACAGCTTCGCCAGAGACGGCGGTGCCTCGTTTCTGACGCCGGTCTATTCACGCTACATTATTGACCTGAACCGTCCGCCCGATGATGAAAATCTGTACCCGGGTCAGGACACCACCGGCCTGTGCCCCGTGGACACCTTTGACAAAGAGCCGCTGTACCTGACGGGACGCGAGCCCTCTGAGCAGGAAAAGCAACGGCGCCGGCAGCTATTCTGGGAACCCTACCACGCGGCCCTGCAGGCCGAGCTGCAGCGCATCCGCCAGAAACATGGCTATGCGGTGCTGTGGGAAGCGCATTCCATCCGGTCCGAGATCAGCCGTTTTTTCCCCGGCAAACTGACAGACTTCAATTTCGGTACCGCCAATAACCAAAGCGCTCATCCGCAGCTGTGCTCGGTGCTGGCGCAACAAATCGAACAGGACGGGCAGTTTACTGCTGCCGCCAACGGTCGCTTCAAGGGCGGCTATATCACCCGCCAGTATGGCAATCCGGCACAACGTATTCACGCCGTACAACTGGAACTGACTCAGATTGCCTATATGGAGGAGTCACGGCCCTTTGCGTACGACGAGGCCAAAGCGGCCCGGGTCACACCCCTGCTGCAGCAGGCGCTGGAAACCACGCTGCGCTACGCACAAATGTGAGCAAGACGCGACGGCCCAAACAAGGCGCTCTCCCTTATCACACCGCTTCCTTATCACACCGCTCCCGTATCACGACGGAACAACGCTGCACCAGGCGAAGACCCGTTCTTTCAGATAAAACACGATTGAAATACCACGCCTGAAATAACGATAGCCCGCATCACCTATGACGGCACCAACGACAAGGGGCACCTCACCGGCGCCCCTTGCTTCATATTATGGCTATAAGCCAGACGATCACTGCGGATTATGCATCATCGCCTGCCGCCTGATCCAGCAGCTTTTTGCCCTTACGGCTGAACCTGCGCATCACCAGAGGCAACAGCACGACTGCTGCCGATGCGATCCACAGACCGACTGAAATATTGCTCTCGACCAAAATCGTGGGATCACCATTGGTAATGGACAGGGCACGGCGCAGGTTTTGTTCCATCATATCGCCCAGCACCACACCCAGCACCAGCGGCGCCATGGGAAGTTCCATCTTGCGCAACCAGTAGCCAATGACACCGATAATCACAACCATCGTCAGATCAAAACTGCCCGCATTGATCGCATAGACCCCGATGAAACTGATACACAGAATACCCGGCACCAGCAACCAGCCTGGTACGGCCAGCACTTTGGAGAACACGCGCACCATGGGTACGTTCATGATAAAGAGCAGCACGTTGGCGATGAACAGCGACGCGATCAGGCCCCATACCAGTTCAGGCTTGGAGTCGAACAATACCGGACCCGGCGTGATGTTATACAGTGTGAGTGCGCCCATCATGACCGCAGTGGTGCCGGAACCGGGCACACCCAGCGTCAGCATCGGTACAAACGAACCAATCGCCGAACCGGTAGCGGCCGCTTCAGGTGCCACCAGCCCGCGCATATCACCCTTACCAAATTTGGCATTGGGATCCTTGTTTTCGATAATGCGTTTTTCCTGAGAGTAAGCCACCGCAGCCGCCACACTGGCACCCGCGCCGGGCAGTACACCAACGAAAAAGCCGACAAAGGCGCTGCGCACGACGCTCCACCAGGTGAAGGCCAGCTCTTTCAGATTGAACAGCTTGCGACCACTGGAATCGACTTCCACATGCTGACCACCCATGACTTTCTCAAGCATTTCCAGCAGCTCAGCCACGGCAAACAAACCGATAACCACCACCACAAACTCAATACCATCGGCCAGATGCACGGAGTCAAAGGTGTAGCGATAGACGCCGGAGTTGGAGTCGACGCCAACCACAGAAATCGCCAGGCCAAGCATGGCAGCCAGGGTGCCCTTGACGGGTTTTTTACCCAGCAGGCTGGTCAGGCAGCAGAACGAAAAAACCATCAGAACAAAATATTCGGGCGGACCAAAGGCCAGGGCCCAGCGTGCCAGCAATGGTGCCAGCAACATAATACCGACCACGGACACCGTCGCACCAAAGAAGGCAGACCAGGCAGACAGGGACAGTGCAACGTTAGCCAGACCCTGACGCGCCAGCGGATAACCGTCAAGTGTGGTCATGATCGCACTGGCTTCACCCGGCACATTCAGCAGAATCGACGTAATCCGGCCACCATATTCGGCACCCACATACACGGCAGCCAGCAGAATCAGGGCCGATTCAGGCGGAAAATTCATGGCAAACGCCAGCGGAATCAGCATGGCGACGCCATTGATGGGACCCAGGCCGGGCAAGACACCCACCAGCGTGCCCAGAAAAGCGCCGACCGCAGCAATCAGCAGATTGCTCCAGGTCATGGCAACGCCGAAACCGATTGATAAATGATCGAGTAAGCCGCTCATAGCAGGCCCTCCAGAATGCCTGTTGGCAGCACGACATCAAGCGCACGGTCAAACAGGAAGAAAAACAAAACACCCATGATCGCCCCCCCGATCAGGCACTTGATCCAGGTGCCACCGAACAGGCGACCAACCAGCACGGTCATAATCGTTGTCGCGATAATAAAACCGAGCCACTGAAACAGGAAGGCGTAACCCAGGGCGACCAGCACCATCAGGAAAATACGGCCGTTGGCACCGGGCGGATTGGCCTCGGCGCTGAATTCGTTCTTGTAGATCAGCCATAGGCCACACAGGCCGATGACCAGCGCAATCAGCAAGGGAAAGGCACGCGGGCCAACAGGTTCATACGATACGGGCGCTTCCAGGTTCCAGCCAAAGACGGTCAGGAAGATGGCAAGCCCCAGGGATACAATCCCCAATATGCGATCATTCATGGTGGTAGTTCCAGACAGATATTGTCACGGCGCGAGAGCGCCTGCCGCTGCCGGGACCATACCCGGAACAGCGGTCAGAGTGGCATTATTATTTTTTAATCAGGCCAAATGAATCGGCCAGTTTCCGGTAGTCGGCAACCTGTTGCTTGACGTAAGCGTCCAGGTCGGCGCCGGTTTTATCAAAGGGGAACAAACCCTGTTGTTCACGCAATTTGGCAAAGCCCCCGTCAGCACCCATTTTCTTGAATGCGTCCAGCCAGAAGTTGTAATCGGCGTCGGAGACTTTAGGGCCTACGTAGTAGCCACGGATGATCGGCCACTGGATATCGTAGCCCTGTTCCTTGGCAGTAGGAACATCCTTGAATTTGCCCTCAAGACGTTTGTCATTGAACACGGCCAGCACTTTGATCGGCGCGCCGCCTTCGAGCATGGTGAAGGCTTCAGCCGCATCACCCATATAGGCCTGGATATGGCCGCCGCGCAGCGCAGTCACCGACTCGCCACCGCCTTCAAAGGCCACGAAACGCATTTTCTTGTAGTCCACACCCGCAGCCTTGGCTGTGAGTGCTGCTTTCATCCAGTCCTGGCTGCCAACCGTACCGCCGGCGCCCAGCACAATCTTGGTCGGATCATCCTTGAAAGCCTGCATGAGTGATTTCAGGTCGTTATAGGGAGAGTCATTGCGTACAACCACAACCCCATAATCGGTACCTACAGCAGCAAGCCAGCGAACATCGTTTTCGTTGTACTTGCCGAACTTGCCCTGGGCCAGGTTCAGCAGTGAACCACCGGAAAACGCGACGATAGCGCCACCTTCTGAGGGTTTTTGCGCAACCACGTTGTTATAGGCAACAGCACCGATACCACCAGGCATGTACACGATACGCATCGCACTTTTGAGCGCACCGCTTTGCTTGAGGCCTTCCTGCGCCAGACGGCAGGTCAGGTCAAAACCACCACCCGGCTGCGCCGGGGCGATACATTCAGGGCGACGGGGTTCGTCAGCAAACGCGGCCGGTGCCATCGCCAGCTGAGCAGCAATGACAGAAGCGCCGAAGACTCGGGACAGGAAAGAAGAACGCATGGTTAGTCTCATCTTTATAATTAAATGGTAGGAATTGGCCAGGCCTGCATACAGCCTGACCAGCCGTTGCCGTCCGGTTTTGCCCGTTGCTCTGGCACGCTTGGCGCGCACTGCAACCTGACAAAATCCGGCCCTGCGTGTTGTACAACTGCCCTAACACCCGGGATCACGGAACTTTGCGTACATTACAGATGGAACCTTTCGATTGCCTTTCAAATGTGGCATCTATGCTGTTCAGGGCTTCATATTAAGGGTAAACACTAATCTGACACGCAGCCCCTTGAGCTGTTCGCCCGACTCCAGCATCATTCTGGCCTGATGCATTTGCAGGATCGTGCTGACAATGGCCAGCCCCAGGCCCGCACCGGGCAAATGCTTACCTGCCTTGCCCCGCCGGAAGCGGGTGCCGGCCTTGTCCTTGTCTTCCTCAGACATACCCGGTCCGCTATCTTCGACCACCACCTGCGCCGTCTTATCATTCAATTGCATCAGCGAAATGGAGACCGCCCCCTCGCGTGGACAGTAGCGGATGGCATTATCCAGCACATTGCGCAGCGCCTCCTGCAGCAGCCAGGCAACGCCACACACACACAGCGGACTTTCGGGCGGAATCACTTCCAGATCAATGCGTCGTTCACGGATGACCGGCCACAGATCCCGAACCAGTTCATTCACCAGTTCGCCCAGATCGACGGGCGCACTGTCCTGCCATACCTGAGAATCCAGCGAATCGCGCACCCTGGCCAGCGCCAGCATCTGACTGGTCATGCGAATAGCCCGATCCACGCCTTCATTCATGGACATCAGCACTTCGCGCACTTCCTGAGGATCGGATTCACGCAAGGCATAATCCAGCTGCGTTTTGAGCACAGACAGCGGGGTTTTCAACTGATGCGAGGCATCATCCAGAAACTGCCGCTGCCGGTCCGCCTGCTCGGTATAACGCTGCATGTGCTGGTTGATCGCACTGACCAGCGGCTTGACCTCCTTGGGCATCCCTTCGGTGCTGACCGGACGTAAATCATTGATGGTGCGCGAGCGCATTTCGTAACGCAGGCGCTCCAGCGGCCGTACCGCAAAAATAACCCCGACAATCACGATGACCATCACCACGGCGATCAGCAGCAGATCGCGCCCGACGGAGCGCCATAACATGTTGTTGATAAAGGATTCCCGGTCGCCAATGCCTTCGGCCACCTGGATGATGATGCGCACACTTTTGTCCCCATACAGCGGCGGCACCGCCTCGCGTGCCATGACCACGGAACGCACCGGCGCACCCAGATAATCGGTATCGAAAAAATAGGCCTTGCCCGATTCCAGTCGCTGCTCGGGCATGGGCAGATCGGCATTACCGATTACCGAGAGGCCGTCTTCGGCGGCGATCTTGAAAAACACGTCGGCATTGGCCGTGAGCTCATAAAACTCCAGCAGGGTATAGGGCTGCTCCAGCGAGAGCCCGCCACTTTGCGTAGAGATATTATGGTTCAGTGAATTGAGTGCGCCGACCAGGGATCGGTCATAGGCCACCGTGATTTGCCTGCGCAAATCCTTGCTGGATAAGCCCAGGGCCGTTAGCATGGTCAGCAACAGCGCCGGTACCAGCAGCCAGAGCAGGATGGATTTAAGACTGCGCGAAAACAGTTTCATGGCTGGGCCGCCAGCGCTTCCAGACTGTAGCCCACGCCCCGCACGGTGACAATTTGCGCGCCGCTGTCGGCCAGCTTCTTGCGCAAGCGATGCACAATCACTTCAATGGCTTCCAGATTGACTTCCTTATCGTCGGCCACCACCCGGTCCAGAATAGACTGCTTGCTGATGGGTTCACCACTGCGTTGCATGAGCACGCGTAATACGGCGGTTTCCCGGGGCGACAGGGCCAGCGGCTGATCGGCCAGATAAAACTGCTGCAGGCTGGCGTCCAGCGACAGGTTCCCCAGGAGCAGGCGCGGCCGGCTTTTGCCGCGGCTGCGCCGGATGAGTGCGGTCAGGCGCGCTTCGAGCTCCCCCATTTCGAAAGGCTTGGCCAGGAAATCGTCGGCGCCCTGATGCAGCAGATCGATACGCTGATTTAGCGAATCGCGCGCAGTGAGCACCAGCACAGGCGTACGATCGTCGCGTGCGCGCATGCGTGCCAGCACACCGGCGCCGTCCAGCCCCGGCAGGCCCAGGTCCAGAATCACCGCATCGTACTCCTCAAGCTCCAGACGTCGTACCGCCAGCAGGCCATCGTCGGCCCACTCGACAATAAAACCGGCATAGCGAGCCAGGCTTTTGGCAAGCCATTTGGCCAGGGACGGTTCGTCTTCTACTAGTAATATTCTCATTGTTACGTTGCAGCACAGGCATACGGTACAGCTCATATGCCCGGGCAGCGGACGGAAATTGGATGGGGCGATTATGAACCCAGGCGCCATGAACTGCAACTGTCTTGCGCGGCCCGGAAAGAACGCAGACACACGTCAGCGGCTGTTTCCGGCACCGTTACGGTCTGCAGTGCAGATTCGGCTCGGGTGAAAAATATTTCATTACCGCGTGCTGCGCATGCAAAATTGCGCCAGTCCGTTTATTATCAGGATAGGCACAAGAATATAAAAAAAACCGACGCTATGCTGCACTGTTGTTCGCAATGGTGCAGCGCAATTTCATATAAATACCACAGACACAGAAAGGATAAGTAATGAGCCAGTATGAAGCACTCAGTCTTTACATTGATGGTGAGTTTCTTTCAGGAGACGGACGTACCACACAGGATGTGATCAACCCCGCTACCGGCGAAGTGCTGGCACAATTGCCGCACGCCAGCGAAGCGGATCTGGATCGTGCCCTTCAGGCAGCCGAGCGCGCCTTCCAGACCTGGAAACACAGCTCCCCCATGGATCGTTCGGCCATTTTGCGCAAGGCAGCCGAACTGGCGCGTGAGCGGGCACAGGACATTGGCCTGAACCTGACACGGGACCAGGGCAAGCCGCTGGCCGAAGCGGTCGGCGAAATTGTCAGTTGTGCCGATCATTGCGACTGGCATGCCGAAGAATGCCGCCGTATCTATGGCCGTATCGTGCCCCCACGCAACCCGGCAGTACGCCAGCTTGTCGTGCGCGAACCCATTGGCGTATGTGCTGCCTTCACGCCATGGAACTTCCCATTCAATCAGGCAATCCGCAAGATTTCTGCGGCTATCGGCGCCGGTTGCACCATCATCCTGAAAGGCCCTGAAGACGCGCCCAGCGCCGTGATGGCCATTGCCCGCATTTTCCATGATGCCGGCCTGCCCAAAGGCATTCTGAACATCGTTTGGGGTGATCCACCGAAAGTATCTGATTACCTGATCCGCTCACCCATCGTACGCAAAGTCTCGTTCACCGGTTCGGTTCCCGTGGGTAAACAACTGGCCGCACTGGCCGGCGCTCATATGAAACGCATTACCATGGAATTGGGCGGCCACTCGCCCGTGCTGGTGTTCGACGATGCCGATATTCCCAAAGCCGCCAAAATGCTGGCCAAGTTCAAAATCCGCAACGCCGGTCAGGTCTGCATTTCCCCTACGCGCTTCTACGTGCAGGAAAAAGCCTATGACCAGTTCCTGTCCATCTTCGTCGACACACTGAAAGGCATCAAAGTGGGCGATGGTACCGCCAAGGACACGGAAATGGGACCGCTGGCGCATGAGCGTCGTGTCGGCGCCATTGCTTCGTTCGTAGAAGACGCCCGTAAAGGCGGCGCGACGATTGAACTGGGCGGTGATCCGCTGGGTGGTCAGGGTTACTTCTTCCCACCGACCGTGGTGACCAACATCAGCGATGATTCACGCCTGATGACCGAAGAGCCGTTTGGCCCGATCGCACCGGTCGTGCGTTTCTCCGATACGGACGAAGTCATCAAGCGCGCCAACAGCCTGCCTTTCGGCCTGTCTTCCTACGTGTTCACCACTTCGCTGCAGACAGCGCACAAAGCGTCCAATGAAATCGAAGCCGGTATGGTCAACATCAACCATTTCGGCGTTGCCCTGCCTGAAACACCGTTTGGTGGCGTAAAGGACAGTGGTATTGGCAGCGAAGGCGGCAGCGAAACCTTTGATGGCTATCTGGTCACCAAATTTATTACGCAGATCTGATGATGTTGCATGACCTGGCTCCCAAGGCCCGGTCAGCCTGATATCTTATACATTGCCGGCATCTCCGCAAGGGATGCCGGTTTTTTGTTGCACCACTGTGCGGGTTCGATAGTTCTTTTTCATGAGCATGTACCTCCGTAAATTGCGTCTGATTAATCAGCCTGGCCAGATCGCAGTCTGAAAGCCACAGCACCTATCTGGCCGCTTTCTTGAAGACGACTTCTTCAGCATCAAGTTTTAACAATATTTATATCACACCTGGTGTGATATAAATGCCGCGTTGAGCATGGATCAAAACCGTTGCGGCCTGAACCATAACGATGGACGTGGACCGTTCAGCCCCATACCCATGAACATTTGGGAACAAATGTCCGTGTTCACGAACCGGTTATTCGACACACTGCAGTGCTAGAATGACAAAATCGGATCTGACACAGTGCTGGCCATGCCTGCTGCTTCGTTTTCAGGACATGTCGATAGCCACCATCGTGTCTATGACAAATGTATTCCCAACCTTCGGAGCAGATCATGAACGCCATCGCGGCATTACTCACGCTACTATCCGGTCTGGTGCTCGCCGCCGGAGGCGGCTGGCTGTTGTCCCTTGGGGGCAGCATCTATTACGTGTCAGCGGGCATAGTCCTGCTGATTACGGCATTCCTTCTGTTCAACCGCAGACCTTTCGCGCTTGTGCTCTATGCTGCCTTCCTGATCGGTACGGCCGTGTGGGCGTTTTTCGAATCCGGCTATGACTGGTGGCCGCTGGCGGCCCGTCTGGGGTTTTTCCTGATTCTTGGCATTATCCTGCTCCTGCCCGGCGTTGCACACCCGAAACGCAGCCGGCTTGAATCCGACAGGCGTATGGCCTCCAACGAAACCACTAATGCCAAAGCCGTGCTGGCCGTGATTACGATCGTGATTGCGATTGGCACGCTGGGCAGTATCGCCAATCCAACGCATGAGCTCGAAGGACAATTGCCTGACGCCGTGGTGAGCGCAGAGCCGGATATGGGCAACAATGCCACTACCGGTGATAATGACTGGCATGCATACGGCCGTACGGGTTACGGTCAACGCTACTCACCGCTGAGCCAGATTACTCCGGAGAATGTCAGCAAGCTGAAACTGGCGTGGTCCTATCAGACCGGCGATGTGAAGGGCGAAGGCGACACCAATGAGTTCACCTACCAGGCAACACCCATCAAGATAGGTAATACGCTTTACCTTTGTACGCCTCATAACTGGGCGATAGCGCTGGACGCCGATACCGGCGAGAAAAAATGGGAATACAAGGCCGATGTGGTGGCCGATGGCCAGCGTCAGCACCAGACGTGCCGAGGCCTGTCCTATTGGGCTGGTGACGCCGCCGCAACCGGCGCGGCAGCGTCAACCGCCAGCGAAACCGCAACGGCAACGGCCGACAATGGTCAGGCCGATGCAGCGAGTGCCACGCCCGCCCCCGCAGCAGCATCAACGGGTTCCGGCGCTGCTTGCAGCAGCCGCCTGTTTCTGCCCACAGCCACAGCCAAGCTGATTGCGCTGGATCCGCAAACCGGTGAAGTATGTAAGGATTTTGCTGATAATGGCCAGCTGGATCTGACCCATAATATGCCGTTCAAGCAGCACGGCTATTATTACTCCACCTCCCCTCCCGTGGTGGCCAATGGCAAAATCGTGGTGGCCGGCGCAGTCAATGACAACTATGATATCAACTCACCCTCCGGCGTGATCCGCGCCTATGACGTTCGCAGCGGCAAACTGTTGTGGAACTGGGACTCGGGCAATCCTGACGATACCGCGCCATTCGATCCGAACAATCCGGATCAGAAATACACGGTAAGCTCGCCCAACAGCTGGTCTGTGGGCAGTGTCGATGAAAAGCTGGGCCTGGTGTATTTCCCTATGGGCAATCGCACACCTGACCAGCTCGGCCGCTACCGCAACGAGCATGAAGAAAAATATGCCACTTCAGTGGTCGCACTGGATCTGAACAACGGCCAGGCCAAATGGGTTCATCAGTTCATTCACCACGATCTGTGGGATATGGACACGCCCGCTCAGCCCACCCTGATGGATATCAGCACCGCCAGCGGCGTGGTGCCTTCTCTGGTCGTTCCCACTAAACAGGGGGACATTTATGTGCTGGATCGTCGCACCGGTGATGCCGTGTTGCCGGTACGTGAAGTCAAGGCGCCACAAGGCACGATTGAAGGCGAGCACAGCGCGCCGACACAGCCGGAATCGGCCCTGAACTTCAAGCCCGATCCGCTGACCGAGGGCAAGATGTGGGGTGGCACGCCATTTGACCAGTTATGGTGCCGCATCCAGTTCAAGACCCTGCGCTACGAAGGTCAGTACACACCGCCATCGCTGCAGGGAACGATTGTCTATCCGGGCAACTTCGGCGTGTTTAACTGGGGTGGCATTGCGGTAGATCCGAAACGCCAGGTGATGTTCGGTATGCCGCTGCAACTGGCGTTTGTATCCCAATTGGTACCCAAAGAAGCACTGGGCAAGGATGTGCAGATGAACGTCGGCGAACAGGGCGTCAATAGCAATGAAGGTGCACCATACGCCGTCAACATGCATCCTTTCCTCTCGCCACTGGGCGTGCCGTGCCAGCAACCGCCATGGGGCTCGGTCGCGGGCGTAGACCTGCGTACAGGCAAGACTGCGTGGAAACACAAGAACGGTACGATTCATGATCTGTCTCCGCTGCCGCTGCCCATCACCATGGGTGTGCCAGGCATCGGCGGCCCCATGATCACCGGTTCAGGCGTCGTGTTTATGGGCGCAGCCGTGGATGATTATCTGCGCGCCTATGATCTGACCACCGGCAAGGTATTGTGGGATGCCCGACTGCCGGCTGGCGGACAGGCCACACCAATGACCTATCTGAACAGCAAAAATGAGCAGATGGTTGTCCTGGTTGTCGGCGGACATGGTTCTATCGGCACCAAACTGGGCGACTACGTCATGGCCTACAAACTGGCTCAGTAACAAGGCGGTATCGCAGAAAGCAGTACCGCAGGGACGTTGTCGCCACAGCCCCGAGGCTGGCGGCAGCGTTGTCGCCCCACTCGCAAGCCTGCGCGCCAACAGCGGATTATTGATGCCCCAGTCGACGCGAGATGCGCTCTGCCGTCTCCAGCAGCATCGGACGTATGGCGTCGGCCGACGGTGTATGCAAGGCGTCAATCCGCGCGATATGCGGCACATTAACAGCTGCAATAACCTGCCCGTGCTCATTGCGCACGGGTGCCGCAATATTGGTCACCCCCTGGATCTGGCGACTTTTCATCACCGAACACCCGGCTTTTCTGACACTGGCCAGTTGCCGGCGCAGCTGCGCTTCCGTCAGGGTGAGTTCGCCGTCGGTAGGCACGTGGGTCTGCAGCATGCGTTCACGTTCCTCATCATTACAGAATGCCAGCAGCACCTGCCCCGACGAGGTATCACCCAGGCCCATTTCCGTGCCCAGCTTTAAGCTGAGGGACCAGCGGGCCGGGCTGTCCACCTGGGCGATAATGACCAGCCTGCCCTGTCGGTAAATACTCAGATGACAGGACTGCTGGCATTGTACGGCCAGCTCCTGCAACAGCGGCAAGGCGCATTCAGTGAGCTGGCGTACGGGATAATGGCGATGCGCAAGATGAAACAGTCGCAGTGTAAGGGTATAGCGATCGCCCGCATCAGCAGCAATATAGCCCAGTTCCTGGAGCACAATCACCATGCGGAAAATTTCACTGACCGAGCGCCCCAGCCGGGCGCTTAGTTCATTCATGGTGCAACCTTGCGGGCTTTCGCTCAGCACTTCAAGAATCGCCATCCCTTTTTCCAGCGCAGGCGCAGAATAGCGTGATGGGTTAGCACCGGGCGTCTTTTCAGTCATAAAATTGAAGTTTTACTGATAAAAATGATGTCAGAGTATACGAGGTTTTGCCTGGCTCTGGTCGGGTATTGGGGTAAATACTCAGTTAAGGAACGAGAGCGATGATTGAAGCGCGCCGGTTAATCCGGTAAGATAGCGCTGTTTGTTTATATATCAAAACGATTTTTATTAATGAAAACCAAAGGAGGGGTTCCCATGGGACAGCGTCTGGCAGGAAAAACGGTACTCATCACGGCCGCAGGCCAGGGCATTGGCAGGGCGACAGCAGAATTGTTCGCCAGCGAAGGCGCCAAAGTATATGCCACCGATATTAACGAAGCACTGCTGGCCGAACTCAAAGGCTGCGAAACCCGCAAGCTGGACGTAACCAAGCCTGAGCAGATTGCCGCGCTGCAAAAGGAAATCGGCACGGTAGATGCGCTGTTCAATTGCGCCGGATATGTGCACGACGGCAATATTCTCGGATGCGAACAGAAAGACTGGGACTTTTCCTTTGATCTGAACGTGACGTCCATGTATCACATGATTCGCGCCTTCCTGCCCGGCATGCTGGAGAAAAAACAGGGTTCCATTATCAATATGGCCTCTGCCGCATCAAGCGTCAAAGGCGTACCCAACCGCTTTGTTTACGGCACTACCAAGGCAGCGGTCATCGGGCTGACCAAGGCCGTCGCCGCCGACTACGTTGGTCAGGGCATTCGTTGCAATGCGATTTGTCCCGGCACCGTGGAATCTCCCTCGCTCAAAGACAGGATCGCCGGACAGGCCAAAAAATATGGCACATCCGAAGACGAAATGCGCGCCAACTTCGTCTCGCGTCAGCCTATCGGCCGGGTTGGCCGTCCAGAGGAAATCGCCTATCTGGCTTTATACCTGGCTTCAGATGAATCGGTTTACACCACTGGCACGACGCAAATCATTGACGGCGGCTGGTCACTGTAATCGTGCAGGCCGGTTTTGTCGGACCGGGCCAAACCGGCACTGAATACCGTTTACTACCGGCAAAAAAGAGTAGCGGGATCCGACAACGCCTCTGTTCAAAAATCATAAAGCGTGCTCACCTCCCGGCTGGCACGCTTTATTGCTTTTGCTTTATTGCTTTATTGCTCTTGGCATTGGCCGCATGGGTCGCCCCCCTGGTCTCTATCGTCCCCATTGAGCCTGCACAATAACACCAGATACAAAAATCCCCGCCTGATCGGATCCTTATTGTTTTTAACGGCAGATCCGGGCGGGGATTATTCTTTCAGAACGAGGGCTTAATCTTCTTCGACGAAGGTTTCCTCGCGTTTCTTGCGAATGGATGGGATAGCGACGATCACCACAAGAATGGCAGCAACGATCAGCAGTGACATGGACAATGGTCGTGTGACAAAGGTCGTGAAATCACCCCGTGATAGCAACAGGGCGCGACGGAAGTTTTCTTCCATCATAGGCCCCAGTACCAGACCCAGCAGCAAAGGCGCGCCTTCGCATTTCAGCTTGCTCCAGAAGTATCCGATAATGCCGAAAATCGCCATGATATAAATATCAAACACGTTGTAGTTCAGCGAATACACACCAACCGAGCAGAACAGCACGATCGCCGGGAACAGCACGCGGTATGGCACTTTGAGCAGTTTGACCCACAGGCCGATCAGCGGCAGGTTCAGAATAACCAGCATCAGGTTACCAATCCACATGGACACGATCAGACCCCAGAACAGATCGGGGTTGCTGCTCATGACCTGAGGGCCAGGCTGAATATTATGAATCGTCATTGCACCCACCATCAGCGCAGTAACGGCGTTACCCGGAATACCCAATGTGAGCAGCGGGATGAACGAGGTTTGTGCCGCTGCGTTATTGGCAGACTCAGGGCCAGCCAGACCGGCCGGGTGACCTTTACCGAAGCGCTCAGGATTTTTGGAGAGTTTTTTCTCCAGGGTATAGGACGCGAACGATGAAAGCACCGCGCCGCCACCAGGCAGAATACCCAATGCAGAACCCAGCAGCGTACCGCGCATGACGGCAGGAGCAGCTTCCTTGAATTCCTTTTTGTTCGGGTACAGGCTGCCGATTTTGTCGGTAATGTCGACACGGTTTTCCTTTTGCGCCAGGTTGTTCATGATCTCTGCCAGGCCGAAAACGCCCATCGCTACCACGGCAAAGTCAATCCCGTCCTGCAGCTCTGGTACGCCAAAGTCGAAGCGGGCCACGCCAGAGTTCACGTCGGTGCCCACCATACCCAGCAGCAGGCCCAGCAAAATCATGCAGATCGCTTTAGGCAACGAGCCGGAAGCCAGCACCACCGCACCAATCAGACCCAGCACCATTAACGAGAAGTACTCAGCCGGTCCGAACTTGAAGGCCACCTCAGCCAGAGGCGGAGCGAACGCGGCCAACAGCACAGTAGCGAAACAGCCGGCAAAGAACGAACCCAGTGCAGCGATGGCAAGTGCAGCCCCCGCTCGCCCGTTCTTGGCCATCTGGTGACCGTCGAGCACCGTGACCACCGCCGAGGTTTCCCCCGGTAGCGCCACCAGAATCGCCGTCGTTGACCCCCCGTACTGGGAGCCATAGTAAATCCCGGCGAGCATAATCAGACCGGCGACAGGAGGCAGAACGTAAGTGAGTGGCAGCAGCATGGCGATGGTGGGCACAGGGCCGATACCAGGCAGCACGCCGATCAGTGTTCCAAGAATACAACCGAGTAGCGCATACAGCAGATTTTCAGGCGTGAACGCCACTGAAAACCCCAGCGCCAAATGTTCAAGTAATTCCATAGTGTTATTTTCCTTTGAGACGACGTGCCAGCGTCACGACAGCAATGATGAGTGACAGCGGAACGAAGATCTGCGCAAGCAGAGACCATTCGCCGAACGGCACAGGCAGCATAGGGAAGATCAGACCGAGGCCCTTGATGAACGCAAGCCAGGTGAACAGCGTCAGGAAAATAGCATTGAAAATGGCGATTTTGATACTGAACTCATGACTGGCCAGGCTACTGAAGATGATCAGCAGAGGGACAGAAATATACAGTCCGAGATGGTCCAGCATAAGCGCAAAAATGGCAATGGAGCCGATGATCAGAAAAAGAATATCCCAATCGAAATGCCCGATGTCTGTGTCGTCCTGTGGTTCGCCCCTTAGGGAGCCCATAAAGACAACCGCACCAAGAAGAGCCAGGACCACACCCAGCCAGAATGGAAAATAACCCGGACCCATACGGGCAGGTGTACCCATGTCATAGGATTCGGAGAACACGGCAAAGCCCACTCCGATCACAATGAACATGACTCCTGACCAGAAATCCTGTTGATTTTTGATGTGCATAAATAACCTTCGTTTTTTAATTTACTTGCGCAAGAACATGCTGCGGCTGTCATGCAGCCGGGATGCCCAGTCCCGGATGCACGTGACAGTCAGCCTGATGCGTCAGTCGAGCTTGATATTGCCCTTCTTGACCACGTCCTTGGCCCAATCGAATTGTTGCTGAATTTCCTTGCCGAATTCTTCGGGGGTGTTACCGGAAACGAATGCGCCCTGTTTTTCCAGCGCTTCAACAACTTTGGGATCTTTCAGTGCTTCTACCGCCACACTGTTGAGTTTATCGATCACTTCCTTGGGTGTGCCGGCAGGAGCCAGAAGGCCATACCAGACAGGCTGATTCAGGTTTTCATAACCAAGCTCAGCGAAAGTGGGTACATCTTTGAGAGCAGGCAAGCGCTCTTTCCAGGCGATTGCCAGAGGCCGCAGGTTGCCACCTTGAATCTGGGGTAATGATGAAGGCAGATTGTCGAACAGAATTTGTATCTGTCCGCCGACAGCGTCGGTTACGGCTGGGCCCGAGCCACGGTAAGGCACGTGCACAATATCGGTTTGGGTGGTTTGTTTAAAGGCTTCTCCGGCCAGGTGCAGCACGCCGCAGGTACCAGAGGAACCGTAGGAATACTTGCCTGGGTTGGCCTTGATTTCTTCAAGAAAGGACTTGAAATCCTGGGAAGGGAATTTTGGATTGACTTCCAGGATGTTGGGTACGTTGGCGAAGTTGACTACGGGTGCGAAATCTTTCAGCGCATCGTAGCCCAGGCCTGTTGGTTTGCATGCGGGATTAACCGCCATGGTTGAGACAGTGGCGATAGACAGCGTATAGCCATCCGGTTTGGCACGGGCCGCTTCAGTCGCACCCAGTGCACCGCCAGCGCCGCCTTTGTTTTCAACGACCATGGGTTTGCCCAGAATGTCACTCATTTTTGACGTCACAACACGGGCAACGATATCTGTAGAGCCGCCGGGTGCAAACGGCACAATCACGCGAATAGGTTTACTTGGATAATCCTGTGCCTGTGCAGGGCCCATGGCTACGGCACTGAGGCAAAGAGCGGCTGTAACAACTGAAAAAAGGGTACGCTTTTTCATTGACATTCCTTGGTTATAGAATTCTCGGAGATGGCATCATTTCAGATGCAATCCTGGCGGCTTTAATTCAAACACCGTGGCGGATTGCGCGCACTTGGCTTTAATTAAAACAAGATAGTATTAAGGAACATGCACCGGAGGCAAGCCTTAATAATTGAACTTAGGGTAATTGCGTAGACATTGATGCCTTGTAACCGCGCAGTAATGTGATGTCCTGGTGCGCTGTGTTTGCGCAAACGCTCCGCTATGAGACAAATGTGATACTACAACTGATGTGCATGTGAATTCCGCGATTGCCCAGGGTTTAACATCATATGGCCTCAGGTTTACACATATGTGAATAATTCAAGAAGTGCCTGCTGGCGCACAACCATTCATTGTCTGATATCCGATATGGCTGTACTGGCGGGTGGTGTCATCGTCGACAGCAGCATGCATGATGATTACGCATGCGCAAAGCCAGGGCCCGGTTTTTTCGGCCCTGCAGTCATTCTGAAACAAATAGCGCGTGCAACACAATACCGGCGGCAAATGAACATTCGCCGTTCTGTCATCAGCGTGAGGCCCGCGAGCGCGCTGCATCCCGAATAACGCATCGGCATAGGCAACATCAACCAACAGAAAACAAAACAGCCCGCCAGGGCAGTCTGAGGCGGGCTGAAGGCATTTGCGGCAGGGCCGCAGGGGGTAACTACTGCTTGTTGCGATTGGCCGGCAGCAGGGCCAGCAGCTCGCCGACAATACCCTTGCGGAAGGCCATCACACACAGGATGAAAATCAGCCCCATGACAATGGTGACCGATTCACCCAGCGTCTGAAACCACTGAATACCGGTAGAACTGGCCAGAACACGTCCGATATCGCCGATTTTGTTCTCGATAAACACCACGATCAGCGCGCCGATCACAGGCCCGGTAAAGGTACCCACGCCGCCGATCAGTGTCATCAGCACCACCGTGCCGGACATCTGCCACATGGCGTCTGACAGGGTTGCAGACACAAACACCAGGGTTTTGGTGGCACCCGCCAGGCCTGCCAGGCCTGCAGACAGCACAAAGGCCAGCAGCTTGAACTTGTCTATGTCATAGCCCAGCGACACGGCACGCGGCTCGTTTTCCTTGATGGCATGCAACACCTGACCAAAGGGGGACTTGACGGTGCGCCAGCAGATGAAATAGCCGATGATGAAAATGACAATCACCAGATAGTACAGATTCAAATCATTGCTCAGGTCGATCAGGCCAAACAGCTTGCCGCGTGGCACGCCTTGCAGGCCATCTTCGCCACCGGTAAAAGGCGCCTGCAGAAAATAGAAGAAAACCATCTGCGCCATGGCAAGCGTAATCATGGTGAAATAAATGCCGCTGCGCCGGATGGCCAGCCAGCCCACAATCAATCCCAGCAGCGCGGCAATCACTACGCCAAATAGAATACCAAGCTCGGGCGACAGTCCCCAGATCTTGATGGCATGGCCGGCCGCATAAGCTGCACCACCGAAGAAAGCGGCATGGCCAAATGAGAGCAGGCCTACATAACCCAGCAGCAGATTGAAGGCGCAGGCGAACAGCGCATAACACAGGATTTTCATGACGAAAATCGGATAGACACCCAAAGCAGGCAGAAAGGCCAGTGCCAGGGCAAAAATCAGCAAGGCAAGCAGTTGGCGGTTCATTTCACTTTCCCGAAGAGTCCGGCTGGACGCAATAATAAGACAATTGCCATAATAATGAAGACGACCGTGCTGGACGCTTCCGGCCAGAATACTTTGGTGAGCCCTTCAATGACGCCCAGTCCGAGACCGGTGACAATCGAGCCCATAATAGAGCCCATGCCACCAATCACCACCACAGCGAATACGACAATAATAAGATTCGATCCCATCAGCGGGGATACCTGCAGCACCGGTGCTGCCAGCACGCCGGCAAAACCGGCCAGGGCAACGCCAAAGCCATACGTGAGCGTAACCATGAGCGGCACATTGATGCCGAAGGCTTCCACCAGCTTGGAGTTCTCGGTGCCGGCGCGCAGCAAGGCGCCCAGCCTGGTACGCTCAATCACATACCAGGTCACCAGGCAGGCGATAATCGACGCGGCGACCACCCAGCCGCGATAGATGGGCAGCACCATGAATCCCAGGTTGACTGCGCCACGCAATGATTCGGGCGTCGGATAAGGCTGTCCGGATACGCCGTACATACTGCGGAAAATACCTTCAATAAGCAGGGTCAGGCCGAAAGTGAGCAGCAGGCCGTATAAGTGATCCAGCTTGTACAGATGACGCAACAGCAGCCGCTCGATGATAATGCCGAGCAGGCCCACAACGAGCGGAGCAACAATCAGCATGACCCAGTAGTTCAGGCCCAGAAACTGCAGGCCCATCCACGCCACGAAGGCTCCGAGCATATACAGTGCGCCGTGAGCGAAGTTAATCACATTGAGCAGGCCGAAGATCACGGCCAGGCCAAGCGATAGCACTGCATAGAAAGAGCCGTTCACCAGGCCCAGCAGAATCTGGCCCAGAAAAGCAGCAAGGGGTATGCCAAAAATGGTAATCATATTTCAATGACTGAGTCGGTTTAAATAACATGTATGAATCCGGCAGGCACTCAAGTGGTGTGCCTGCCAGAATAGGCCTGCAGAATCAGAGCTTGCAGGTTGATTCGCTTTCAGGACCGTAAGCAACATCGCCCGGTACCTTTTCCACCACCTTGTAATAATCCCAAGGTCCTTTGGACTCTTCCGGTGTTTTCACCTGCATCAGATACATATCATGCACGACCAGGCCGTCCTTGCGGGTCACACCGTCTTTCATGAACATATTGTTGATCTTGTTGGATTTGAACCATTTGATGATTTCATCACCGTTATCGGTTTTGGTTTCCGCCACGGCTTTCAGGTACGTACCCACGGCCGCATAGTCACCGGCCTGCAGGAACGATGGCTTGCGCTTGACCCGGTCTTCGAATTTCTTAGACCAGGCGCGTGACTCATCATCCTGATCCCAGTACCAGGAAGACGTCAGGTATAGGCCCTGTGTGGTTTTCAGGCCAAGCGAGTGCACGTCGTTAATGAACACCAGCAGCCCTGCAGGCTTGATGGCAGGAAATACACCGAATTCGCTGCCGGCTTTCATGGAGTTGATGAAGTCGCCGCCGGCATTGGCCAGACCCATGATCTGTGCGCCGGAAGACTGCGCCTGCAGCATGTAGGAAGAGAAGTCGGTGGTACCCAGTGGCACGCGTACCGAACCCACTACTTCACCCTTGTTGGCTTTGACAACCGTGGTGGTATCGGCCTCAAGAGAGTGACCGAAAGCATAGTCGGCGGTCAGGAAAAACCATTTGGTGCCGCCCTGTTTAACCACAGCGCCACCGGTTACATTGGCCAGCGCCTTGGTGTTGTATGCATAGTGAATGGTGTAAGGCGTACAGTTTGCATTGGTCAGCGCCGTGGTACCTGGGCCGATGGCAATATAGGGCACTTTCTTGCCGGCTGCAACCGCGGCGGATGCCAGTGCCGTAGCCGAGTTGGTGCCGCCAATAATCATGTCGACTTTATCCTGGTCAATCCATTGCCGTACCCGGGCCGATGCCACGTCGGCCTTGTTCTGGTGATCGGCGCTGAGCACTTCGATTTTCTTACCATCGATCGCACCACCGGCGTCTTCGATCGCCATTTTGATCGCTTCCACACCACCCTTGCCATCAATATCGGAATAGACGCCTGACATATCGGTAATGAAACCGATGCGGATGACATCATCAGAAATGCCCGCAGCCATGGCCTGGGTGCCCAGCGTTGCCAGTGCAAGCGCGCAGAATGTTTTTGTGAGTCTCATCGTTACTCTCCAATAAATACCATTAATTGTTGTAGATGGGCTCGTCAAACGCCAAGCAGCTCGTTCAACGTGTCCTGTTTTGCAGTCAGTTGTGCAGCCGGAAAAGATTCTACGATTTCACCATGTTCCATGACATAAAAATGATCTGCCAGGGGCGCGGCAAAGTGAAAATTCTGTTCGACCATGATAATGGTCAGCCCCTTTTGCTTGAGCGTCGTAATCATGCGGGCCAGCGCCTGCACAATGACCGGGGCCAGCCCTTCGGAAATTTCGTCC
Source organism: Advenella mimigardefordensis DPN7 (assembly GCF_000521505.1). Taxonomy (GTDB): domain Bacteria; phylum Pseudomonadota; class Gammaproteobacteria; order Burkholderiales; family Burkholderiaceae_B; genus Advenella; species Advenella mimigardefordensis. Next base: position 4,535,566 of record NZ_CP003915.1, read on the forward strand.
AGCAGCAGAATATCGGCACCGGTACGCAGAATGCGCGCCACGGCCAGCATCTGCTGTTCGCCGCCCGAGAGCCGGGTGCCGGGCGAGTTGCGTCGCTCCTTCAGGTTCGGGAACATGGCATAGATCTCGTCCAGCGACATGACGTTGCTTGCGGCTTCGTTGTTTTTCAGCGGTGGCGGCAGCAGCAGATTTTCCTCACAGCTCAGGCTGGAAAAAATGCCACGTTCTTCCGGGCAATAGCCAATACCCAGGTGTGCAATCTTGTGAGTAGGCAGGCTGATGGCCTCTGCGCCATGAATCCGCACTGAACCCTTACGGCTGCCGGTCAGGCCCAGCATGGCACGCATGGTAGTGGTGCGGCCGGCGCCATTACGCCCCAGCAGCGTCACGACACTGCCTTTGGGCACAGTCATGTTTACGCCATGCAGAATATGTGATTCGCCATACCAGGCGTGCAGATCTTTTATTTCAAGGGCAAGCGCGCTCATGCATGCGCTCCCTGCAGTACGGCATCGGCAGTGCCCATATAGGCTTCCATGACAGCGGGATTGGTTGAAACGGTTGCGTAATCGCCTTCGGCCAGCACGGTTCCGCGCGCCAGCACCGTAATGCGATCAGCAATAGAGGAGATGACATTCATATTGTGTTCGACTATCAGAATGGTGCGGCCGGCACTGACTTTCTTGATCAATCGCGTGACGCGGTCTACGTCTTCGTGCCCCATGCCCTGCGTGGGTTCATCCAGCAGCATCAGTTCGGGTTCCATCGCCAGCGTGGTGGCAATTTCCAGTGCACGCTTGCGACCGTAAGGCAGACTGGATGTAATATGGTCCTGAAACTCCAGCAAATCCACTTCTGCCAGAAGCGCGCGGGCTCGATCGTTGAGCTTGTCCAGCGACGCGTCGCTTTTCCAGAAATGAAACGAAGTGCCTTCTTCACGCTGCAGCCCGATGCGTACATTTTCAAGTACCGTCATATTGGGAAAGACAGCTGAAATCTGGAACGAACGGATGATTCCCTTGCGTGCAATTTGTGCAGGCTTTGCCGATGTAATATTCTGACTGTTGAAGAAAATTTCGCCCGAAGTGGGTGTGATAAATTTTGTCAGCAGGTTAAAGCATGTTGTTTTACCTGCGCCGTTAGGGCCAATAAGCGCATGGATGGAGCCTCTTTCCACCCGCAGATCAACGGCATTCACCGCTACAAAACCAAGGAATTCCTTGGTTAGTTTTTTTGTCTCTAATATTAGATCTGTCATATTCTTGTCTTGTGAAACCCGCAAGAAAGCAGGTGGTTCACCCGCTGCCGTATGTAGCAGACAGTATGCTTACGAACACGTCAATTTGCTATTAGTGCTAACCATAGGTGAATAACCAACTGCAATATTTGATAGCAAAATAAGGCATAAAGAAAGAAGATCGAATAAAAAAACCACTTTTGCAGCGCATTGTCTGTCGCATAGGCGACAATCGTTTCAAACGCGCAGCGGCGATGGTGCCGATAGGCAGATGCATGACACGTGGCACAGCCGTGAGCGCGCCGGTTTTCAACCCGCTTGCCGTTGCCGGCACGCGACTGGAAACCTGCGGCCACAGATTATTTCAATTGTGATTTATGATGCGATGCCGGTAGCGCACAGGCACGGTCGGCCTTGCCTGATTGATGGCGGCAACGCCGGTTCCGCGGCGCTTTCCGTCCCGCTTCCTGACCCTGACTCTGACTCTGATCCTGGGCCTGGGCCTGGGCCCGGCCGATAGCGCGTTGCATTCATGTGGCCCGTCCTGGCCGTGGTCGCATCAGGAATCGGTGTTCGGCTGATCCGGCTCGACGATATGCCGCAGGCGTTCAATGGCGCGATCCCAGCCTGCGGAAATGCCGTACAGAAAGGCTTGTGCTTCGGCCAATCGCTGCGGTTTCAGCGTATAGAATACTTCGCGGCCGTGCCGTTGATGCTGCACCAGCCCCGCGCCTTCCAGCACCTGCAAATGCTTGATGATGGCCTGACGCGTAACCTGCGCGTTTTCAGAAAGCCGCGAGGCCGTTTGCGCACCTTGTCCCACCAGCCGCTGCACCAGGGCAAGCCGGGTACCATCGCCAAGCGCAAAGAATACCGGTGCCATATGCCGGTCTTCTGCAACTGTTTGATTAATCACGCTCGACATATTGCTTCACATTCCGGATCTGCGCTTCCCAGCCGCCGGTGTTCATCAGGAACGCGCGGGCGCGGCGGTGTGCCGGTACATCATCAAAGCCCGATTCGGTGATTGTCAACTGCGTACCGCCGGCAACGGGCGCCAGACGGAACTCGACCAGCGTCGTGGGCTCATTGTCGGGATCAGCCTGAGCGTCAATGCCGAAAGGGATCCAGCGAAAGCTGAAGTATCGCTCCGGCTCCATGGCCTGCACCGTGCAAAACGTCGTGCTCTCCTGCGGCAGGTTGACCGGCGCGGGCGTGACCCCGGCCTGGCGCTGATATTGCTCGATAACCGCTACGTCCAGCGGGCCAATGAATGTGCCTCGTATCGCCGCGCCTTCGATAAAAGGTCCTTCCAGCGCAACGCCGAACCACTGCCCGAATTCCTGGGCGTCGGTCAGGGCATGCCACACCCGGGCAACGGGCGCGGCGAGCGTGACGCTTTTTTCAATCTGATTTGAAGACATCTGCACCTCCTTTTGATGTGCAACCATATGGTTGCATTAAGTGTAAACCAGGAAAGCGCCACAGGCAATGGTTTTTTCAGTGCGGCTATTTTCAATACACAACAAAACAACCGCCCTGTACCGCACGGGGAATGCAGGGAGGTATTCGGGCGTGTTTATTACCAAATGTGCTTATAACAACGGAATGAATAAAGCGATGGGTGCGCAGCGCACCCACGTTTTGCAGAAACTTCATGGTCAACGCGTCGCGCTCCGTATGAGCTGCGCTGCCCAGGGGTTATCAAAATGAAAAAGCCTGCCTTTCGGATTTAGCGATAGGTTTTCAGGGCGTTTGCCGACATACTACCCGCCTGACGGGATCGCGCGCCCCACTGTGCGCCAACGCCCCATACGGAGACACTCATATGAACATTAATCCCCTGAGCCTTGCCGCGGCAATGGCCCTTGCTGGAACCCCCGCTCTGGCCACTGCTGCCGATTTTCCCCAACGTCCCATTTCAATGATCGTGCCTTTTGCCGCCGGCGGCCCGACCGATGTGGTCGCCCGCTCGCTTGCCAACGAAATGGGCAAGGTGCTCAAGCAGACCGTAGTGGTAGAAAACAGGACTGGCGCAGGCGGTACACTGGCCGCGGGTTATGTTGCGGCCGCCAAGCCGGACGGCCACACGATATTTCTGCACCACACCGGCATGGCCACAGCGCCCGCCATGTACAGCAAATTGCGCTATGACCCGCTCAAGAGCTTCGAGTACATTGGCGAAGTGGTTGACGTTCCTATGACGCTGATGGCGCGCGCCGATTTACCGCCGAACAATTTCAGGGAATTTGTCGATTACGCCAAGGCCAATGGCGATAAGATCAATCTGGCCAATGCCGGCCCGGGCGCCGTATCCCAGCTTTGCGGCTCGCTGTTGCAACAGGCCATGGGCGTGAAATTCACCACGGTCCCCTTCCAGGGCACAGGCCCTGCCATGACGGCCTTGATGGGCAAGCAGGTTGATGTGCTGTGCGACCAGACCACGCAAACCCTGCCGCATATCAAGGCAAAAGATCTGAAATTCTACGGCGTGACCACGCCCGAGCGGATCAGCCAGTTACCCGATGCACCGACCCTGGCCGAACAGGGCCTCAAAGGGTTCGAGGTTAAAGTATGGCATGGCCTGTATGCGCCTAAAGGCACACCCAGGCAGGCCGTAGACAAGCTGAACGAGTCCCTGAAGGTGGCCTTGAAAGCACCCGCGTTTGTGCAGCGAATGGAGCAACTGGGTGCGCAGATTGTCAGCGAGGACCGTCAGACACCCGAATCGCTGCAAAAATGGCTGGCCGCCGAAGTGGCCAAATGGGAGCCGATCCTGAAAGCGGAAAACATCAGCATCAACTAAAAGATTGTTTTCATTGTTTCTTAAGGCTGGTGGGGTGACTCACCGGATTGATGCCTGTGAAGCCCGTCTTCACAGGCTTTTTTAACCATTGAGTGCCCAGAAAAACCATACCCGTTCACTGGTGAGCCCGCTGCAAAGCAGCATCGAAGCGTCAATCGCTGAACGCGACATCAAATGTCATCACCGAAGTTAGCGACTGCCCCGGCTCCAGCGTTTGTCCGCCGACCTCAGTCGGACCGTAGGTGGCATTCAGATTGAAGGCATCAGACGTGTTGCTGACCGGCTCGGCGCAGAACCAGTCTTTGCACGGCGGACTATAGACCACCAGAAAATCCAGGGGCTGTGTCGCAGTCATGCGCAGGGTTCGGCGCTCGTCCGGCCAATGGATGTCTGCCACATGGTCCCAGCCGGTGAAGGGGTGATCAAACACATGCCGGTCTATCACAATGCCCTGTTTAAGTGCATCGGTATCCGGATGCATGGCCAGGTTCAGCGGCATCACCTCTTCGTCGCTGATCCATGCCTGGCCTACGCCTGCGGTGAGCGTCGTATTGGCATGACGAACGAAATACGGGTGATGGCCCAGACCCACCGGCATGACGCGATGGCCGGTATTGGTCACCGTCAGGTGTACCTTCAGACGTAACGGCTCCAGCACGAAACGCTGTTCGGCAATAAATGGATAGGGCCAGGCGTCTGCCTTGTGGGTATAACGAATGATCAGCTCGTTTTCCTGTTGCGATTGCACGGTCCAGGGCTTGTAACGCACAATGCCATGAATGCTGTGCGGTGAGTCTGGCCTGGGCGATGGGTAAGTGATACGCTGGCCTTCGAACTCGAAGGTCCCGTTGCGCAGCCGGCCGAACCAGGGCAGTAGCGGAAAACTGGACATTTCCGAGACCCATTCCTCTTCTATGGCCTGCGGCGATGCATCGCGCAGCCACGGACAGATAATATCGTCAATACGGTGCCGGTAGCCACAAATGGCGCCCCCGATATGAGGGGCAACAATCAGTTCGGCCTGGTCGGCACGCAGGGTAATCAGTTTCGTTTTACTCATTCCGTGTCCTATATATGTTCTGTCTTTGTCCGGCTGCTGCAGGCTGCGCTGCCGCTGCGGCAGCCGACCTGTAACGCTGCAGCCAGCCCAGCCCTTCCCGGGTACCGTGGGCCGGCCGGTACTCGCAGCCAATCCAGCCGTCGTAACCCAGCGCTTCCAGTTGTGTGAACACATATGAATAATTCAGTTCACCGGTATCGGGTTCATGGCGGTCCGGAGCGCCCGCAATTTGCATATGGCCAACCAGCCCGGCGCCGATCGATTCGGCAAGCTGACGAGTGACGTCGCCTTCGGTACGCTGGCAATGGTAAAGGTCCATCTGGATCCGCAGATTATCCATATTGACCTGCGCCAGCACATCGCGCGCCTGCGCCTGGCCCGACAAAAAATAACCGGGCATGTCTATCGGATTGATCGGTTCGATCATCAGATCCAGACCGGCACCCTGCAGCAACGAAGCCGCTTTGGATAACGTGTCCAGATACTGTTCCTGTGCCGCCGCATAGGCACCCCGGTCACGCACAATCCCGGCCATCACATGAATGCGCGGCACCCCCAGGATCAATGCGTAATCAATGGCTTTTTTTACGCCATCCAGGCATTCGGTCTGGCGACCCGGCAGGCAGGCCAGCCCTTTCTCACCCGCCGCCGCAACACCCGGCGGTGCATTAATCAGCACCTGCTGCAGACCATGGTCCTGCAACTGACGGGCGATAGCATGCGCCTCTTCATCATAGGGGAACAGGCATTCAACGCCCCTGAAGCCATCCTCTGCGGCCTGCGCGTAGCGCTCCAGGAAAGGTACTTCGGTATACAGCAAGGACAGATTTGCAGCAAATTTCAACATCATTCATATCCCATTTGTGCCAGCAGGCTATCCGGCACCGTAACGCCCTCTTCCTGAGCGGTATTGGCCAGATCATGGCGGCGTGCGCCGGGCAGGCGAACCCCGTCATCTTCCAGCATGGCAGCGATCAGATCCTCAAGACGATTGAAATACGTCTGCTGACCGGCAAGGGCCTTCGGATCGATCAGGATAAAGACCTGGCCGAGCCTGGGTTCATTGCCGGTGTCGTCATACAGCGGGTCGGCCTCATAGCCGAAATGGGCCCCGGTCAGCGCCACGCACAGCACTTCGACCATCAGGGCCAGCATAGACCCTTTGACGCCGCCGGCGGCCTGCATACTGCCCTTGAGCGCGGCCTTGGCGTCATTGGTGGGCCGGCCTTCGCTATCGAGGGCCCAGCCATCGGGAATGGGTTTATTATCACGTGCGGCCAGAATCACTTTCCCACGGGCGACTTGTGACAAAGACAGGTCAATCACCACCGGCTCGGCCTGCTCACGCGGAAAGGCCGCAGCAATGGGATTGGTGCCAAACAGCGGCCGCTTGCCACCCCAGGCGGTAATGGCCGATGGCGAGTTGCTGAAGGCCAGCCCGATCAGGCCCGCATGGGCTACCGGCTCCAGATGATAGGCCGCCATGCCGAAGTGATGACTGTTGGTCACGCCGGCAATGCAAATGCCGGTCTGTCTGGCTTTTTCTGTGGCCTTGGTAATGGCCAGTTCGCAGGCCGGAAAAGCCAGTCCGGTACGCGCATCAACCAGCAGCGCCGACGCCTTTTCCTGCACAATTTCCGGTACTGCAGCCCCGTCGGCCCGTCCCGAGGACAAGTGCAAGGCATAGCTGGGCACCCGCGATACGCCATGCGTGGCAATGCCGTGCGCATCCGCAAAAACCAGCGCCCTGGCGGTTGTCTCGGCCATATCCGGATTGGCGCCGGCCGCCTCCAGGGTATCCTTTGCTAAAGTAGTCAGGGAAGAAAGTGAAATTGTGCTCATGCTGCCTCGTCCATATTGTTGTGTCCCCATCCGTGGCGGTGCGGCTAACGTTCGCAGCACGACCTGTATCAGCCTAATGATAATTCAGGAAGGGCGAGCACTGCCGCAGATCATGACTGACGGCGGCAATTTGTCGATGCAGGTGTGGGATTGATGCAAATACAGGGGCAGTAGACAGCCTCGCGGCAGGTTGTGGGTTGCGGGTTGCGGGTTGCGGGCAGGATAGGGTAAAGGATAGGGACGCGTGGTCGATGAACAATCTGACGGTGGAGCCGGCAGGCCCCTGTGTCGTGGCCTGCTGGTGACAAATGCAATACGGGGCGTCAGGCCTGCTTTGCCTGAGCCAGCGCGCCTGCGGCCAGCGTCGTGATGCCCTGCCAGTCGCCCGCCTTCACCAGTTCGGCGGGTGCCAGCCAGGAGCCACCCACGCAGGCTACGTTAGGTAGCGCCAGATAGGTCGCCGCATTGGCCGCATGAATCCCGCCTGTCGGGCAAAAGACGATATCGGGCAGCGGGCTGTGCAGCGATTTGAGCAATGGTACCCCGCCGACGGCCTCTGCCGGAAAAAGCTTCTGGGCTGCAAAGCCGGCATCAAAGGCGTTCATGGCCTCGGTGGGCGTCGCCACGCCAGGCAGAAACGGCACCTTGTTGGCAGCCAGCGCCGGCAACAGCGCCGCCGGCAGACCCGGCGACACCGCAAAGCGGGCGCCCGCCTGCAGCGCCGCATCCAGCTGGTCTGCGTTCCGTACTGTACCCACGCCGATCAATGCGTCCGGAAACGCCTTGACCATTTCCCGTACGCCATCGAGTGCGGCAGGCGTACGCAGTGTGATTTCAAATGTGTTGATGCCGCCATCGAGCAACGCCCGGGTAACCTGCAGGGCCTCATCGACCGACTGAATCACCATGACCGGCATGACCGGACCGCGTTTGAGAATAGCAAGTGTATCCACGACAATATTTCCTTTGTGATTGATCCCGGCACAGGCTGACCCCCCGCCGCAGGGACGCACGACATAAGCGATAGCAGGCAGTAAGAAGCGGGAGCGGTGACAGCAGCCAGGTGACGGTCAACCGCGCAATCCGTTCAATGGTACGTTATGCATCCCAGGAAACCAGTTTACCCGGATTGAAGATATTATTCGGATCATAAGCATGCTTGATCAACCGCATCAATTGCAGCGCATCCTCACCATGTTCTTCTTTCAGGAATTCCATTTTGTGAATGCCCACGCCGTGCTCACCCGAGCAGGTGCCGTCCATGCGAATCGCACGCGATACCAGCCGGCGATTGATGTTTTCAGACATATCCCATTCCTCACGGCTGTCAGGGTCAATCAGCATCTGCACGTGGAAATTGCCATCGCCCACGTGTCCGACGATAGTGTACGGAAAGGGCATGCTTTCAAGTTCCTGGGCTGTTTCGCTCACGCACTCGGCCAGTCGCGAAATCGGCACGCATACATCGGTGGCGACCGAGCGTGAACCGGGACGCAATTGCAGGCCGGAATAATGTGAATTATGGCGCGCTGTCCAAAGGCGCTTGCGGTCTTCGGGCTTGTCAGCCCATTCGAAGTCCATTCCGCCATTATCTTTGGCAATTTCCTGCACGATCTCGGCCTGTTCACGTACACCGGTTTCGCTGCCATGGAATTCGAACAGCAACAGGGGCGTTTCCTTGAGCGTGAGCTTGCTGTAGGCATTCACGGCCCTCACTGCCCGCGTATCCATGAACTCGACCCTGGCAATGGCTACGCCCGACTGCATGATTTCAATCACCGACTGCACCGCCGACTCCAGGGTGGGGAAATTGCAGATGGCTGCCGTGACCGCTTCAGGTTGCGGATAGACACGCACGGTCACTTCAACAATGATACCCAGCGTACCCTCGCTGCCAACAAACAGACGCGTCAGGTCGTAGCCCGATGAAGACTTGCGGGCGCGGCTGCTGGTACGAATCACCTTGCCTTCGGCCGTGACCACTTTCATGGACACCACGTTCTCGCGCATGGTGCCGTAGCGTACGGCGTTGGTGCCCGAGGCGCGCGTGCTGGTCATGCCGCCAATGGATGCATGTGCGCCGGGGTCTATCGGAAAAAACAGACCGGTGTGCCGGATTTCGTCATTAAGCTGGGTACGGATCACGCCGGGCTGCACCGTCACGGTGAAGTCTTCTGCGTTGATGGCCAGCACCTTGTTCATCTCGGTAAAGTCCAGTGTGATACCGCCCTCGATGGGCAACACATGGCCTTCCAGCGATGAACCAATACCAAACGGCACGACGGGTACTTTATACTGATTGCAGATTTTAACGGCATCCACCACTTCGTCGGTGTCACGCGGAAAAATAACGGCTTCGGGCGGGCACACCGGGTACGGAGACTCGTCGGTACCGTGGTGTTCACGCACCGCCATCGAAGTAATAAAACGGTCGCCGAAGCGATCCCTGAAAGCAGCAATGGCTGCTTCGGGAAGGGAACGAATGGCTTTCTGGTCCAGAACTGTCATAGTATGCTCACTGCCTTGCTGTTGACTATGTTGTATTGTGTGACCTCTGGGTCACGCTATTGAATACGCTATTAAATTTCAATGGCTTTCCCGAATGACTTGCGGGGGTCATTAACAGTGACGGTCAGGTGACGGTCATTATCGAATCGCTATTGCATCTGCTCATATGACAAACGCGAATAGCGACGATAAATAATATTAATGATTATCGCGTGATTCGCCGCGCGTCTGGATGATATCCACATACGCTGTTGCGGATTCCAGGCATGCACCATCGCCCTGCTGACCCACCATACCGCGGTAGATTTCTTCCCACGGCGTCATGTTCAGCAGCTCCGGTTTCACCCAGGCTGCACGTCGTGCCTCCAGTTCTTCATCGGCAATCAATACATCCACCCGACAGGTATTCAGGTCGACCCGTACGGTATCGCCGGTACGCAGCAAGGCCAGCCCGCCCCCTACCACCGATTCAGGCGAAACGTTCAGAATGGATGGACTGGCGGAGGTACCGCTCTGGCGGCCGTCACCCATGGTTGGCAGCGTATCAATGCCCTTGTTAAGCAGATACGCAGGCGGCTGCATATTGACCACTTCTGCGCCCCCCGGATAGCCTACCGGACCGCTGTTGCGAATCACCAGAATGGATTTTTCATCAATGCCCAATGCCGGATCTTCAATACGATCGTGATAATCCTCAGGCCCTTCGAAAACAAATGCTTTCAGATCCATCACGTTAGGGTGCGCCGGATCGGACAGGAAGCGGGCGCGGAATTTTTCATCGATCACGCTGGTTTTGATGACCGCGTTGTCAAACAGATTACCGGTCAGCACAACGTAACCAGCCGCCTCTTTAAGCGGTGTCGCGTAAGCGCGAATCACCTCACGATCCGGGGCGGGGACGGCGGCCAGATTTTCAGCCAGCGTCTTGCCGGTTACAGTCATGGCGGCGCCGTTCACTTTGCCGGCATCCAGCAGCTCTTTCATCACTGCCGGAACGCCTCCGGCACGGTGGAACGCTTCCCCAAGAAAGCGCCCTGCCGGCTGACAGTCTACCAGTAACGGAATATCCGGTCCCAGACGCTGCCAGTCTGCCAGCGTGTGATCCACACCCATATGACGGGCAATGGCCACCATATGAATCGGACAGTTGGATGATCCGCCCAGTGCTGCGGCGGCAACCACAGCGTTCTCAAACGCAGCCTGGGTCATGATATCGGATGGACGCAGATTTTCCCGGACCATATCAACAATGCGACGGCCGGTTTCGTAGGCCATCCAGCCGCGCTCGCGATAGGGTCCTGGAATGGCCGCGCAGCCTGGCAATGACATGCCGAGGGCTTCAGCCAGGGAGTTCATGGACAACGCCGTGCCCATGGTATTGCAGTGACCCACCGACGGCGCGGAGGAAGCCACATTATTCATGAATTCGTCATAGCCGATTTCACCGGCGGACAGACGCTTGCGGGCATCCCACACAACCGTGCCGGAACCCGCCAGCTTGCCTTTCCACCAACCGTCGAGCATAGGGCCGCCCGACAGTACGATGGCAGGAATATTGACCGTGGCCGCTGCCATCAGGCATGCCGGCGTGGTTTTGTCGCAGCCGGTAGTGAGCACGACACCATCCAGTGGATAGCCGTGCAGGATTTCAACCAGGCCCAGATACGCCAGGTTGCGATCCAGGGCTGCGGTCGGTCGCTTGCCGGTTTCCTGAATAGGGTGTACCGGAAACTCCAGCGGAATGCCCCCCATATCACGAATGCCATCGCGCACCCGGGTTGCCAGATCCATATGGTGACGATTGCAGGGCGACAGATCGGAACCCGTTTGGGCAATGCCGATAATCGGCTTGCCCGACTGTAACTCCTCCCTGGTAATACCGTAATTCATATAGCGTTCGATATACAGGGCAGTCATGCCTGGGTTGGCCGGATTATCAAACCACCGGCGGCTGCGCAAAGGCTTTTTTTCTGACGTAGACATAACGGGTTCCTTCTATTTCAAATGTAATAATACTCAGGCACCGGAAGCCTTTTTGGCTGCGTCCAGAACACCTTCAACGGTTTCCTTGCCGATCTTCGCTTTCAGGCTTTCCACAATGGGGGCCACTTTTTCACGAATTTTCTCTCTTTCTTCGGTTGAAAACTCGGCAACTTTAACGTTGTGCTCTTTCAGATATTTAAGTGCATCTTCGTTGCCCTGACGGCTGGCTTTACGCTGAAATGCCTGGCTGTCAGCCGCGGCCTGTGTGATCACGTCTTTTTCATCCTGAGACAACTGATCAAACCATTTTTTGGAGGCAAGGAATACAAACGGCGTATAAACGTGGTTCGAGAGTGTCAGGTAAGGCTGCACTTCATAGAATTTACTGGTCTGGATGGTGGACAGCGGATTTTCCTGACCATCTACGGTTTTGGTTTCCAGCGCAGTGAACAGTTCCGTAAACGGCATTGGAATCGCATTGGCACCCAGTCCCTTGAATACGCTCAGGGCAACCTGATTCTGCATCACACGCAGTTTAATGCCGCCAATATCATCCAGTTTGGAGATTTCATGACGGGAGTTGGTGATATTGCGGAAGCCATTTTCCCAGTAGTTCAAACCAATCAGGCCCTTGGCCGGCAGTTTATCCAGCAGTTTCTTGCCTTCAGGACCGTCCAGTACCGTGTCTGCGACTTTTTCATTGTCGAACAGGAAGGGCAGGTCAAATACACCGAACTCAGGAATCAGGCTGGCAATCGGTGCGGTAGACACGAATGTGATTTCTCCGGAGCCGCTGATCAGGGAATTGATCAACTGTTCATCAGGTCCCAGGGCGCCATTGCCGAAAGTCTTGACTTTCATTTTGCCGTCGCTCAGTTTGCTGACCACTTCGGCAAAGTGTGCCGATGCCTTGCCGGTCGGGCTGTCATCGGCCAGACCGTAGCCAAAGCGGATAATGCGCGGCTTGATGTCCTTGGCCCATACGGCCGCCGAACCCATGCCCAGCAGCGCGACGGCTGTCAGGCTTGCAACTGTCTTTTTCAATCGTTTCATGTTTATCTCTCCAGGATATAGGTATAGTTGCAGATCAATAGAACCAGTTCATCGGTACCGTGACAATCTGCGGGAAAATCACAAGCAACAGAATCAGCAGGGTGTAGGCGGCCACGTAAGGCCAGACCCCCTTGATGATGTCTTCCATGCGAATGCGGGCAACACCGCAGACCACATTCAGCACGGTTCCTACCGGTGGTGTCAGCAGGCCGGCGCAACCGACCATGATGAAGATCACCCCGAAGTACGTCGGATCAATACCGGCTTCCTTGATGACCGGCATCAGCACCGGCGCCAGGATCAGAATCGTTGGCGTCAGGTCCATGGCCGTGCCCACCAGCGTGAGCAAGATCACCAGCACAATCATCAGCAGCGTAGGCGAGTCTACCAACGGCCCCAGCAGGGAGATCAGTTCCTTGGGCAAATCGGCCAGGGTGATCATATAAGAAGTGACCAGTGCGGCTGCGACCAGGAACATCACCACACTGGTGGTGGTCGCGGCATTAACCAGCAATTTCATCAAGTGACCTGGCTTGATTTCGCGATAGATCACCATGCCCACGAACAGCGCATAAACCGCCGCCACTGCGGCCGCCTCGGTCGGCGTGAAAATACCGAAACGCAGACCGCCGATGATGATGACAGGCAACACCAATGCCCAGCCCGATTCACGCAATGCCTTCATCCTGACAGGCCAGGGTTCCTTGGGAAAAGGCTTGAAGCTGGTTGAGCGGCGTGCGACAAACGTCCATACCATGACCAGAGTTAGGCCCATCAGCAATCCCGGTACAATACCGGCCATGAACAGCTTGGTAACCGAGATATTGGTCGCCACACCGAAAATAATAAACGAAATGGAAGGCGGAATGATGGGTGCAATAATGCCACCGGCTGCAATCAGGCCGCAAGACTGTTTCAGATCATAGCCGCGATTGCGCAGCATGGGCACCAGCATGGCGGCCAGGGCTGCCGAATCGGCCACGGCCGAACCCGAGAGTGCGGCCAGCAACACACTTGCCATAATCGCAACATAGCCCAGCCCGCCATGCACGTGACCCACCAGCGTACTGGCCAGGGCCACCATGCGGCGCGACATGCCGCCGGCATTCATGGCTTCGCCAGCCAGCATGAACAAAGGAACAGCCATAAGGGAGAAATTGTCGGCGCCGGCCAGCATATTCTGCGCCAGGATCTGCACATCAAAGAAGTCCAGATAGAACATCAGGCCGATGGCCGACAGCAGCAGCGCAAATGCGATTGGCATGCCAAATGCCATAAAGCCGAGCAGTACGGAAAGAAAGATGGTTACGGTCATATTGGTTTCCTGTTACTCGTTATTCCATATCTTCGACGCTGTCGACTGCGGTTCTGAAACGGTGCTGATAGCTGCGATCCGCCGGCGTCATAATGGCGATCGCGATATCGCCTATGGCCAGCACAAACATCGCTATCGCACTGAACCACACCATGCCGCTGAACAGGGCCTGCGACCAGCCCGTGACCGGCAGCGCCGTGTTGGCGCCAATCACCATTTGATCCCAGCCGCCCTGCATCAGCAGCCAGAGTATCCACATGATGACGAGCTGGCGCAGGATATGAATGATTTTCTGCGCCATGATCGGCAGGCGGTCCAGCAGCATGTTTACACCCAGATGCTGCTTGGTGCGAAACGCGATGACTGTACCCAGGAAAATCAGCCAGACAAAGGACATCCGGGCGACTTCCTCGGAAATGGTAATACCCGAGTTAAAGCCGTACCTGAGCACAACGTTGCCGAACACCAGCAACAGCATCACCAACACGCAAAGCCCCAATACATAGGTCAGGGCTTTTTCGGCTGTCCTGGTGATTGCTGCTACCGATTGGAAAACAGGGCTTTCCAGTATCGTCATTAATATCTCCTTTATTACAAATGCCATAACGCTTCTGGCGGCATGGATCATTTTTCTGCGTTGTGCCCCATGTATGGAACACCATCGCATGAATGTGTGACGCTATGGTGTCGTCAATAGGTTGCCCGTCCACCAGACAGATCAAATACCGCACCAGTGCTGAATGCACATTCTTCAGACGCCAGCCAGCAAATCATGGAGGCCGCCTCATCCACGGCAAGGAACCGCTTCATGGGGATTTTGGACAACATATAATCAATATGTTCCTGTGACATTGAATCGAAGATTTCAGTCCTGGCCGCTGCAGGCGTAATGGCATTCACCAGAATATTGCGCTCGGCCAGTTCTTTGCCCAACGATTTGGTCAGCCCGATCAGGCCGGCTTTGGAAGCACTGTAATGCGATGCATTCGGATTGCCTTCTTTGCCGGCAATTGAAGCGATATTCACAATGCGACCGTAGCCGTTTTTCAGCATGGCGGGTACCAGCACACGGCAGGTATAGTAAGGTGCCATCAGGTTGGTCTGTACCACCTGTTGCCATACGGCCGGGTCCAGTTCCCAGGTCACGGCATTGCCACCGGTAATGCCGGCGTTGTTCACCAGAATATCAACCTTGCCATGCTGCTGCACCGTATCTTCGGCGGCTTTTTCTACCGCAGCCAGATCGGTCAGGTCCAGCGCATGTGCCGTTACCTTGCCCAGTGCCTCCAGTTGCTGGCGCGATTGCTCAAGCCTGGCCGCATCCAGATCCCACAGCGCAACCGAGGCGCCAGACTCCAGCATGCGCTTTGCGGCGGCCAGGCCAATACCGCGTGCGCCGCCGGTAATGACGGCAACGCGGTTCTGTAAACTGTTCTGACTCATTGTCTATCCTTGTTGTAGATTAAAGTGTGGCTGGCATGCTGATGCCATAGTTTTGTGCAGATTCCCGCAACAGTGGCGTAATAGAGGGATGCAGAAGAACGCCGTTTTGCTTCTGCTGTTCATACAATGCCAGGCCGCGGTCGCCAGGCATGCGTACATTGTCAAAACCTTCGCGAGGCGGATTGTTGCGGCAGGCATCGGCGATCCAGTCCATCTGGCGCAGGAACGCGTCTTCGCCCCCGAAAGCGGCGGGGTCATACAGGCTCACAAACACGGTTGCACCCCAGCCCTGGACGTTGTCGGCTCTGCCGTAGCCAGCCAGGCCGCCGGTCAGCGCTTCGATCAGCAGTGCCAGACCGAAACCCTTGTGCCCTACCGACAGGCCGCCCAGTGGCAGGATGGTGCCTGGCGGGTCTTGCGACAGTACGGCAGGATCACGCGTTGGTTTGCCGGTGCTGTCAATCAGCCATTCTTCGTCGAATTGCTTGCCGGCCTTGGCCAGACGACCACTCATACCGTTGGTGGTGATCGACGCTGAAATATCAACCAGAAAGGGCGACGCTGACGGTATGCCAATTGCAATTGGATTCGGGGTGAAAACGGCGCGGGTACCGCCAAACGGCGCCACACTCTGGCCCGAGGGGTCAGAACAGCTCAGCACAATCAGCATCTTTTCCCGAACTGCCCGCAACAGATAACTGGCCAGGCAGGCGATGTGATGGCTTTGACGAATGACAGCAGTAGCGGTGCCATATTGGCGTGCGCGCGGCAGCAGCATATCAATGGCCTGATTTACCAGCCACGGTCCCGGCAGACGCTGCCCGTTCAGCAGCAGTGATGCGCCTTTATCGGACAGCACCTCGGCGCTGCCCTGCTTGCTCATCTTGCCTTGTTCAATCTGCTGCAGGTAGGGGTTGAGCAGTGCCAGCCCGTGCGTGGTGTGGCCCAGCAGATCGCCATCGAGCAGCACCTCGGCCACATTGCGTGCAATCTCATCCGAGACGCCGGCTGCAACCAGCAGCGCCTGTGCAAATTCGCGCAATGCGTCGGCATCATAGCGTTCGCCAGCCTGTTGTTGTAACGTGTGGTTCATGTCGTGATTCCAGGTTTAGTCACCGGGTCTTCATTACCACCGGCGGGTGGCTTGGATTTACCGAAGAACAGTTTGATAAGAGGAATAGCCCAGATCAGAATGGCCACCACGCCCAGCACGGCAGCAATAGGCCGGCTGAAGAACATGGCGAAGTCGCCGTCAGCCTTGATCATGGATGAAATAAAGTTCTCTTCAAGCATGCCGCCCAGCACCACGCCCAGCACGGCCGGCGCAATTGGAAATTCGTTTTCTTCCATGACATAGGCCAGCAGACCCATCAGCATCATAATGATGACGTCGAACGGGCTATTGTTGATCGCAAACGTGCCCACAATACTGAACAGCAGGATGATCGGCATTAACAGAGAACGCGGTACCTGCAGCACGTTTCGGGCAATTTTGACCAGCGCATAGCCCAGTGGCAGCATCATGATATTGGCAATAATGAACACCAGAAAAATGGAGTACATTTCAACTGCATTAGTGGTAAAAATCATCGGGCCCGGTGTGAGATTTTTCATATACAGCACCCCCACCACAATCGCAGTAATGGAGTCACCCGGAATACCGAAGACCAGTGCAGGAATCCAGGCACCTGCCAGTGCGGAATTGTTTGAGGCGCCCGCTTCGACAATCCCTTCAACGTGCCCGGTGCCGAATTTTTCCGGTTCTTTGGAAAACTTCTTGCTAATGCCGTAGGACATCCAGGCCGCAATATCGGCGCCCGCGCCAGGCAATGCACCAACAATCGTCCCCAGCACGCTGCCACGCAAAATGGATGCAGGATATTTTTTGGTCAGCTTCCACATACCGGTAAAAATATTACCGATCTGTGCCTTGACCTCGCCCAGGTTGTCCTGTGAATTGACCGCGTAACGCAACACCTCGGCAATGGCGAACATACCCACCATCATCGGCAGCAATGTCACCCCATTCATCAGGTCTTCATTACCGAAGGTAAAGCGCGGATAGGCAGCCGGGTTATTCATGCCCACACAAGCGAGCAGCAGGCCGATCAAAAGAGAGACAAACCCTTTGAGCTGACTGGCTGGCGAGATAACAATCGCGCAGGACAAACCAAGCACGACCAGCCAGAAAAATTCGTAGGAGGAAAAATTCAGCGCAAAGTTGGCCAGCATGGGCGCGCAGGTAATCAGTACAATCGTGCCGAACAGCCCACCCACAAACGAGAACACAATGCTGGCACCCAGCGCCTGGTCTGCCAGACCCTTGCGCGTCATATTGTAGGCTTCGTCGGTGTAGGCCGCCGAGGACGGCGTACCCGGGATCCTTAGCAAACACCCGGGTACATCGCCGGACGTAATGGCCATGGCGGTGGAGGTAACCATCATGGCAATAGCAGGAACGGCGTCCATGAAAAAGGTTACGGGCACCAGCAGGGCCACGGCCATGGTGGCGCTCAGTCCCGGAATGGCGCCCACAAACAGACCGAAAATCGCCGCTACCAGAATCACGCCCAGCACAAACGGGTCGGTCACCTGACCCAATGCAGCAGTAAGATTGCTCATAAACATAGGGTCACCATGCGAAGCTTTCCAGCAATCCCCAGGGTAGCGGGACTTGCAGGATGTTGTAGAAAGCGAAGTGGATCACCAGCACGCTGATCACGGTCAGAATCAGGCTTCGTACGGGTTTGACACCGAAGACCAGAAACGTGACCATCAGGATAATGCCGGATGAAATAAAGAAGCCGAGCCACTCTGCCGTCAGAAAATAGAAAATCAGCGTCGCGGGAATCATGCAGAAGCGCAGGAAAGTGACCGTATTGATGCCGGGCCAGGCCAGCCATGGCTGATCACCGCGGCGGCGCCAGCTTTGCACGACCAGGCATACTGCACAGATGAACATTCCGATAGCAATCAGACGAGGAAACAATCCCGAGCCGAACTCCTGGCCGGGAGTGGGCGGGAACGACTGCGCCATCGCAAAAATGATAATGGCAAAAATGCCGATGATAATGCCGGAGAGGGTATCACTGATCTTCATGGGAGTTTTCCACTGGTTCGGCAGTACGGCCCGGTACGCGCAAGACGCAAGGGGCCGACCACCCGGTTCGTATCAGTTTATTTGGCCATCCCGATGGCTTTGAGAACTTCACCAAAATCCGCCGTGGACTTGGCCATGTATTCGCCGTAATCCTTGCTGTTGGCATAGGCAACACCGAAACCGCGTTTGGACATGAAGTCACGGAATTCTGCGCTTTCATTAACCTTCTTGAGCGCAGCTTCCAGCTTGGCGGTGACATCATCAGGCATGCCTTTGGGGCCGGCGATACCACGCCACACACCCACGGTCCAGTCATTGCCAGTGGTTTCTTTCAGAGTGGGTACATCCGGGTACATGGGTGAACGCTCTTTGGACATGATGGCCAGCGGCTTGGCCTTGCCAGCATCGATCATAGAGCGTGCTTCCGGCAGAGAGGTGGGCACAATCGCAATACCACCGGCAACCAGTTCAAGCATGGCTGGTGCAGAGCCGTTGGAAGGAACGAATGGTACCGCGTTGGGTGGCAGGCCAGCCTTATTGACCAGGCCGGCAATGGCGATATGCCAGATACCGCCCTGCCCGGTGCCGGAAGCTTTGAGCTTGCCGGGATTCGCCTTGATCGCGTCCATCAGGCTTTTCATATCTTTGTATTCAGAGGTCGCGCTGACCGTGACACCGGCAGGATCCTCATTCATCAGGGCCAGTGGCGTATAGTCGGCAGGCGTTATCGTGGTCAGACCCAAATGCTTCATGGTGGCAATTTCCACTGTGAGCATGCCCAGCGTGTAACCATCCGGCTTGGCTTTGGCGATGGCCATGTGTCCCACAACACCATTGCCGCCAGTACGATTGACCACATTGACCGGATTGTCCAGTTCTTTTTCAAGCAGGGCCGCGATCATGCGGGCCGTGGCGTCGGTGCCGCCACCTGCACCCCAGGGCACGATCATGGTGATGGGGCGCTCCGGATAGGCAGCGTGAGCCAAGCCTGCGCCCATAGCCAGCGTCAACCCCAGCAATCCTTTCAGCATATTGCGTTTGTTCATGTCTGTCTCCGTTTACAGGCAGCGCCGGCGCAGCCGGGCTCCTGAGATTTGATGTCCGTGCATACCGATAGCATGACGGCCTGTTCTCTTCTTTTATGTACCGCTATCACTGCCGTCTGACATCACAACCATCATATTCAGGCAGTCAAACGCCAGACTTTCCTGCAACCTGAATATCACCATCGACATTCAGGCTCAAAACGCGTGGCGCCTCCTTCGCGCCACGCCCGTACCAACCTTAGGCCTGCACCACTTTCTGAGTCTGCTCTCCCAGGCCTTCGATACCCAGACGCATGGTCTGGCCGGCCTTCAGGTAAACCGGCTCAGGTTTGACACCCATGCCCACACCAGGAGGCGTACCAGTGGAGATCACATCGCCAGGCTGCAAGCTCATGAAATTGCTCAGATACGAAACGATAGTGGCCACATCAAAAATCATCTTGGCAGTCGTACCGTCCTGGTAGCGTTTGCCGTCCACTTCCAGCCACAGGTTCAGCGCCTGTGGATCAGCCACTTCATCTGCCGTCACCAGCCATGGGCCGATAGGACCGAAGGTATCGCAACCCTTGCCCTTGTCCCATGTACCACCGCGCTCAATCTGATATTCTCGCTCGGATACGTCATTGATCACGCAGTAGCCGGCCACATATGACAGCGCGTCTTCCTTGCTGACGTAACGCGCTTCCTTGCCAATGACCACGCCCAGTTCCACTTCCCAGTCAGTTTTTTTCGAGCCACGGGGAATGGCTACGTCGTCATTCGGACCGACGATGGCGCTGGTCCATTTATTGAATACGACGGGTTCAGAAGGCTCTGGCAGACCGGATTCAGCCGCATGATCAGAATAGTTAAGACCGATGCAGACAAACTTGCCGATGTTGCCAACGCAAGGGCCAATACGCGGGTTGCCTTCGACAACCGGCAGGCTCGTGATATCCAGATCACGCAACCGCGCCAGGGCGCTTTCTGTGATGGTGCTGCCGTTAATATCGCTGATAACGCCGGACAGATCACGGATACGGCCGTCGCTATCGACGATGCCGGGTTTTTCCTGCTTACTTTCCCCATAACGAATGAGTTTCATACTGACTCCTGTTGGTTTGTGTGTGCCGGTGTCGCTGCGCCGGCTTGCTGATAGTCGTTGTAGTGTTTCTGCACATGATCAAGGTGCCGATACATGGCCTCGGAAGCCTTGGTCGGATTGCGTTCGGCCAGGGCCTGCACAATATGCTCATGGTCATCAAAGGTTGACTGCAGGATCGAGGGTATGACGGTTGTGATCGTACGGCTCTTGCGGCTGAGCAGGCTGATGCTTTGTGCCACTCTCTGCAGGTAGACGTTGCCACAGGCATTAATGATGGTCTGGTGCAGCTCGATATCCAGCCGGCGAATACCCTCGTGGTCATTCTGTTTCAGCGCTGCGCGCGCCTCTTCAACATTGACCCGCAGGCGTTCGATTTCCTGCTCGGTCAGGCGCTCACAGGCCAGACGCGTAATGCCGCCCTCAATAATTTTGCGCGCATCAAACAACTCGTTGATCTGGTCAAAATGCAGGTCAATCAGCAAACTGAGTGGTTCGATCAGATCTTCCACATTCAGTGAACTGATGAAATTGCCTTCGCCCTGCTGGATCTTCACCAGCCCCAGCAGCGACAGGCCGCGAATGGCCTCCCTTACGGCAGGCCTGCCCACATCGAACAATACCGCCAGCTCCCGCTCTGGCGGCAGTTGCTGGCCGGCAACCAATTGCCCCTTGCGGATCATATCGATCAACCGCTGGGCAACCAGTTCCGACACAGAGCGGGATTTGATGGCTTCGAACTTCACTTGTCTCTTTTCGCTTATCGCTTTTTTCTATTATGGCGGGGTCGTTGGTTTGAAATAAACCGCTTAAACGGCGCATTTCAAGATTCGCGTTTAATGGTAAGACCACTGAAGATGTCTGGCAACTATCGGAAACCCTAGATCGAATAAAAAAGCCGCCCCGGTGTTCAGGACGGCCAGTGACTGGTGAGGTTGAAGGAGAGTTGGCGGTGGTGTCGGATGGAAAGCAGATATATAACCGTATCGATTTTCGCATACAGTAGCAAATAGTTCTCAAGCACATACTCACGCAACTGATCACCTTCATTGGCAATGGAATTAAACTGCGCGTTCAGGTTTTCAATACCATTAGACACTTCGACTGAATGTGCCGGTCTGGCGAGGAAAACGCGACCCATATGAGGAAAGCGCTCGAGATTCGGAATGACGGTGTCTGACAATTCATTTAGAAGCGCATCAAATGCCGTGTATGCTTCAGTGTCCCACAGAAAGGCCTCAATGCGGTCGAGATCGCGTTCGAAATGGGCTGTCAGCCTGACGGTATAACGGACAGCTTCAGCCATATGCACCGATCAGCCCGCCGCTCCGGCACGACGGCGTTTGATGGCGGCCAGAGTAGGCTGAGCATCTTTCACGTTGCCGGCAGCCACATCCTCCAGCCCTTTGCTGGCACCATCAATAAGCAGCAAATGAATGCGCTCGCGCTCCAGTTGATGATAGTAATCCAGCCTCTGGGCATCAATGATAGCAACGTAGCTTTCGCCATTTTTAGTAATAATTTTCTCGGCGCCCGCTTTGACCTGATCAGCCAGCTCAGACAGGTTTGCCCTGGCCTGAGATAGAGAGATGACATCGCTGGAAGTGATTCCCATGGTATTGCTCCCGTTATACACCGATTTGCAAAAATAACGCTTTGTACAGAATAACGTACATTATACAAATAAAGTAAAAGACGGGAAATTGGGAAATTCCGGCGTGTGGAAAACTCTAGGCCTCGTCCAGCTCCGCCAGCCTGACCCTGTCGGGATAGCCTTCAGTATCACCCGCAACCTGCACCGCGCATGCCCCGATAATCGTGGCGCGGCGCACGCTGGCCTGCCAGTCAAGCCCGTCGAGCCGGCCGCTGATGAGTCCGGCGGCAAACCCGTCTCCGGCGCCAACGGTATCCACGACGCGTTCCACCGGATAACCGGGCACCAGGAACGAACTGTCCCCGACCTGCGCGAAGGCGCCGCGGGCACCCAGCTTGACCACCACAGCCTGCGCGCCCAGCCCCTGATAAAACGCAGCGATTCCCTCTTCAGTATCGGCGCCGGTAAGGATATGCCCCTCTTCCAGTCCTGGCAGCACCCAGTCGGCCAGGGTGGCCAGCTCATTCAGCCGCGTCCGCATCAGGTCGGCAGAGCCCCACAGGGCCGGGCGCAGGTTGGGATCAAAGGACACGGTCCCGCCGGCGCGGCGCATATGCTGCATGGCGGCAACCGTCAGTGCGAAGGTACCGGCATTAAGCGCGGGAAAAATACCGGTCACATGCAAATGCCGGGCCTGGCTCAGCCACTCCACATCCATATCGTCTGCCGTCATGGCGCTGGCGGCGGAGCCCGAGCGATAGTATTCAATCGGCGGATCGCCCTCGGTCACTTTGCCCTTGAGCATAAAGCCGGTGCGTTCACGCGGCACCATCTGAACCCGTGAGCAATCAATGCCTTCCTGCTGCATCACATTTTTCAGATAGCGCCCCATGGTGTCGTCACCCAGCCGGCTGGCCCAGGAAACATTGGCGCCCAGGCGTGCCAGTGCGATACCCACATTGGTTTCGGCACCCGCGGTCATTTTATGAAACGTGTTCACCTGTTCCAGCGGCCCCGGCTCGGCGGCCACCAGCAGCACCATCATTTCCCCAAACAGCGCCACATCAAATGTCGCCATGTCTCTGTTCTCCCGTCATTACTTGTATTTCAGAATATGTATGGCCCGGACAGCGCGTGTTGCCGGGCAAACGCATAGCGTTTTGTTTTATTATCCCGCAGGACACCGGCTACGGCCTGAATGCATGAACCTGCGGCCGATTCCGGTATCGGGCGTGGCCTTGCAACGCTTCGGAAGGGCTACAACCGTGACGTCCCGCGCCTGCATGCGCCTTAATGCGCAGGCTGTCTCGCAGCCTGCCAGGCCTGCACAAAGCGGGTTGCGCGCTCACGCGTCACGGCCACTTCTTGTCCGGGTCGGTACAGGTCTGATCCGAGCCCTGCCCCGATACAACCGGCATCCAGATAGCTGGCCAAATTCCCCGGATTGATGCCGCCCACAGCATATAGCGGTACGGTCGCAGGCAGGACAGCCTTGAGCGCCTTGACATAGTCTGGTCCGAATACGCTGGACGGAAACAGCTTGAGCGCCTGGGCGCCAGCCTGCAAGGCAGCAAAGGCCTCGCTGGCCGTAGCGAACCCGGCACAAACCTGGAAACCATAGGTGCTCACGGCCTCGGCAATCAGCGCAGGATTGGTATTGGGTGTGACCATCAGTCTGCCGCCTGCCGCCGACAGTTGTGCCAGATGTTCCGATGTCAGCACGGTGCCGGCCCCGGTCATAAGGTTTGCGCCAAAGGTCTGGCTTACGCGCTGTACGCTGACCTGCCAGTCAGGCGAATTGGTCGGAATTTCAATCGCATCGAAACCGGCGTCATGCAGGGCCTGCACGTGATCGAGCACGTCATCAGGGCCAATGCCACGCAAAATGGCGATCAGCGGCAACTCAGGTGTCCAGGGAGTCATGTATTTTCCTTATTCCATTCAGGATGGCCATATCAGCATCCTGGGTAGTAAACGCGATGCCTGCCAAATGCAGGGCACGATCATAGCGCGGCAAGAGCGGCCCACTGCCTACCAGCGTCACCGCCGTATCGGCCGACACATCGAAACGCTGGCGCATATCACGCACTTCAGAGCCGATCAGCAGCCCCGAGAGATAATCCTCAACCCGGACGGCAGGCAGATGCCCCAAAATATGACGCGCCCGGACACTGAACAGTTCAGCCATGGTATCACTGGCTGCCAACCCGGCCAGCACGCCATTATCAAAGGATTCGGGGTCCGGCGCGGCTGCGGGCAGACCGCGGCACAGCAGGGAGTGGTGACGCAGCACATCAAACAGTTCACCGGTCATGACAGTCGTAAAACTGTCAATGACTTGGTCATGAACACGCGCCCATTTGCTGTGCGTGCCAGGCAGTATAAACAAGGCTGATGGCGTGTCCTGCAGCGCGCCCAGCAACTGCGTTTCCTCGCCGCGCATCACATCTGCACCGTCTGGCCCCGGCACGCACACGCCGGGAATAATACCAGCCTGTGCCGGCCAGCCCGGATCAACCAGCGTCAGGCTCGTGCTCAGCGCATTGAGCGATACAGGACAGTGCAGATAGTTGGCCTGTTGCCAGCCCACATTGCTGCCCGCCATGCCGGCAATATAGATTCTGGAAATATCGGACTGCGCAATCTGCATTTGTTGCAGCAGATCCTGCAGCACGGCAGGGAACGACTGGTTCTGCATCCGCGTAATCCCGAAAGGCGATGCCGCCTTTTTCACGGCAATACCGTCCTCAACCAGCCACAGACGCAAATTGGTGGATCCCCAGTCTGCCGCGAGATAACGCGAAACCATTTTGTCTTTTTCTCCTGTTATGACCACTTGCACGTGGCGTTCTTCTGTTGCCTGCAGGCCTGGCGGATATCGTTTGTATGCAGACACCATGCAGTAGCGGCGATCAGCTTATCACAAATGAACGGAAAACCAGATTACTGCATGCGTTTGCTTCACTGCTGCATCACTTGCACCCGATCGCCTGACACGCCGCGATGATCACATTTGTCATTAGCTGGCCGTGGCCGACCAACTGACGATTTTGCCAGGATTGAAAATGTTGTTGGGATCATAAGCGTGCTTGATGTTGCGCATCAATTGCAGTGCGACCTCGCCATGTTCCGCTTTCAGAAAACCCATTTTATGGATGCCCACGCCGTGCTCCCCGGTGCAGGTGCCATCCATCTGTATGGCGCGCAGCACCAGGCGGCGGTTGATGTCTTCGGCCTGACGCCATTCCTGCTCATTATCGGCATCGATCATCATGACCACATGGAAATTGCCATCGCCCACATGACCCACAATCGACCAGGGGAAGGCCAGGCTTTGCAGATCAGCGGCGGTGTCGGTAACGCAATCGGCCAGGCGAGAAATGGGTACGCATACATCAGTGGTAATGGCACGTCCGCCGGGACGTTGCTGCAGGCAGGCGAAATAGTAATTGTGGCGAGCCGTCCACAGCACGGTGCGCTCCTCCGGCTTTTCGGCCCACTGAAACGCCGTGCCGCCCTGCCCGGCGGTGAGTTCCTGCACGATCACGGCCTGCTCGGCAATACCGGCGGGCGAGCCATGAAATTCGAACAACAGCAACGGCTGCTCCGCCAGATTCGTTTTGCTGTATGCGTTGACTGCGCGCACAGCGCGCTCATCCATGAACTCTACTCGGGCAATGGGCACGCCGCTTTGCATGATCTCGGTCACCGCCTGTACCGCATGACGCAGCGTGGGGAACGAACACACCGCAGCGGTCACCGCTTCGGGTAGTGGATATACGCGCAGGGTGATTTCCACAATCACGCCCAGCGTACCTTCGCTGCCCACATATAAATGCGTCAGGTCGTACCCGGCAGATGACTTGCGCGCACGACTGCTGGTGCGAATGACCTCGCCGGTGGCCGTCACCACTTTGAGCGAGAGAACGTTATCACGCATGGTGCCATAACGGACCGCATTGGTACCGGAGGCCCGGGTGGCAGTCATGCCGCCGATGGACGCATGCGCACCCGGATCGATGGGGAAGAACAAACCGGTATGGCGGATCTCGTCATTGAGCTGGGTGCGAATCACCCCGGGCTGTACCGTCACGGTGAAATCTTCCGGCTGAATCGCCAGCACCTGGTTCATATCCCGAAAATCGATCGTGACCCCGCCTTCGATGGGCAGCACATGGCCTTCGATAGATGAGCCAATACCAAAGGGAATCAGCGGCACATTGTGCTCTGTACAGAGTTGGACGGCAGCAACCACATCATCCGTGTCCTTCGGGAAAAGCACCGCATCGGGCTGTACCGGCGGGTAGGCTGACTCATCACGGGCGTGATGGTCACGCACGGCATGCGTGGCCGTGAAGCGCTCGCCGAACCGGGCGGTAAATGCCGCCAGCGCGGCCTCGGACAGATGCCTGCGAGGCATGTCGGAAACGGGAGTGGCTGGACTGTATGCCATGAGCTTGCAACCTTATGAAATAACGATAAAAACAACAATAAACAGATGAGCCAGCAATATCAATCCAGAATACGTGCCGCATTCAGCACGCCTTGCGGATTAAGCGCGTCACGGATGCGGCGCATCACCTGCTGCTGAGTATCATCACGACTGTAATGAAGAAACGGTTTCTTCAGACGACCAATGCCATGCTCGGCAGAAATGCTGCCATTGAACCTGCCGGTAAGCGCGTAGACGGCCTCTTCCACCGGAACAATATCGGCTTCCTGCAGATGTCCGGTGGTCAGATGCAAATTGCCATCGCCCAGATGACCGAACAGCAGGTTACCGGCCTGAGGCCAGCGCTGGCTGAGCTCGGTCATGGCCTGTTCGATAAAGGTGCCCATATCCTTCAGGGGGATACCGATATCGAAGGCAACAAAGGGACGCAGCGACTCGAAGAGTTTGCCGATGCCATCCCGTATGGCCCACAGGTCTGCCGCCTGTTCCAGACTTTGCGGCACGATGGCGTCATGCACGGTGCCATCTTCCAGCACGGTTTCCAGAAAGGTATCGAAGCCGGCATGAAACGTAGGGGTGTCGGCGCCTTCGGTTTCAAGCAATACGGTAAGCGGCCATTGGCCATTAAAGGGAACGGCGCGGCCGGTCGCGCGGGCGGCCTGCGTCACATAGTCGGCCCACATCACTTCAAAGCTGGACAGCTCCGGCAGCGCACTGCGCGCCGCTTTCAGTAGGGGCGCAATCTGCGCGAATGAGGCCAGCCCCACCAGTGCCGAACGCCGTACTTGCGGGCGGGGGAACAGGCGCAATACCACCCGCGTGATAATGCCCAGCGTGCCCTCGGTACCGATGAAAAGCTGCTTTAAGTCCAGGCCGGTATTGTTCTTGAGCGTGCGATCCAGCATGGTCATGATCGTGCCATCCGGCAGTACGACTTCCAGACCCAGCACCAGTTGCCGGGTGGTGCCATAGCGCAGGACCCGATTGCCACCGGCATTGGTAGCCACGTTGCCACCGATCTGACAGGAGCCGCGCGCACCCAGGTCCAGCGGAAAATACCAGCCTTTTTCTTCTACGGCAGCGCACAAGGTGTCCAGTACGACACCGGCCTGCACCAGCGCGGTACCACCCGCCTCGTCAATCTCCTCGATCTGATTCAGCAACTCAAGCGACAGCACCACGTCGCCTGCATCGGGCGCGGCGCCGCCGGCCAGGCCACTGCGGCCACCGGCGATCGTGATTTTTTTGTTGTGGCTGGCGCAGAGCGAGACCAGTGCGGCTACCTGTTCGACCGTGGCAGGCCGCGCCACCAGTTGCGGAGCACCGGCCTGCAGACCGCTGGCATCGCTGCCATAACGCACAAGCGCGTCGGCATCGGTCAGCACGTTCAGCCCGGCTGGTAATTGGGAGAGAAAGGAATCAGACATGAAAAAGGGGGAAATCGTGAAAAAGGGACAGAAGATTTATTCTATACGATTGCCACCCGACAACCGGCGCAGGTCGCCGGTGAACGCTTATATCTCGGCCCAGCGGCGCACCAGGTTATGGTAAATGCCCGATAGCGCCAGCACGCTGCTGTGCTCGCCCAGTTCGGCTGCCAACTGCTGAATGGTGTTATCCATATCAAAAAGCAGGGCGCGCTGGGCATCGTCGCGCACCATGCTCTGTGTCCACAAAATGGCCGCCATGCGCTTGCCTCGCGTCACCGGCGTGACCCGGTGCAAGCTGGTCGAAGGGTACACCACCATATGGCCGGCCGGCAGCTTGACGCGCTGCTCGCCGTAGGTGTCCTGAATCACCAGTTCGCCGCCTTCGTATTCGTCGGGACCGCTAAGAAAAAGCGTGGACGAGACATCGGCACGAATCCGTTCTCCTGTCTGCGGGTCTACACGCAGTGCATTGTCTATATGAAATCCGTATTCCTGTTCACCTGCATAGGCATTGAACATGGGGCTGAGGATTTTCAGGGGCAGGTTGGCCGAGATGAAGCGTGTGTTCTGGCTGAGTATCTCCAGAATCGCATTACCCATGCTTGCAGCTAGCGGATCGGCATCGGACAGTTGTAGATTCTTCTTTTGAGTGGCAGCAAGATAACCTGCGGTACCCCGGCCATCCACCCACCGTCCTTGCTCCAGTTGCTCTCGCCACTGCATGACGGTATCTGCAGATAGCACATCGGGAATGGTCACTAACATAGGAAATAAGGAAAAAGCAGTCAATATTGCGAAAAATAGCGGCAGGCACAATGCAGTGCCTGCCAGCCTCTTACGGCTTACATTAGCTCATATGGGCTCATCAGAACTCATACTGACTCATCAGGACTCATATGAGGGTCGCCATGGCATCAGAACTTGTAGGATGCCGTCAGCATATACGAACGACCCGGACCTACGTTGGCAAAAAGACCCACGTGTGAAGCGTCATAGACCTCGTTGTTACCCAGATTATTGGCATTGAGCTGGAACGACAGGTTGCTGTTCACGTCGTAACGGACCATGGCATCATACCGCCAGTAGGAAGGCAGGTAGTAGTTATTGACATCATCCACGAACCGCTTGCCCATGTAGGTCACACCGCCGCCTACCGTTACCTGCTGCAGCACTTTGTACGTTGTCCAGACACTGGCGCTTTGCCGGGCGATGAACTTCATCTGATTACCATCGTAAACGTTTTTGCCGCTACGATAGTGCCTGATCTTCGGATCCAGCCATGACCATGAGGCCCAGATATCCCATTTGGGGGTAAGCGCACCGGCCACGCCCAGCTCAAGACCACGAACGCGATTGCTGCCACTCAGGGTCACATCGCCGGTCAGCGGATCGGTGGAACGGGCATCGGTTTTGTCTGTCTGGAACAGGGCACCGGTCACAGACAACTGCTGGTCTAACAGATCCCATTTGGTGCCCAGCTCCCAGCTACGACTGCGCTCGGGCTTCAGATCACGCACCTGAGCCGCACCGGCTGCGCCATCTGCACCACCGTTCTGACCGAGGTTCTCACCCGATGGATTGGAGGACGTGCTATAGCTCAGATAGATGCTGCCGTAGGGCACCGGTTTATAGACGACGCCTGCCTGGTAGTTCCAGAAGCTGTCCTTGCGGCTGGCACGGGTGTTCTGCACGCGGAACTGGTCAAAACGCAGGCCCAGGTTGATTGACCACTGCGGGTTCAGTTCCATTGTGTCAAATACATAGACCGATTGGGTTTTGATGTCCCCGTCTTTTTCTCGGGAGCCGTAATTCAGGCGATAGGCGTCGTTCCGTCCTGAGTTCGGATCATAAAGAGAATCAAGCTCGCCCTTGCGGGAGGTGATCGGCGTACCCGATATCTCTTTGGAATAAACATCTTCCTTGCTGAACTCCAGACCGACGTTCATATTGTGTTTTACCGATCCGGTATAGAACGTTCCAAACAGATCGGTCTGGTTGATCAGCGACTGGGTTGAGCGCCAGCGTGCCCGGTCCTTGCGGGTAAATTGCGCGCCAGGGCCTTCAGTAGCGCAAAGGCCCTTCGCGCCTGCCGTGCAATGGTCAAAGGTAGGGCGACTCATCAGATAATGATTCAGGGTCCGGGTATAACGGGTCAGGTTCCTGATCGTAAAATGCTGATTGATATCATGTTCCGCCAGGGCAGTAGCCGTGTCGAATGCGTTCTTACGGAAATCCACGCCACGACGGCCATAGTAGTTATCGCGGTCAACTTTCGGCGGCGTCCTGCGGCCCGGATTAGCCGCATTGGCAAACGGTACGCCCAGGTCGGGCATATCCTTGTTCTCGATATGCGAATAGCTCAGGGTCAGCCTGGTGGGCGTATTCAGGCCGAAAGCGATAGAAGGCGCAATCCCCCAGCGATTGATATCCACGCCATCGCGACCCGGCATTTCGCCACCCATTTTCATGGCATTCAGGCGGAACGCGCCGCTGTCTGAAAATGGGTAGTTACCGTCAAGCGTGCTTTCCCACTGGCCGGATGTGCCGTAACCAGCGGTCACGCCGAAGAAATTATCCAGTTTCGGGGTTTTGGTGACCAGATTGATGCTGCCACCGGTGCCGCCACGACCAGAGAGGACTGAGCTGGGGCCCTTGACCACTTCGACCGCTTCCAGGTTGAAGGTCGCATGCGAGCCTCGTGCATAATCACGTGCGCCGTCAATAAAAATATCGGTACTGGCTTCATAGCCGCGGATGAAGGGACGGTCACCTGTGGGCGTACCACCTTCACCAGACCCCAATGTAATACCCGGTGTGGTGCGCAATACATCGGCCAGGGACGAGGCGCCGCGATCGTGCATCAGTTTTTCAGGAATGACCGTAATTGACTTGGGCGTTTCCTGCAGCTTCGCACCGAATTTTCTGCTTTGTATATGTCTGGCCTGATAGCCTGCTTCGCTCTGCGCGAAGACTGCGGGCAATGTCCCTGCGTGAATACCGGGAACGGATACCTCTTGCGCATAAACCGGGGTGGCCACCAATGCGCCCGTCACCAGCGCACCCGGTACCAGCCTACGCCGGAAGGCCGGGGCAAAGCTTTCTCTGCTCAGCAACGGTCGGACAGTTGTCCTGCTGGGATTGTTGATAGTACTCATTGATTTCCTCAACCTGTGACAAAAAAACGGAAGGCTGACACTACCCGGAAATCGATATTACGGCCTGGCGTGTGACACGCTTCAGCCTTTGCTGGCAATGGCAAACCTGGGGTGGTAAAACGACACTACCGCCCATCACGACACGATCATGTCGCACGATGCCACAGGACCTGATTGATCCGGGCGCAGCAGCAGACGAACGATAATAAGATATATTCTCATTTGATACAATATGTCACATTATTGATGGGAATGGAATATATTCATTTTTTGTAAAGTTCGTGGTTTTCCTGCAGCTGGTACATAAGCATTTTTGAAATTGAGCAAATTTGTTTTTTAAAGTTGTTCGTTTTTTAAAGTTGTTCGGTATGTATAGGTGGTTCAGCACGCATAGCGGGGTTCAGAGGCCATTGAGGGCACGGCGCCCTTTTCCGGCTGCTGTTGTTCAACGGAACAATGCTGGCGAGGGCAGCCGACCGGCCAAAAAAAGCCACTCCTACAGCAGGAATGGCTTTCTGTCGCTGGCAAAGGGCCTATTCAGCCCGGATTGCACTCTCTGGCGACGACCACTGCCCGGCCGTTGCGCCCGACCTTAAGCAGACGACTGCCCTGATGGGTATTGACCGATTGCGGGGTGACGGCGCCACTGGCAATCCAGGTAACCGTTCCATTGGTAAATGCTGTCGCATCCCCATCGGTCTGGTCTGCACGCGCAAGTTCATACGTCTGGCGCCTGTCGCTCACAGTCACTTTGGTCGCCTTGTCGTTGACGAACTGATAGGCCACGCCCAGTTGGCGGTTACCAGTACAGCTATAAACGGAATGCTGTGTATGGCTAAGATTATCGCTGTCCGCTGATCCGGTGGCGCATCCGGCCAGTACCATGCTGGCCAAAGCCGGGACTAAAATCAAACGCATGCCTTCTCCTTTGTTGAAAATAGTCTGATTGTAGTCAAACAATGCCGTGCGCATGATGACAAATCGACTTGATGACGAGACGTCCTGCGCTCCTGCCCGATTTTTCCCCGGAAATATGCGCGCCGCACGCATTATTCTTCTTATGAACGCTTCATCTGCGAGCCATGAACGCGAAAAAGCCACCCTTTAAGGGGTGGCTTCGGTACTTCTTCTTCGCATACCGGCTATCTGCACCATCGCAGGCCTGCAACATGCACAGGCCCGTCAGGTGACGGGCGCCGGACAAGCATCAGATGACGCGGGCGGCCTCAATAAGACGAACAACACTCCACGATTTGCTGCGTGAAATAGGACGACCTTCAGCAATTTCTACTGTGTCGCCTTCGTTGATCTCATTGGATTCGTCATGCGCTTTGTACTTGTTTGAACGGACCACGATTTTGCCGTAGATGGGGTGCTTCACGCGACGTTCTACCAGAACGACGACGGATTTGTCCATCTTGTTGCTAACCACTTTACCGATCAGGGTACGCTGACGCTTTGCGGGTGTCGTTTGCGTTGTTTCGCTCATTTTACTTACCTGCAGCTTTTTCAGTCATGACGGTGCGTACACGCGCGATGTCGCGACGCACTTTCAACAACTGACTAGTGTTGGACAGCTGCTGAGTAGCGCGCTGCATACGCAGGCTAAATTGCGCCCTCAACAGGCTTTCGAGCTCTTTGGACAGCTCTGTCGTCTCTTTCGAACGGAGTTCACTTGCTTTCATGAATCTCTCCTTAAGCGCCGAAGTGACGTGTGACAAACGTTGTCGCGATTGGCAGCTTGGCCGCTGCCAGACGGAACGCCTCACGTGCCAGCTCTTCGCTGACGCCGTCCATTTCGTACAATACTTTACCAGGCTGGATCTCGGCGACCCAGTACTCCGGGTTACCTTTACCGTTACCCATCCGGACCTCAGCAGGTTTCTGAGAGATCGGTTTGTCTGGGAAAATACGGATCCAGATACGGCCGCCACGTTTAATGTGACGGGTCATGGCACGACGGGCTGCCTCAATCTGGCGAGCCGTCAGACGGCCGCGACCAGTCGCTTTCAGACCGAAGTCGCCAAAGTTTACATTGGTACCGCGCGTAGCCAGACCGGTATTACGGCCTTTCTGCTCTTTACGGTATTTCCTGCGTGCTGGTGACAACATAATTATTCTCCTTCTGTCGCTGCTGCGGCTGGCGCTGCAGCATCACCTGCTTTGCGACCACTGTTGCGACCACGGCCGCCTGGACGACGCTGTCCATCAGGACGGTCACCGCGAGGACGACGTGGGCGACGCTCATCTTCACGAGGAGCAGCAGCCACTTCAGCGGGCATTTCGCCGTTAGGCAGCAGATCACCTTTGTAAACCCAGACTTTGATACCAATAATACCGTAGGTAGTCTGTGCTTCAGAGGTACCGTAATCGATGATGGCGCGCAGGGTGTGCAGAGGCACACGACCTTCACGATACCATTCGGTACGGGCGATCTCGATACCATTCAGACGGCCGGAAGACATGATCTTGATACCCTGCGCACCCAGGCGCATGGCGTTCTGCATCGCACGTTTCATGGCGCGACGGAACATGATCCGTTTTTCCAGCTGCTGAGCGATGGAATCAGCGATCAGCTGAGCATCGGTTTCAGGCTTGCGAATTTCTTCGATATTAACGTGAACCGGCACGCCCATCAGGCGCTGCAGATCTGACTTCAGGCTCTCGATATCTTCGCCGCGCTTACCGATGACAACACCGGGACGCGCTGAAAATACTGTGATCCGTGCATTTTTTGCAGGACGCTCGATCAGGACGCGACCAACGGATGCGTTTTTCAGTTTCCGTTTCAGGTACTCGCGAACGCGGACGTCTTCGGCCAGCATTGTGCCGTAGTCTTTATCGTCAGCGTACCAGCGTGAGCTCCAGTTACGGTTAACTGCGAGACGGAACCCGGTAGGGTGAATTTTCTGACCCATTGTGACTCCTTATGCGCCGACTTTGACCACAATGTGGCAAGTCTGCTTCTCGATACGGTTACCGCGGCCTTTGGCCCTTGCGGAGAATCGCTTCATTGACTGAGCTTTGTCGACATAGATTGTCGTTACTTTCAGTTCGTCAATATCGGCACCATCATTGTGCTCGGCATTCGCAATTGCGGATTCCAGGGCTTTCTTGACGATACCAGCGGCTTTTTTAGGTGTGAATGTAAGGATATTCAACGCATGTGCCACAGACTTGCCACGGATCATGTCCGCAACCAGACGGGTTTTTTGCGCAGAGATATGTACACCACGAATAACGGCTGTAGTTTCCATCGCTTACCTCTTAGACTTTTTGTCTGCAGCATGGCCCTTGTATGTACGGGTATGCGCAAACTCGCCAAGCTTGTGACCAACCATATTTTCGTTCACATACACAGGCACGTGCTGACGGCCATTGTGAACAGCAATTGTCAAGCCGATGAAATCAGGCAGGATGGTTGAACGACGCGACCAGGTTTTGATCGGTTTTTTCTCTTTCCCATCGACAGCGGCATCCACTTTTTTGAGCAGGTGGGCGTCTACGAAAGGACCTTTTTTAATAGAACGTGACATTTAGTTCGCCCCTTATTTACGCTTACGACGTGACACAATCATTGAGTCAGTACGCTTGTTGCGGCGGGTTTTGAAGCCTTTGGCCGGTGTACCCCATGGGCTGACCGGTTCACGTGCTTCGCCTGTACGGCCTTCACCACCACCGTGTGGGTGATCAACCGGGTTCATGGCAACACCACGAACGGTCGGACGAATACCACGCCAACGCATCGCACCGGCTTTACCGTATTGACGCAGGCTGTGATCGCCGTTGCTGACTTCACCGATTGTCGCGCGGCAATCAATATGCACGCGGCGAACTTCACCGGAACGCAGGCGGACCTGAGCGTAAATGCCTTCACGGGCCATCAGTACAGCGGATGCACCGGCGGAACGGGCGATTTGCGCGCCTTTGCCTGGCAGCATTTCGATGCAGTGGATGGTTGAACCGATAGGAATGTTACGGATCGGCATGGTGTTACCCACACGGATAGGTACTTCCTTGCCGGACAACAGTGAAGCGCCGACTTCCAGACCACGAGGAGCGATGATGTAACGACGCTCGCCGTCTGCATAGCAAAGCAGGGCAATGTGTGCAGTACGGTTAGGATCGTATTCCAGGCGTTCTACCTTGGCAGGGATACCATCCTTGTTGCGACGGAAATCAACGACGCGGTAATGGCTCTTATGGCCACCGCCACGATGACGAACAGTAATGTGACCGTTGTTGTTACGGCCGGAACTACGTTTCTGCGGCTCAACCAGGGCAGCAAAAGGCGCGCCTTTATGCAGCTCAGGGTGAACCACCTTGATCATGCCGCGACGGCCGGCAGACGTTGGTTTTGTTTTAACTAAGGCCATCTCAGTTTACCTCCGTAAAGTCGAGTTCCTGACCTTTCTTCAGTGAAACGTAGGCAATACGGTTGGCTTTGCGACGACCGGTAAAACGGCCTGAACGCTTGACCTTACCTTTACGGTTCAGTACAGAGACGGAATCAACTTCAACTTTGAACAGCATTTCAACAGCTGCTTTCACTTCGGGCTTGGTTGCATCAGGTGCAACACGCAGCGCGATTTGGGGTTTCTCACCAGATTCGGCGATGAATGTCGCTTTTTCGGTGATGACGGGAGCCAAAATCACTTGCAATAGACGTTCTGCTTTCATCCCAGCATCTCCTCGAATTGAGCGATAGCTGCTTTGGTGATCAGCACTTTTTTGTAGTGGACCAGAGACAGCGGATCAGCGTAACGCGGTTCTACAACAGCTACGTTTGGCAGATTGCGTGTTGCCAGGTAGGTGTTTTCATCAACGGTGTCGGTGATGATCAGAACAGAATCCAGACCCATGGCTTTCAGTTTTGATGCGGCCAGTTTTGTTTTAGGCGTATCGAAAGTGAAAGCGTCAACAACGGCGATGCGATCTTCGCGAGCCAGTTGAGACAGGATCGAACGGATACCCGCGCGATACATTTTTTTGTTAACTTTCTGGCTGAAGTTTTCTTCAGGAGAGTTCGGGAATGTACGACCACCTCCACGCCAGATGGGGGAAGATGTCATACCGGCACGAGCGCGTCCGGTGCCTTTTTGGCGCCATGGTTTTTTCGTGCTGTGTTTGACCTGTTCGCGATCTTTCTGGGCACGATTACCGGAACGTGCGTTTGCCTGATAGGCAATCACGACCTGGTGAACCAGTGCTTCGTTAAAGTCACGACCAAAGATGGTGTCAGGTGCGCTGACGGTTGCGTCAGACTGGCCCTGATCGTTCAGGAGCTTAAGATCCATTATTTGGCTCCTTTCGCAGACATTTTGATGGCCGGCAGAACCACGACGTCGCCATTCTTGTGACCGGGTACTGCACCACGGACCATCAGAAGACCACGTTCAGCGTCAACACGGACGACATCAAGATTTTGAACGGTACGGGTTACATCACCCAGGTGACCGGACATGCGTTTACCAGGGAAAATACGACCTGGGTCCTGTGCCTGACCGATAGAACCGGGTACGCGATGCGACCGGGAGTTACCGTGAGAAGCGCGCTGGGAACCAAAATGGTGACGCTTGATGGTACCGGCAAAGCCTTTACCAATCGTTGTGCCTTGCACGTCGACTTTCTGGCCTGCTTCGAATACGCTTTCGACAGCAACAACGGCACCGGCTGTAAATTCAGCGGCCTTTGCAGGATCGAGACGGAATTCTTTAAGGATGGAACCGGCTTCTGTACCGGCTTTTGCGTAGTGACCTGCTTGCGCCTTGACCACACGGCTTGCACGGCGTTCGCCGTAGGCAACCTGAACGGCAGCATAGCCGTCTGTGTCCAGAGACTTGACCTGGGTAACGCGGTTGTTGGATACGTCCAGCACGGTGACAGGGATTGACTCGCCTTCTTCCGTGAAGATACGCATCATGCCAACCTTGCGACCAACCAGTCCCAGCCGATGAGCGGCAGGCGTAGGTGTCGTATTCGACATCATTTTCTCCAATTCCCAGCTACGATTGGCTGGGGCTAAATTTAATATGATTCACCCGGTGAACTCAAGGCTGCAACGCATTGCCTTCCCGGACAACAATACCCATGCAGGTTCAATTCAAAGTACTGCTTGCGGTATTTGCAGCGCCAAGCTACAGCATTGCAAACCAGCAACTGGCCAAACAAACGTCGGCAACGGCAATAAAGAAGACGCAGGAATAAAAAAGACGCCGCGCTGCACTTTCGTGCCCGCCACGTAAATCTTTTTTGATTCGTTAACGCTTTCTTTGATACCCGCTTTGCGCCTGAAACCTGTTCAAAAGCCGGCCAATCAGTGAACCCAACTACAGTGGTTAGCCTGTGACTATAACATTGCGCGCGCCATTTAGCAAGGAAAGTTAACGACAATGATCAAAAAAGCCACGCCGAATCAATCATTTAGTCAGAAATTTGCGACAGGATCGGGGGCCGGGCCGATCCGAAGCCCGCTCGGCCACGACTTCACACCACCGCCCCAGCCGCTGCCTTAACCGCTGCCCTAGCCGCCGCGCATGTCCGCCAGCGCGTGCATTGACGCCCGCATAGCCGGATACAGGCCTTCATAAACCGCAAAAAGCTGCTGGTATGCCTGATGCGCCTGTTCGTCCGGTATGGCGCGGCACGCCACATGCGTCCAGCCCTGCTCCACCTGCTCCTCGCTCACCAGCCCCAGTCCGACAGCCCCCAGCAGCGCCGCCCCCATTGCCGCCTCGACTTCTTCTTCAATGGTGTAGACCGGGTAGCCCGTCACATCGGCAATAATTTGCATCCACAGGCTGGAATTGACGGCGCCCCCTACGACGACCAGACGCTGATCCAGCCCCTGGCGCCGCTCACCCACGGCCTGCATGTTGTGCCACAGGGCAAAAGCGATGCCTTCGATGACCGCCCGATACAGATGGGCCCGGGTATGCGTCAGATTCAGGCCGGCAAATGTACCACTGGCATGTGCATCCCACACCGGACTGCGCTCCCCCATCAAATAGGGCAGAAATACCAGACCATGCGCGCCCGGTGGCAGCGATGCGGCCTGCTGCTCCAGCAGGGTGTAGACCGACACCCCCTGCTGGGCGGCCAGCGCCTGCTCCGCCTGACAAAACTGCTCCACAAACCAGGTTACTGCGCCACCCGCCGTGGCCGCGCCGCCAAAAACATAACGCTGCGCCTGACCCTTGTAGACGTAAGGCATGCAGACCAGATCACGGCCACTTTCCGTTTCGGTCTGCAGATAGCCCCAGCACATACTGGTGCCCAGCATGGCCACATGGTCCCCTGGCTTGCGCACCCCTCCCGCAAAAGTGGCAATCGCCGCATCAATGCCGCCCAGCACTATCGGAATGCCCTGACTTAGTCCCAGCAGCGCTGCCTTATCGGCCGTCACCGTTCCAACCACATCGGTGCTCTCCAGCAGTCGCGGCGGCATTTTCGCCGCATCCAGCCCCACCATCGCCAGGGCCTCGTCGGACCAGCAGTGACGCTGCATGTCATAAACGCCGCCGATATTGCCGGCAGAACTGTGATCAACCGCCAGCTCACCCGTCAGATAATGGGCAATCCAGCTATTGGGCGGCAGGAACCAGGCTGTTTTTTCCCAGATCTGCGGCTCGTGATGTTTGATCCACAACATTTTGGTAAAGCCGTAATAACTATCTACCCCATTGCCGGTAATCGCAAACAGTCGCTGCAGATCCACCTGTCGGCGAATCATGCTGGTTTCCGCCGTGGCCCGCCGGTCCATCCAGATCAGGCACGGATACAGCGGCTGGCAATCGGCATCTACCGGAATACCAGCCCCGCCGTACAGGCTGCTGATACACAAGCCGGCAATCTGCTCCTGTCGCACGCCCTGTTGCAGCGCCTGAGCAACGCACTCGCGCACACTGCGCAAAAATGCCTCCAGCCAGACCTGCGCATCCTGTTGCGCCCACAAGGGTTTAGGGGTGTCGGGATGGTACGCAACACTCGCCTGAGCCAGCACACGGCCGCCGGTTCCTGCGATCAGCGCCTTGGTGCTCTGCGTGCCAATATCGACGCCGATAATGTATTTATCCATAATTCTTTTTGCCTATACCAACTTGATTGGGACTGGTTAAATATAACGTGTTGAATGATAATGCGTTCAGACGCAGACGACTAAAAAAACGACGACGAGCAGCCAACATTGCCGCTGATCAGCAAAGGCACTGTTATAAAGTTAACAATGTTGTTAGAATATTAACAATATTGTCATGTCATTGTGCCTCTTTCCAAGGAGGAGACCCTTCGTGAGTCCCCCAAAAAATTCTGCCGCCCCCACCGAGCAGCGGCAACCGTTTGCCCGCAACGAGATTATGCCACTGGATCTGGCGCTGGTCGCAGCGCAGCGTGCCAATCTGAGCGCTATTGAGCGCCGCATTGCTTCTTTGCCCGGCAGACGCAGCGTCAAAAAAGAGGCTCAGGCGGCCTGGCTGCTGAAGGCCGTCAGTTGCATCGACCTCACCACACTGAACGGCGATGACACGCCGGAGCGGGTTCGCCGCTTATGTGCCAAAGCAGCCCAGCCAGTTCGCCAGGATCTGCTGAACGCCATGGGCTTCACGCTGCCGCTAACCACCGGTGCCGTCTGCGTATACCATCGCTATGTGAGCACCGCCGTCGACGCCCTGGCGCATACCCTCATCCCGGTTGCTGCCGTCTCTACCGGTTTTCCGGCGGGGCTCTCGCCGCATGAACTGAAGCTGCAGGAAATCGCGGCTTCGGTTGCCGCAGGTGCCCGGGAAATTGACATTGTAATTACGCGCGAGCATGTGCTGACCGGCAACTGGACCGCCCTTTATCAGGAAATGTGCGAGTATCGCCAGGCCTGCGGTGAGGCGCATGTAAAGGCCATTCTGGCAACCGGCGACATCCGCACGCTGCGCAATGTGGCCAAAGCGTCCATGGTGTGCATGATGGCCGGCGCCGATTTCATCAAGACCTCTACCGGCAAGGAAGGCGTCAATGCCACCCTGCCCGTGTCGCTGGTCATGCTGCGCGCTATCCGTACCTTTCACGAGCTCACCGGCAAGCACGTGGGTTATAAACCCGCAGGCGGCGTGTCTACTGCCAAAGACGCACTCAATTACCTGATTCTGGTCAACGAAGAGCTGGGCCGACGCTGGCTGGAGCCCGATCTGTTCCGCTTTGGCGCTTCCAGCCTGCTGGCTGATATAGAGCGCCAGCTCGAACATTTCGTGACCGGCCGCTATTCGGCCACCAACCGCCACCCAATGGGTTAACGCCATGACAGTCAACGATTACTTTATGTCCATGCAATACGGTACCGCTCCTGAAAGCGACAGCGCCGCCCGCCAATGGCTGGCTTCCCACCAGTCGCGTTTTACGCAATTTATTGGCGGACGTTTCACCAAAGCCGACGACAATGCAACATTCGAGACGCTGGAGCCCGCGACCGGCAAGGTGCTGGCAACGCTGAGCCAGGCCAGCCAGGGCGATGTCGATGCCGCGGTCAAGGCAGCGCGCAAGGCGCAAAAAGACTGGCAGGCAATGGGCGGTCATGCGCGTGCCCGGCATCTATATAGTCTAGCACGCATGCTGCAAAAGCATAGCCGCCTTTTTGCCGTTCTGGAGTCGCTCGACAATGGCAAACCCATCCGCGAATCGCGCGATCTGGATGTCCCTCTGGCGGCACGCCATTTTCTGTACCATGCCGGGATCGCCCAGCTTCAGGAAACCGAACTGGCCCAATGGCAACCTTATGGCGTCGTGGGTCAGATTATCCCCTGGAATTTTCCGCTGCTGATGCTGGCCTGGAAAGTTGCGCCGGCGCTGGCCAGCGGCAACACCGTCGTACTGAAACCCGCAGAATTAACCTCTCTAACGGCCTTGCTGTTCGCCGAACTGGCGGCCCAGACATTGCCGGCAGGCGTGCTGAACGTCGTAACCGGCGATGGCGCTGTCGGCCAATACCTGGTGGCCCACAAGGGCGTGGATAAAATCGCCTTTACCGGCTCGACCGAAGTGGGTCGCCTGATCCGCAGCCAGACTGCCGGTTCCGGCAAAGGACTGACACTGGAACTGGGCGGCAAATCCCCCTTTATTATTTTTGATGATGCCGACATCGACAGTGCCATTGAAGGCATTGTGGACGCCATCTGGTTTAATCAGGGGCAGGTGTGCTGCGCCGGTTCGCGCCTGCTGGTACAGGAAAGCATTGCCGAACAGGTCTATGCCAAACTGCGCGCCCGCATGAAAACCCTGCGCGTCGGCCCGTCCCTGGACAAAAACATCGATATGTCAGCCATTATCGATGCAACGCAATTGCAGCGCATTCGTACACTGGTTACCGATGGGGTCAGCCAGGGCGGCCAGCTGTGGCAGCCCACGGAAACCACGCTGCCGGGAGATGGCGCGTATTATCCTCCTACCCTCATTACCGGGGTGCAGCCGGCCTCGACGCTGGCACAAGAGGAAATTTTCGGGCCCGTTCTGGTCAGCATGACCTTCCGCACACCACAGGAAGCAGTGGAACTGGCCAACAACACCCGCTACGGCCTGGCCGCCAGCGTTTGGAGCGAGAACATCAATCTGGCACTGGATATCGCACCGAAACTGCGTTGCGGCGTGGTATGGATCAACGCCAGCAACCTGTTTGACGCCGCCGTGGGCTTCGGTGGCGTGCGTGAATCCGGCTACGGTCGCGAAGGGGGGCTGGAAGGTATTTACGAATACCTGAAACCGGCGTCCTGGGCCAAGGCTGCGCCATACCGGGCCGTGCTCAGCCATAGTCTGGCACAGGCCCATGCCGCCGGCGACAGCTTTGCGCTGCCGGCAATCGACCGTACCGCCAAACTATATATCGGTGGCAAACAAACACGCCCGGATAACGGCGCCAGCCTCCCTGTCATCGACAGCGAAGGCAAGATCGCCGGGCACATTTCCCTGGGTAGCCGCAAAGATATTCGCAACGCCGTTGCTGCTGCGCGTAAGGCGACCGGCTGGCAACAGGCCACCACCTTCAATCGTGCTCAGGTTCTGTACTATCTGGCCGAAAACCTGTCGTACCGCGCCGATGAGCTGGTGCAACGGCTGGCCCGCCTGACCGGCAGCAGCACGAAGAATGCTGCCCACGAATTCGAACTGGGACTGGAGCGACTCTTTACCTTTGCCGCCTGGGCCGACAAATACGACGGGCGTGTACACACCCCGCCCATGCGTGGCGTCGCGCTGGCGATACCGGAGGCCATCGGGGTCATCGGCGTGATCT
Organism: Advenella mimigardefordensis DPN7; assembly: GCF_000521505.1. Classification (GTDB taxonomy): domain Bacteria; phylum Pseudomonadota; class Gammaproteobacteria; order Burkholderiales; family Burkholderiaceae_B; genus Advenella; species Advenella mimigardefordensis. The sequence goes on from NZ_CP003915.1 coordinate 4,577,941, forward strand.
GCCCCGACGATGCCCCGTGGCTCTCCATGATTTCCCTGATTGCCGCCGGTCTGGCAATGGGCAATAGTCTTGTTGTTGTGCCTGGCGCACGCAGCGCGCTATTGGCCACCGACTTGTATCAGGTATTGGAAACCTCTGACGTTCCGGCTGGTGTGGTCAATATTGTGACCGGCGACGGGTCCGAGCTGGCCGCAGTCCTGGCCGATCACGATGATGTGGACAGCGTCTGGGCTTTCGGTGACAACGAGCTGGCCCAGCTCGTACAGCAACGCTCGGTAGGTAATCTGAAACGCACTTTCGGCAACGACGGCAAGGCCATCGACTGGTACCAGTGGTCGGGGGCCGACAGTCAGCTGTTTCTGCGTCAGGCCACCCAGATCAAGAATATCTGGATTCCCTACGGGGACTGATGCGGTTTGCTGACAGGGACTGATTATAATACCCGCCTCAACAAGGATAGCTCATGCTCAAGAACATTGATCCACTGCTTAACGCCGACGTGTTACACGCCCTGCGCGCCATGGGGCATGGCGACGAACTGATTATCAGCGACGCTCATTTTCCGTCCGATTCCATCGCCCGGCACACCAGTATCGGCAAACTGCTGCGTATCGACGCCAGCGCCGACCGGGTGGCTCAGGCGATCCTCTCGGTCATGCCGCTGGACAGTTTCGTACCCGATCCGGCGCTGCGCATGGAAGTCGTTGACGACCCGACACAGATTCCCGAGGTGCAACAGGATGTGCAGGCGCTGCTGGACGCCCCCCTGCAACTGGCTCCCATAGAACGCCACGCGTTCTACGAGCGTGCCCGCCGCGCCTACTGTGTGATTACCACGAGTGATACCCGCAGCTATGGTTGCTTTATCTTCAAAAAAGGCGTGCTCAATCCCACCCAGACCAACCGTCACCCTGCCTGACGCTGCCCTCGAGTTTTCATTTATATGAGCCTATCTCATCCCCGTATTGTTATTGTCGGCATTTATGTTGCCGATCTGCTGTTCAAGGCAAGCCGCATGCCGGTTATTGGCGAAACCCTGCTGGGCAGCCATTTTGCCATGGGACCCGGCGGCAAAGGATCCAACCAGGCCGTTGCCGCAGCCCGTGCCGGGGCAGAGGTGATTTTCTACACCCGGCTGGGTAACGATGCCTTTGCCGCTAATGCCCAGAAAACCTGGCAGCAAGCCGGCGTCACATCCCGCGCGACGCTGCACGATGACCTGACCACCGGCGCTGCCCATATATTCGTCGAAGACGAGAGCGGCCGCAATGCCATCATCGTCTACCCCGGCGCGGCTGCCCATATGGTGCCTGCCGATCTTGATCTGATCGAACAGGATATCGCCAGTGCCGACATCTTTGTCACGCAGCTGGAGCAACCCCTGGACGTCGCCCTGCATGGTCTGCGCCTGGCGCGCAAACACGGCGTGACCACGATCTTCAACCCGGCCCCGGCGACCCAGCTGCCCGATGAGCTGTTCCCGCTGTGCGACTGGATCACTCCCAATGAAACCGAGGCCAGCCTGCTGACCGGACTGCCGGTAGGTAATCTGGAACAGGCGCGGGCCGCGGCCGGGCGGTTACTGGCCAAAGGCGTCACCAATGTGGTCATCACGCTGGGTGAACAGGGCTGCCTGCTGCACACAGCCAGCGACAGTATTCATATTCCCGCGTACCAGGCAGGCAAATGCATTGACACCGCCGGCGCCGGTGACGGCTTTACCGCAGGGCTGGCTACCGCGCTTGCCGAAGGCCAGCCCCCCGAGGCAGCCCTGCGCTTTGCCTCCGCGCTGGCCGGTATTTCCGTGACCCGCAGTGGTACCGCAGCCTCTATGCCCGAGCGCGGACAAATTGATACCCTGCTTTCGACGAGTGCCTGAACCATGACCTCACGCCTATCTCCCTTCCAAGACCGACAGTTGAGCTTTTTGCTGGCGATCAATATCGTCATTGTGATGGCCGGCTATTTTCTGTCGTCAGGCGGTGACTTTGTCAGCGTGTTCAATCTTCAGTCCATGGCCATGCAACTGCCGCAAATGGCTCTGCTGGCCATGGCGATGATGCTCTCCATGATTTCCGGTAATGGCGGTATCGACTTATCCGGTATCGCGCTGGCCAACCTGGCCGGCGTCATTGGCGCACTGCTGCTGCCGCAATGGATTGACGCGGAAGCTGCGCCCTGGCTGTTCACTGCTGCCTTCGTCGGACTGATGCTGAGCGTCGGCCTGCTGGGCGGGATGCTCAACGGCATCATCATTGCCCGCTTCAACCTGACGCCTATTCTGACGACCCTGGGTACCCAACTGGTGTTCACGGGCATCGCCACGGTGCTGTCCAACGGCTCATCCGTCAACCTGCCTTATATTGAACCCCTGTCGGCCATCGGCAACGACAATTTTCTGGGTGTTCCCATTGCTTTTTATCTTTTCGTTGCAGTGGTGCTGTTTCTGGGCTGGCTGCTGCGGCGCACGCCCTTCGGACTGCGTCTGTATATGCAGGGCACCAATCCCAAAGCGGCGTTCTACGCAGGTATCTCGCGCAACACCATGCTGATCTGCACCTACACCATGTGCGGACTGCTGGCCGCCTGCTCCGGGCTGATCTCGGCCAGTCAGGCCGCCAGCGCCAGCGCCAAGTATGGCGACTCTTATCTGCTGATTGCCATCCTGATCGCGGTCATGGGCGGCGTCAATCCTGCAGGCGGCTACGGCCGCGTCATTTGCGTCTTTTTTGCCGCCACCGCACTCCAACTGCTGTCGAGCATGTTCAATCTGCTGGGTCTGTCAGAGTTCGCAGGCAACTGCATCTGGGGACTGCTGCTCTTGTTCTTCCTGGCCTATTCCAGACAGGAGCTGAAGCTCAAAATCAAGCGGCGCGAGCCCGTCAAGGCCTGAGCCACGTCTGAAACAACTGATCTGCACCGCCCCATCCGGTTCTGGTCACTATCCATTGATGGGATTTTGGAGACACGTATGAAATTGAAGACACTCCCAATGTGCCTATTGGCTTGCACACTCAGCATGAGTTTTGCTGCAGGCGCAAACGCCGAAGAAAAGAAATCCATCGTTACGGTGGTTAAAGTGACCGGAATCAGCTGGTTCACCCGTATGGAAGAAGGCGTTAAGGCATTCGCCCAGGCCAACCCGGACATCAACGCCTCGCAGACCGGCCCCGGCCGCGCTGACGCCGCCCAGCAACTGAAAATTGTTCAGGATCTGGTTGCCAAAAACGTGAGCGCCCTGGCGATCGTGCCATTTGACCCGCCAACCCTGGAACCCATTCTGGCCCGTGCCAAAAGCCGTGGTATCAAAATTGTTACCCACGAAGCGGACAATCTGAAAAATACGGATTACGATCTGGAAGCGTTCCGCAATAATGAATATGGCGCCGATCTGAATGAGCGTCTGGCCAAATGTATGTCCAACAAGGGTGACTGGGCCGTGCTGGTCGGTTCTCTGGGCAGCCGCTCTCAAGTGCAGTGGGCACAGGGCGGGATTGACAACGCCAAAGCCAAATATCCTGAGCTGAATCTGGTTACCACCATGCAGGAAACCAATAATGATGGTGAAAAAGCCTATCAGGTGGCCCAGCAGTTGCTGCGCAAGTACCCGAATCTGACCGGCTTCCAGGGCTCGTCATCGCTGGACGTAATCGGCATTGGTCGCGCGGTGGAAGAAGCGGGCAAGGCTGGTAAAATTTGCGTATTTGGTACGGGTCTGCCAGGCGAAGCCGGTCCTTACATGGAAAAAGATGCCATCACCGGTATTGCTTTCTGGGATCCGAAAGATGCCGGTATTGCCATGAACAATGTTGCCAAAATGCTGCTGGAAGGCAAAACCATTGAAAACGGCGCCGATCTGGGCGTACCCGGTTACGAGAAGGTGACGGTCGAAAAAGGCCCGGGCAAAGGCATGATTATTCGTGGCGCCGGCTGGGTTCGCGTTGACAAGACCAACTACAAGCAATACAACTTCTGATCGGTCATCACGACCACCCCCGGGCCGCACTGGCGGCCCGCCATGGGATCACCCGGCAGTACGATTATGACTACAACGACTCGCCCGACGCACCACAATGCGTCCATACCGCCCGCCCCCGATGGAAATGCCTTTCTGTCGCTGCGCCAGATTCACAAGCGCTTTACCGGCGTACACGCGCTGCGTGGCGTGAGCCTGGATATTCATCCGGGACAGATTTACCATTTGCTGGGCGAAAACGGCTGCGGCAAAAGCACACTGATCAAGATCATTTCCGGCGCTCAGCCACCAGACGAAGGAGATCTGATCCTGGACGGCAAGCGCTTTGAACAGTTTTCAGCGTTAAGCGCCCTGGGTGCCGGCATCGAGACGGTCTATCAGGACCTGTCCCTGATCCCCAATATGAGCGTGATGGACAATATTTCGCTGACGGTGGAGCTGGCCGAACATAAAGGACGTCTGGCGCGGGTGATCAGCCATCAGACCTTGCACGACCGCGCCGTGAGTGCGTTACGGCAGTTGCAATTGCCCGACGACCGCTATTTTCTGCAGACCAAAATCGAAGATCTGCCGCTGGCCACCCGGCAACTGGTCGCCATTGCGCGGGCTGCAGCCAGTGATGCCCGCTTCATTATCATGGACGAACCCACCACCTCACTGACCCAGAAAGAGGTGGACAATCTGATTCGTATCGTTAAGGAACTGTGCGCACGCGGTGTGGCGGTGCTGTTTGTGAGCCACAAGCTGGATGAATGCTATGCCATTGGCGGTAACGTGATCGTCATGCGTGACGGCCAGGTGATCACCCAGGGCGAAATCCAGCAATTTACCAAACATCAGATCAGCGAACTGATGACCGGGCGGGTCCTGAGCGATCAGCGCTATCGCCGCAACCAGCCCCAGCCCGATGTCATGCTGGGCGTGTGTGATCTGGGTCGCGACCAGGGTTTCGAGCAGGTGTCCTTTGATCTGCATAAGGGTGAAATCATTGGCATTACCGGTCTGCTTGATTCCGGCAGGAACGAGCTGGCCCGCGCCCTGGCCGGTGTCGCGCCATCGCAGCGCGGCACGCTGACACTGAATGGTGAGACCATCACCGTGAACACACCCGCTCAGGCAACCACGCACCGCATCGCCTACGTGCCCGAGGACCGGCTGGTAGAGGGGCTGTTCCTGACCCGTTCAATCAGCGACAATACCATTACCGCAGTACTGCCCCAAATGTGCGATGCGCTGGGGCAAATCAGCAAGGATCAGGCCACCCGCTTTTCGCAAGACATGACCAGCCGGCTGAAAATTGCGACCCCCAATGTGCAGAATCCGGTACAAAGCCTCTCCGGCGGCAACCAGCAACGGGTGCTGATCGGCCGCTGGCTGGCCATTAATCCGTTGCTGCTGATTCTGCATGGCCCGACCGTCGGCGTCGATGTCGGCTCCAAAGATACGATTTATCAGATCATTCAGTCCCTGACTGATAAGGGCATGAGCATCATTATTATCAGTGACGACCTGCCGGAACTGCTGGCAAACTGTGACCGCATTCTGCTCATGAAAAAAGGTCGGATCAGCGATGAATTTCAGGCAGATGGCCTGCAAGAAAATACGCTTTATCATGCCTTATTGTCCTGAAACCCCATTGACCCTACCTCGCTTACCATGAATACGACGACTCCCGCCAGCGCGGCCATTCAGGACAGCACGACGCCAAAGCGTCCTCCCTATCTGATCAGGCATCCGGAATTTTTTACACTGGGCCTGATTGTGGTGCTGTTTGTGGTGGTTGCTGTTATCAACCCCATGTTTTTCCAGCCAGGTTCGCTCTTTGACGTCCTGCGCGCAGCTACGCGTTCCGCCATTTTTGCCCTGGGCATTCTGGTGGTGCTTGCCTCCGGCGGACTGGATGTGTCCTTCACCGCCATTGCGGCGCTGATTATGTATGGGCTGACCAAACTGGTGCTGATGTATTATCCCGCCGCTCCATTTATCGTGATTCTGCTGGCCGGTGCGGCCGGCGGTCTGGCGCTGGGGCTCATCAACGGCTGGCTGGTGAAAAAACTCGCCGCACCCTCGCTGGTTGTCACCATTGGCACCCAGTTTCTGATCCGGGGCTTTCTGCTGGCGTTTATCGGCACCGAGTTTTTCATGAACATCCCTCCGTCCATGCTGGCAGTGGGACAGGCGAATATTGTCAATTTCCAGAATAATCAGGGGCTGCAAACCGCCCTGCCGTACACCACGCTGGCCATTCCCATACTGGCCCTGCTCACATGGTGGCTGCTGAACAAAACGATGATGGGTCGGGCGGTGTATGCCATGGGCGGCAGTCCGGCCATTGCCGAGCGCCTTGGCTATAACCTGACGCGGGTGTATCTCTTTGTGTTTGGCTACGCCGGCCTGCTGGCCGGTATCGCCGGCATTATTCACGTGTCCAGCACGCGGATCGCCAACCCCTTCGATATTGTTGGTACCGAACTGGATGTGATTGCCGCCGTCATTCTGGGTGGCGCCCGCATTACCGGCGGTAGCGGCACCGTTACCGGTACGCTGCTGGGCGTGCTGCTGGTGACGCTCATCAATAGTGTACTGATTACACTTGGGATTCCTACGACCTGGCAGAAAGTGATTGTCGGTGCCTTTATCCTGGTGGCCGGCCTGCTGTTTTCACTGCGCAGCCGGCAGTAGCAACTTCATCATCGAAAGAAAAGGGCGCCGGGCGCCCTTTTTGTTTTTGCGGGTTCGTTAATCGACAGGCCGTGTCCTGCCGGGTGCCCTTCACTTCAGTCCTGTTCAGTCAGGATGGCATCAAATTCAGTCAGATCAGCAAAGCGGATATGTCGGCGTACACCCAGCTTGCTGGAATCCACCACCAGATAACGCCGCTTGGCCCGCTCCATGGCGCGACGCTTGATGTCTTTTTCATGCAGGTTCCAGCAACTGACACCGATTTGGTCATCCACACCGCCTGCCGACATAAACGCCGTATCAAAACTGAGCTGATCCAGCGCATTCAGCGCCTCTTGTCCGGAAAAGGAATCGGACGATGGCATATAGGTGCCGCCCAGCACAATCAGACGCAGAGCGGGCTTATTTTTGAGGATGTCGGCGGTATTGAGTGAATAGCAGACTACCGTCAGTGGCAGGCTGTCGGGTATCAGGCGCGCCAGATGCAATAGCGTGGTGCCACAATCGATAAAAATCACATCATGCGGTGCGACCAATGCCAGCGCTTTTTGCGAGGCGCGTTGTTTGGCCTGGGCAAAATGGTCTTTTTCCTGTGCCACTGAATACTGGCCGGCATTCTGCAGCGAATGGGCCGCAACGATATGGCCGCCCAGATAAGACAATGTGCCCGGACGACGAGCCAGATCGCGCCGCACCGTCATTTCCGAAACGCCCAGCAAGGCCGCCGCCTCCCGCAGCCGCAATGAACCAGACTGCTGCAGCGCCTGCTCCAGCTTGTGTAACCGCTCGGCTGGCGTCATGAACCGTTCCCGCCTTTAAATTGAAATATTATAAACGGTGAACAGGCGCCTGTTCGCTGAGTACTTTAGCCAATCGGGGTTTGCCAGCCTTTGCCGGTCGCTTTCCATGCCTGCAACGTATCTGCATCAATGCGCAGGCTTACCGGAACCTTGGTTCGCGCGGCTTTAGGCCGACCACGGGGACGAATCATTGCCTGTGCCGTTTTGTCGCCAAACCGCTCCGCCACAACTTTGGGGAACGGGCGCGCCCTGGCAAATTCTTCCGGACCCCATTCAGGGTTATCCTCATCAATCAATTCGGGAACGGGTCGCTTGCTCATAGCCCTTCACCTCGCGTTTGTTGGCCCTGCGCAGGCTAATGACATGCATTGTCTCGCCGCGCGATTCGCCTACAGCCCCGCTGCTGCCCGGGCACACCGCGCCGCAGCCAGATCCCAGGCGGCGCAGCCTACGGTCTTGAACATGATGGGGCGGGAATAGTCGATGTCGCTTTCAATGGCCTGCGCCAGGGTGGTGACCTGGCTCCAGTCTTTTTTCGCCTGAATGTAATCGCCTGCCTCGTGCTTTGCCCCAACCAGGTCATCCACGTAGCACAGGCTGTTCATCACGGTTTCCGGCGCGATTTCAACCATATGTGAACGAAAGGCACCCACGCCGATGATCAGGCGACCGGGCACCGCCGGTGCGTGGTAAACCGGCTCAACGGCCGTCGTCAGCGTAATAATCGCGTCAAACTGTTCCGGCAGCTGGTTCAGATCGGTCACTTGCAAACGGATGCCCAGACCGGCATGGCGTTCGCAGAAAGCCTGCGCTTTGTCCCAGGACTGGGCGCGCGCAGCAATATGCACTGTAGCCTCTGGGTACAGCTCGGCAATGGCCTGCACATGGCCGTCAGCCTGGCTCCCGGCCCCCACAATCACAATGGTGCGTGGCTCGTGTTCCAGAAAAAGCTGCAGGCCGGCCATGGAGAGCGCTGCCGTACGACGGGCCGTGACCGTGGGGCCGTCCAGAACAAACAGCGGAACACCGGTGGCGCTATCCAGGACCGACACCATGCCCTGGATCGTGGGGCGCTGGTGGGCAGGATTGTCCGGCAGCAGGGAAATCAGTTTATGCGCGCAAATATCCTGGGCGGTGCAGGGCATGGACAACAGCACGCCGTCGCGGCTGCCGGGTACGGTCAGCACCTGGCGATCGGGACTGTGGATCTCGCCCCTGGCATATTGCGAGGCGGCCTCCAGAATGTGCTGGCGCAATGGCCCGAAAGCGATCAACTGGCTTGTTTCTTCGGCATTGAAAACGCGTGGCGCCGGACTACTCATTGGTTTCTCCTGATTCTGCCTCGGGGCGCTGGGTCGCCATCCAGAGCACTTGTGCATCTTCCTGACTGACACTGATACAGCGGTGTCCCATGCGGCTGTCGATATAAAAGCTGTCGCCCGGCCCCAGCGTTGCCTCTGCATAAAATTCCGTATGCAGTTCAATCTGGCCACTAATCACGTAGACGAACTCTTCGCCCTCATGGCGATTCCAGTCGACAAAGACTGTCAGATCCCGGGCCGTGATGGTTGTGAGAAACGGCAAGATTCGTTTATGCGAAAGCTGCGAGCACAACAGCAAATGCTCATAATACCGCGTCTTGTGGACTTTTCCCTGCCCGGCGCGATCAACCACGCAACGCCCGGCCCCCATGGGTTCGCGGGCCGGCGTAAATAGTTCGGAGACATCCAGTGACAGGCCGATGGCCAGCTTCTGCAAGACGTCGTACGTGGGCGACATCAGCCCGTTCTCTATTTTCGAGAGAGTGGAAGCCGCGATGCCACAGGCCCGGCCCGCCTGCTCCAGGGTCAGATCATTGGCCTGCCGCACGGCGCGCAGACGTTGCATCAGCGGCGTTTCCTCGCGGGGGGCCATCCTAATGGCTACCCAGGTAAGCGTCGCGAATCTCGGGGTTGGCCAGCAGTTCTGCGCCGGTGCCTGTCATCCGGATTTCACCGGTCACCATGACGTAAGCCCGGTCGGCCAGCTTGAGCGCATGGTTGGCATTCTGCTCTACCAGGAAGATGGTTTTGCCACTTTTGCCCAGTTCTTTGAGCACCGAGAAGATCTGGCGCACAATCAGCGGCGCCAGCCCCAGGCTGGGCTCATCCAGCAAAATCATATCGGGCCGGCTCATCAGTGCGCGGGCAATGGCCAGCATTTGCTGCTCGCCACCCGACAGCGTCCCGGCCCGCTGATTGCGCCGTTCTTTTAAGCGCGGAAACAAATCAAACATGTGCTGCCGGTCTTCATCCATATGTGCATCGCCAATAGGCAGCGTTCCGATCATGATGTTCTCTTCCACGGTCATTTTCGGGAAAATGCGGCGGCCTTCGGGCACCTGGGCAATGCCCTGGGTAGCGATCTTGTGCGGCGGCAGGCGCAACAGGTTATTGCCCTTGTACAGAATCTGGCCGGTACGCGCCCTTGGCGTGCCGAAAATAGTCATGAGCAGGGTGCTTTTGCCAGCGCCGTTGGCGCCAATGAGCGTCACGATCTCGCCCGGATTGATATGCAGCGACACATTTTTCAGGGCCTGAATCTGCCCGTAATAGGAGCTCACATCCCTGATCTCAAGAATTGGGGTGTCTGCCATGCTTAGTCCTCCACTTCGGTGCCCAGATAGGCAGCGATCACCACGTCGGAATTGCGAATGTGTTCCGGGGTGCCGGCGTCAATCACCTTACCCTGATCCATCACAATAATATGTTCGGAAATGTCCATGACCAGACCCATGTCGTGCTCAATCAGCAACACGGTCACATCATGTTCGCTGCGCAGCTTGCGTATCAGCGCTGACAGTTCCCGGGTTTCACGCGGGTTCAGGCCGGCCGCCGGTTCATCCAGACAGATCAGCCTGGGATCCGTACACATGGCGCGGGCAATTTCCAGGCGACGCTGCCTGCCATAGGATAGTTCGCCGGCAAGCCGGTTGGCGTCTTCAGACAAATTAACGATCTCCAGCCACTCAAAAGCGCGGGCCAGGCTGGCCTCTTCCCTGTCGGAAAAGTCCGGGGTAACCAGCAGCCCGGAGAACAGATTCCGGTTCTGCTTGCGGTGCTGAGCTACCAGCAGGTTTTCCAGCACAGTCATATCCTTGAACAGACGGATATTCTGGAAGGTGCGGGCAATACCGGCACGGGCGACCAGATAGGAACCACCGGTGATCTTGCGGCGCAGCAGATTGCCAATCTCCACTTGCCCTTCGGGCTGGTTCAGACAGATCAGCCCCTCCGACACCATGTAAAAACCGGTAATGCAGTTAAAAACGGTGGTCTTGCCGGCCCCGTTGGGTCCGATCAGCGCGGTAATTGATCCCCTGCGCACATCGAAACTGACATCATTGTTGGCAATAATGCCGCCGAATCGACGCGTCAGATGCTGAACCGACAGTATGGCGTCCTGTTTCATGTCCTGTGCCATTATGCCACCTCGCTTTTTCTGAATACGGAACGTTTCGGCCGCAGCAAACCATTAGGCCGCCAGATCATCATCAGAATCATGAGCAGACCGAAAAGCAGTACCCGATAGCCGGCAAATTCACGCAGAAACTCAGGCAGCAGCGTCAGTGTAAACGCAGCAATGATCACGCCGATAGAAGACCCCATTCCGCCTAACACCACGATCGACAGAATCAGGACTGACTCAAAGAAATTGAACGATTGCGGACTGATAAAACCCTGTGCCGTGGCAAAAAACACACCGGCCAGACCACCAATCATCGCCCCCAGCATGAAAGCAGACAGTTTGACCGTCACGTGGTTGATGCCCAGCGAACGGCAGGCAATTTCATCTTCACGCAAGGCTTCCCATGAGCGGCCGATGGGCATGACGCGCAACTGGGTAAAAAAACGCAAGGCAATCATGCTGATCACGAACAACAACAGATAGACAAAGAGATAGCGGTAATCGCTGTTGTATGGCAGGCCAAGAAACTCGTGAAATGGCACCACATCCCCGCGCGCCCGGCGTACAAATTCCAGATTGAAAATGGTTGGCGCAGGCACCGAGGCGCCATTGGGGCCGCCAGTGAAACTGATCCAGTTCACCAGAACCAGGCGGATAATTTCCCCGAAACCCAGCGTCACAATGGCCAGATAATCGCCGTGCATCTTGAGCACCGGGAATCCCAGCAGACCGCCGCAGAGTGCAGCCAGCAGGGGCGCGAGAAACAGCGCCGTCCAGAACCCGATACCCAGATATTCCGCACCCAGCGCAAGAAAATACGCGCCAACTGCATAAAACGCCACAAAGCCCAGATCCAGCAGACCGGCCAGACCCACCACGATATTTAAGCCCAGCCCCAGCAGGACATAGACCATGGCCAGGGTCAGGTTATTGATCCAGCTTTTACCGAACCAGCCGAAATAGAAGAACACCAGTGGCAACAGCAACCCCACCAGGAACAACACCGGCAGCGCGCCTTTCCATGGATGCTTCTTGCCGCGGCGCTTGGGAATCCGCACGCCCATGGCAATCATGATAAACAGCACAACCAGCACCAGCGCAATACCGGCGCCCCGGTAAATAATGCCAGACAGGCCCAGCACCAGAAACAGCACCATCAGGCCACCGCCCCACAGCACCACACGGAGCAGACGTTTGCCACCGTCGGCGTATTCATCTTCTACCTCAACACCATGTTCGGTCTTGATGAAGTTCTGAATGAAATTCTGCCCGGTCTGCGTCTGTGCGCCCACCGATACGAAAAAACGCACGAACGCGACAATCAGGCCAATAGCCAGACCGTTCAGAAAGAACGGACTGCGGAACCAGTCCAGCGTGAAAGAATATTGCTTGAGCACGAAGTTGGTAATCGGACTGAATACCAGCATGGTCAGAATACCTGCCACGACAGCGTCGCGCAGCGAATGACCAAAGTCAATGGTTGAGGTTTGTGAGGTACTCATTACACTTTCTCCACGGCAGGCCGGCCCAGCAGGCCACTCGGTTTGAAAATCAGCACCAGCACCAACACGCTGAACGAGAACACATCCTTATAGTCGCTGCTTACGAAACCGGCGAACAGGGATTCAAGCACGCCCAGGATCAGGCCGCCCAGCATTGCACCTGGCAATGAACCGATGCCCCCCAGCACGGCGGCGCTGAAGGCCTTGATGCCCAGAATAAAGCCGATATGAAAATCAAAAGAGCCGTAGTTGAAGGTGACCAGCTCGCCGGCAACCGCCGCCATCACGGAGCCGATTACAAATACAGTTGAAATAATTCTGGTGGTGTTGATACCCAGGATCGTGGCCATCTTGCGGTCCTGTTCCACCGCCCGGCATTGCCTGCCCAGACTGGTTTTCTGAATCACCCAGGTAAGGATCATCATGGCAATGAAACTCACGAGCACAATCAGCAAATCGATATAGCGAATCTGGAAGAAGCCGGTATCTGACCCGATGGTAAAGCCACCCTGTATAACCGAAGGCACGCCCTGTACATAGGGCCCCTGGCTGACCTGCACATAGTTTTGCAGCAACAGCGAAACCCCGATCGCCGTAATCAGCGGCGCCAGCCGGTTGGTGGTACGCAATGGTCGGTACACGGTGCGTTCAATATACCAGCCATACAGGCCGGTAATAAACATCGTGACCATGAGGGTAAGCAGCAAGGACAGCGCCAGCGAATCTATGCCAAGAAATGTGAATACGGCAAATGCAATTGCAGTGATATAGGCACTGATCATATAGATTTCGCCATGGGCGAAGTTGATCATGCCGATAATGCCATAAACCATGGTGTAGCCAATTGCAATCAAACCGTAGATGGCGCCCAGCGTGACGCCATTTACCAATTGCTGGCCCAGAATATACCAATCCATGATTGTACCTTTTCAGGGTGAAGACAAAGGTCTGGTGTTTTGCGAAAAAACAGCCATCGCTTCCTGGAAGTGTTAAGGCGGGAAATGCAGACGGCGCATGGTATTGTCATGCGCCGTCCCGTTCAGACTCTACTGTTTGTACTCTACGTACTTGCCTTCTTTATCCCAGACGTACAGCACGAAGTCATTGGATTTAAGATCGCCTTTCTCGTCCCAGCCTTTGTTGCCGGTTACGGTAGGGACAGGGTTAGCCTTGAGCCAGTCGGCCAGCTTGGTGCCATCGGTCTCGTCCTTGTTGGCAGCCAGCGCAGCAGCGACGGCCTGTACGGCAGCATAGGAATAGAGCGTGAAACCTTCGGCATCACTACCGGCCTTTTTCAGTTCTTCGACCACACTTTTGGAAGCCGGATCATTGCGAGGATCTTTCAGAAAGCTCATGTACACGCCTTCTGCGTTCTGCACACCACCCGCCGCCGTTACGAATGCCGGATCGGCGATACCATCATCCGAGATGAACGGTGTTTTCAGACCCTGCTGACGCATTTGCTTGACCAGCACACCGGCTTCAGCATACAGACCACCGAAGAAAACGGCATCGACGTTGGCACCCTTGATTTTAGTAACCAGCGCGTTGTAGTCGCGTTCACCGCGTGTCACACCGTCTTCGAGCACGACTTCAATGCCCAGTTCCTTGGCCGCATCGCGCGTGGCATTGGCCAGACCCACGCCGTAGGTGTCTTTGTCATTGATGATCGCCGCGCGCTTAACTTTGAGCACATCCTTCATGAATTTTGCATCCACTTCACCCTGCTGGTCATCGCGTCCGCAGGTACGCAGAATCGTTGACAGATCACGTTCGGTGACTTTGGGGTTGGTAGAAGCGGGGGTAATGTTCAGAATATTGGCTTCGTCGTAAATTTCGGAAGCGGGGATGGTGCTGGAAGAGCAGAAGTGACCAATCACTGCGGTCACTTTTTCCTGATCAACCAGGCGATTGGCAGCGGCGACCGCCTGCTTGGGATCACATGCGTCATCGGCCGTGACCAGTTTAAGTTGCTTGCCGTTCACACCGCCCTTGGCATTGATCGCGTCAATGGCTGCCTGTGCGCCTGTCTGCAATTGCTTGCCGAAAGCCGCACTGCCCCCTGTCATGGGTGCTCCCAGGCCGATTTTGATTTCATCTGCAGCCAGCGCCGGCGTGCCGAAGGCAGCAGTAAGGGCGGTTGCAATCAATACGTTCTTCAACACTTTATTCATGCTTTTCTCCTGATTGACGAGCATGGGTTCCGCACAGGGCAAAACCGTTTATGTAATGCGACAGGCCCCACGCCAGCCACACGGCTTACCACCAGTTACTACAAACTTGCACTACACCAACAATTTGCATGACACCGCGAAGGTGTACTGTACTACTCTCTCTTTATCTACCACACATTCTGCTCAACGATGGGCTGATTGTTCAAGACACGTTCCCAGCTCATGCGCGAGAGATCAAGACTGCGATACGTTCCAAACTCAATCAGTTCGGCCAGCCCGCGTCCAACAGCGGGTGATTGTTGCATACCATGTCCGCTGAAACCATTAGCGTAAACCATATTTTCTACCGCCGGGTGATAGCCCAGAATCACATTCTGGTCGAAGGTGTTGTAGTCGTAATGACCCGCCCACGCATGCTCGCAGCGCAAGGCTTCGAAGGCCGGCACACGTGCAGCCAGAATCGGCCACAGCAGTTCATCAAACAGCTCGTGCTGAACGTCATAATCGAAACATTCGGGGTCCTGTTCCGGCGGTGGCTGAATACCACCGATAAAGCCTTCACCCTCCGGATGAAAATAGGCGCCGGTCGGATCAATCACCATCGGACAGTCAGCAATTTTTTCGGGGCAGGTGAAATAGAAAACACAGCGCTTGCGCGACTCTTGCGGCAACACCACACCAACCTGGGCCGATAACGCCGCCGCACCGGTCCCTGCCGCATTGACCAGCGTTCCGCAGGTAATGTCCCGGCCACTTCTGAGCGTCACGCCGGTAACCGTTCTGTCGTTTTTATTGATAGCCACGACTTCATCTTCAATATAGGTCACGCCCTGAGCGATGGCCTTGCGGCGAAAGGCGCGCATCATGCCGTAGGCATCGAGCCAGCCTTCGCCGGTCACGCCGTAGGAGCCCAGTGCCAAATCATCCACATTCAGCCATGGCCACGCCGTTTGCAACTGGGCAGGCGTTTTCAAAACGATATTGGCCCCAAGGCTTCGCTGCAGCGCATTATTTTCACGCATGACTGCCTCGCCCCCGGGCGTGGAGAGAAACAGGTAGCCCTTTTCCTGAAAACCCACATCCGGACGGTCGCCATCAACGGCCAGTGTGTCGCCGAAGTGGCGCAGGAATTCGGTACCAAATTGCGAGAGCTGAATATTTTCCGGTGTTGAAAACTGATGCCTGATAGAAGCGGCGGACAAGGCCGTTGCGCACTTCTGATAACTGGCATCTTTTTCAATAACCAGAATGGAACCGTTGAAGGAAGCGGATGCACTGAGGAAATAGGCAAGCGAACTGCCTGTAGCTGCACCACCAACGATCACGACATCAAACCTGCTATTCACGCTGAATTTTTCCGCAAGAAGTTAAGACATGTATCTAAATTCTCATAAGAAAAAAAATTCGTCAATAATTTTTTTAAATTTAAACGTAAATTTTTAAAAGTTATTTTTTGTCGTTATAAATCAATTAGTTATAATCTATAAAAATTGATAAAATCCTATGGAAAACCCTTATGGAATAATAATTCCAACAGGAAATTTGCAATTATCACAATTGAAATAGAAGATGATCAGCGCGCAATTTCACTTTCCGGCATCACTGTGACGGAGGTTTTCAGACCATGTGCACTGCTTCCGTACATCATGCCCCGAATTGGTGATACATCGGAAAAGTCGCGACCCCAGCACAGCGTGATATGCTCCTGGTCTGGAAATACATTATTGGTGGGGTCGGAATCCACCCAGCCATGTCCTGGAATATACACAGACACCCAGGCATGCGAAGCATCAGCGCCAATCAGCCGGGGCTGGCCGGCCGGCGGATGAGTCAGCAGATAGCCGCTCACATAACGCACCGCCAGGCCGATAGCGCGCAGGCAGGAAATCATGAAATGCGCAAAGTCCTGACAAACGCCACGACGCTTCTGGAAGACTTCGAGCACAGGCGTGGCGATGGTAGTGGCCTGAGGGTCAAAAACAAATTCATTAAAGATGCGCGCCTGCAAAGCCTCCACCGCAGCCAGCACCGGCATGCCGGGACGAATCGCCTGTCGCGCCCACTGTTCAATGACGGGTAGCAGCCGGATATGATTCGATTCAAAACGAAACTGCGTGGCTTCAAAATCGTAGGGCATAAACGTTTTGCCCGCCGTATAGCGCAAATGGCTCACCACCTCTTCCCAGGGCGGCGTATGGGCACTGTCGGGTAGCTGGCGACGACTCAGACTCACCACCGAATGGGCGCGCACCGCCAGGCTGGTGTGATCGCCCATCAGGGTGAAATACTGCAGCGGATTGCCAAAGCAATCGAGCAGAAAATCAATCCGGTCCGGTCTCGGATCGATGGTGATGGTATGCGATTCGGGCGTCTGCCAGGGCAGAACGCGCGGCGACAGTCGCAGGATCTGGCGCGACTGGGTTACCGGCGTATGGTAATCATATTCGGTGTCATGCTGAATGTGATAAGTCACCATTACAGGAACTCCTTGTTCACCGCCTCAAGACCGGTATCGCTGGTAATGGTCTCGGTAACAAGAAAATACTGATGGCTGATGCTGTTGGCGTAAATGGACAGGCCGTGAGAAATATCGGCACAGATATCGGCCAGTTGCTGATATATATGCTGTGCGGCAGGCGTTCCCACGGCAAACGGCGCCAGATCAATCGCGTCCATATCGCTCAGTGCCTTTTGCAGGATCTCCCTGCTTTGCGCTTCGTGAATATTGAACGCCGCGCCATTATCCAGCAGGCTCTGGCACAGGTAACACAGCGAGTAGGGGTTGCTGCGATCGAAAACCAGCAGATACAGCACCGCCAGCATCTCTTCTTCGCGATGATAACGGGCACGATAAGTCACGATACTGTAGGCGATTTCCAGCAGGGATTCGAGCATAATGGTTTTGTCATGCTCGCTCTGCTTAAGGAAAAAGCCCAGCGTATCGCTCATGCGGCCAAGCTTTTCAATCAGGCGACCCAGCAACAGAAAACTCCAGCCTTCATCACGCGTCATCTGTTCATGTGTAAAACCGGACAGAATCGAACAACTGGCAAACAGTTCCTGCATGCGTTGTTGCACCACAGTCAGATCCAGTTCGGCATTAGCCAGATAGGAAGGCATATAGTTAACCACCCACCACACGTCAAGCGACAGCTTTTCCCGTATATTGAATGCGCACTGGTGCAGATAATTCACATTGTTGGCCAGCGCACCGCTGAGCGACGACGGTGCCAGCGATGAACCAAGCTGATGACGAATGAAATTACTGTCATAAGTATCGTCGTCACCAATGACTTCACCCGAGGGCACCGGCAGCACATGCAGTTCCGCACCCAGTTTATAGAGCAGCGTGATCAGCGTTTCCTTCTCGGTGACGCGTTCCGTGAGGTTGCGCGTGATGGTGCGTAGCAGCAAGACCGACAGTTCGGCGCGGATGCCATAACGCCCCATCCAGAACAGATTCTCGCCAATGCGTGCCGGCGTGGTCGTATGCGCTGCCAGCAATTGGTCCAGCGTGAGCGGCCTGGCTTCAAACGCATCGGCGGCACCACGCACCCGATCCAGTGCCGGTGGCACCGTGATAACCGGCGGCGTCGCGGCACGCGCCACCCGGCAGACCCACAGGTCTTTGTTGATCTGCCGGTTGCGCGAAGACAATACCGGTGTATTGCTTTTATCTTCTACCCGTACCACACCACCCGGCATGACTCGATAGGATCCATCGTGGGTCAGGCAGGTAAAGACCCGCATGGTAAAACGCCGCATTTGCAGCTGCCTGGACTCCAGATCAATTTCCGGAATGCGTGCCAGCGGCATCACCTCGTGCGCCACCAGCGAGCGCGGGCTCACCTGCAGCCGCTGCAACAGCGCCTCGCGCTGCGCCGGATTCAAATCAGGCACGTATTGCGGGCTGGCGCGCATGGACGAAAAACTGGACTTGAACATCAGTGAATCAAAGTGCTTGCGGGCATAGTCCAGATTGGCTTCGTCGCCGCACCACCAGCTGCGGATAGAATCCATCAGCAGGGGTTCGCCACGCAAGTGCTGACAAATGCCGGGCAGAAACTCAAGCATGCCCGCCGATTCAAGCACGCCGGATCCCAGCGCATTGCACACCGTCACATTGCCCTTGCGGATGGCCTGCAGCAAGCCGGGAATACCGGGATAGTCGCTGCCATACAGCTCCATCGGGTCGCATTCGCTGTCTTCCAGGCGGCGCAACACCACATGCACCCGCTGCAGGCCGCGCAGTGTCTTCAGGTACAGCAGATCGTTGCGTACGGTCAGGTCCAGGCTTTCCGTTATCGGCACGCCCATTTGCCGGGCCAGGAAAATATGCTCGAAATACGCCGGATGTTTAGGGCCGGGGGAAAGCAGCACCGTGACGACATTGCCATCGTCGGCCGACATGCAGGATAAGAGCGTGTGGCGTAGCGTGCGGAAATAATCGGTTTGCGGATGCACCCGCAACTGGTTGAACAGCGCGGGCAGTGCCGTACTCATGATCTGGCGGTTCTGCAGCGCATAGCCCGCCCCCAGCGGCCCCTGTGTCCGATCCTTCAGCACCCGCCACCGCCCCTGTTCATCACGGGCAATATCAACAGCGTATACCTGCAGATGGTTGCGTTGCGTATCCAGCGCATTAATGCAAGGCCATAGAAAGCCTCGCTGCCCGAAGATGAGCGAAGGTGGCACCAGTCCCTGCCGGATCAGTTGCTGCGGGCCGTAAATATCGCGCAGTGTGGCGTTGATCACCGCCGCTCGCTGCGTCACGGCTTGTTCAATAAACCCCCATTCCTGGGCAGAAATCACATACGGAATAACGCTGAGCGATTCCCAGGGTTCAGTGCTGCCTTCTTCGCTGTAGGCATTGTAGATGCTGCCCCGGTTCTGGATGTTTTCAGAGATATACGCCAGAAAGCCCTTGAGATCTTCAGGCGCCAGGATTCTAAGCGCCGACAGCACATAATCCCACTCGGGCGCAAGGCGTCCGGTCTGGTCTCGCAACTCGGAAAATGCGCCGTCCGGAGTGGAGCTGAGTAAGTGTTCCAGGGAAAAGTCCATGCAACCATTGGGGGTGACTTTACAATGGGTTATTGTACGCAATTTCGACCACTCGCCTACCCCTGATATTGAGGATTCTGCCACAACGATGCACCGGCGCCACATCGCATACCGGCGGTAGCGAGCGACGCGCAACAACGCCCTGACTTGTGCCGGCGCACGTCAACCGCAGCCCAATGAGCGCCAGCACTGCTATTGAACCTGCTGCCACAGGAAATCATCGTTAATACCCTGGCCGATCACATCCAGTTTCTCCATGTACCTGGTCAGCCAGTCATGCAGGCCGGCCTTGAATATTTCATCGATCGTGGTATAGCGCAGGTCTGCATCCAGCCGTCCTGCCAGGCGCAGCGTTTCATCGGATTTGGCATTACGCACTTTTTGCAAGTGGGCCAGCAACTCGCGCGAGGAGTGAGCCAGTGAATGCGGCATATCCGGATGCAGCACAATCAGCTCAATCACCCGTTTGGGATCAACCGTTTCACGGAACACCTGGCGATAGATTTCCAGGCCGGAGAGCGAACGCAGCACTGCCGTCCAGTGATACAACTGTGTCACCAGCTTGCGCTTGTCATCGGCCGCATTTTCGAGGTAGAAGCGGATTTCCAGCATACGTGCCGTATTGTCGGCACGTTCCAGATAGGTCCCCATGCGCATGAAGTTGTAGGTTTCATTACGCAGCATGGTGCCTTCCTGCGCCCCGAGCGTCTGCAGCGAACGGGTTTTGATCCATTCGAAAAACCGCGTCGGATTGCTGGCCAGTACCGGCGTCTTGAGCAGGCGGTTCATCTCCAGCCAGGTGAAGTTGATGGTTTCCCAGACTTCGGAGGTCACAGTGCCGCGTATCGCCCGCACATTTTCCCGCGCCAGCCGGATGCACGAGACGATGGAAGAAGCGTAGTTCTTGCTGTTGACCACAAAATCAATCACCCGATCTGCACTGATCTCGCCACATTCGGTCTCATACTGCTGCAGCGCTTCGAGGGTGGCCAGCACACTGCGCCAGCTATAATCCGAATGATCTTCGTCATTGGTCATGAGGGTCGTCTGGTAACAGACCTCCAGCAGACGCACGGTATTTTCTGCCCGCTCCAGGTAGCGGGACATCCAGTAAATATGATCGGCGGTACGACTTAACATGATTCTTCCTTATTTTCATTCGACAATATTGCAGTCTGCTGTCGGCGCGATGGCGCGCTCATTCAGGCTTGCATTGGCCCGCACTGCTTGGGCGGCGGGTTTCTAACCGCGCCGGTTGATAACCCAGGTATCTTTGGTGCCGCCTCCCTGCGAGGAATTGACCACCAGCGACCCCTCTTTCAGGGCCACACGGGTCAGTCCACCCGCAGCCATCCGGATCGTCTTGCCCGATAGTACGAACGGCCGCAGGTCCACATGACGCGGAGCAATACCGGCTTCCACGAACGTTTGGCAGGTGGACAGCGCCAGGGTGGGCTGGGCGATATACTTGGCCGGGTCCTTTTTGATCAATTGCTCGAACATGACCAGTTCGTCGCGTGTCGCCGCCGGCCCCACCAGCATGCCGTAGCCGCCGGCGCCATGGGTTTCCTTGACCACCAGTTCCTTCAAATGGGCCAGCACATAGGCCCTGTCCTCGTCGTTGCGGCACATGTAGGTAGGCACGTTATTGAGCAGCGGCTTTTCGCCCAGGTAAAAGCGGATCATGTCTGCCACATACGGGTAGACCGATTTATCATCGGCGATACCGGTGCCGATGGCATTGCACAGCGTCAGATTGCCCGCCTTGTAGGCGCGCATCAGGCCCGCCACGCCCAGCACCGAATCCTTGCGAAACACTTCGGGATCAAGGAAATCATCATCCAGGCGGCGATACATCACATCGACACGCTGCGGCCCCTGCGTGGTTCGCATATAGACATAATCGTCCTTGACGAACAGGTCTTTGCCTTCAACCAGCTCCACGCCCATTTGCTGCGCCAGAAAGGTGTGTTCGAAGTACGCGGAGTTGTACATGCCGGGGGTGAGCACCACAATCGTCGGCTTGTCGATACCGTCGGGGGCCGATTCGATCAGGGTTTCAAGCAATAGATCGGGATAATGCGCAATGGGCGTTACCTTGATTTTGCTGAACAGATCCGGGAACAGCCGCATCATCATCTTGCGGTTCTCCAGCATATAACTCACGCCTGAGGGCACGCGCAGATTGTCTTCCAGCACGTACAACTCCCCTTTGCCGGCACGCACAATATCAATGCCTGCAATATGTGCATAGGTGCGATGCGGCACATCCAGACCGACCATTTCCGGGCGATATTGCGCATTATTGATGATCAGCTCCGCGGGGATAAGCCCGGCGCGAATGATATCTTTGTCATGGTAGACATCATGCAGGAACATATTCAGTGCCCTGACGCGCTGCTCGACACCACGCTGCAGGGCATTCCATTCCCTTAGCGGAAATACCCGGGGAATAATGTCAAACGGAATGGTTCTCTCGGTGCCATCGCCATCGCCCGACACGGAAAACGTGATGCCCACCTGCTGAAACAGCGCCTCGGCTTCTTCGCGCTTGTTCTGCAGCAGATCGGCTTCCTGTCGATCCAGCCATTTTAGGTATTCTTCGTAATGCTTGCGGGGGACGGGTTTCTTCTTCGCCTCTTCCAGCCATATCTCGTTATAAAACTTGGGAGCCATAAACCTGTTTCCTTTGTTAACTGATTATGAAGATTGCCAAGCAAAAGTGATGCCACTTTCGGCCTGCAGCAGGGCCATGGCCCTTCGGTCATGCCGAACAGGGAAAGTACGAATGGGACGTCACCTCCGTTAGTGTTAAATTTCCTTTAAGAAATTTTTTGACTTTAAGAAAGGATGGCAGTACGCTACACACTTGCATGACCATTGAATGCGCATTGCCTGCAGTACGTATCCGGCCAGTATCAGCATCACGCCGGCATCGCTGCCGGCAATTCAAATGTCATCATGCCTGTCGTCACAGCGCCCTTCATCGCAGCATCTTCTGTACCGGCGCCTTCCCGCCAAAGGGCAGGTGAGCGTCGGGCAAGACAGGGGCGAGAGCGCTGGCCGGTGTTCGGGTTAAAGATTTCAGTCGTAATTATTTTTGTTGTGTTAACAATAGCATATAAGATGGTATCGCCTGCAGCCAGCACGGTATGAACGTTGTTGGCAATTATTAACAGTTCAGGTACTGCCGCCTGTGTGCGCATTACTCGCGTCAAACTATTGCCGGTTCTGCCGGCCAACAAGGAAACCGAAAATGGATTCAGTCAAGCAACTCTTCAGCGCGCTGGGCATTGCCCAGGAATCGGTCACCGGCGGTTCACTGCCGGTTCACTCGCCGATTGACGGGGCACGTATTGCCGACGTCAGGGAACACACAGCACAAGAAACAAACCAGGCGATTGAACAGGCGGTTGCAGCCCAGAAAGCCTGGCGCTCTGTGCCGGCGCCTCGTCGCGGTGAACTGATCCGGCTGCTGGGTGAAGAACTGCGCGAACACAAGGCGGCGCTGGGTCGTCTGGTGTCGGTCGAAGCCGGCAAGATCACCGCCGAAGGTGAAGGCGAAGTGCAGGAAATGATCGACATTTGTGATTTCGCCGTCGGCCTCTCGCGCCAGCTGTATGGCCTCACCATCGCTTCAGAACGCCCCGGCCATCGCATGATGGAAACCTGGCATCCGGTAGGCGTGGTCGGCGTAATCACCGCCTTCAATTTTCCGGTGGCCGTATGGTCATGGAATACGGCGCTGGCGCTGGTGTGCGGCAATGCAGTGATCTGGAAACCCTCAGAGAAAACGCCCCTTACTGCACTGGCAACGCAGGCGCTGTTTGAACGCGCGCTCAAGCGCTTTGGCGATGCGCCGGCACATCTGGCACAGGTCGTCATTGGCGGGCGCGAGGTGGGCGAAGCACTGGTAGACAGCCCCAGGGTCGCGCTGGTATCGGCCACCGGCTCCACCCGTATGGGTCGCGAGGTCGGACCGCGCGTGGCGGCTCGCTTCGGCCGCAGCCTGCTGGAGCTGGGCGGCAACAACGCCATTATCGTGAGCCAGTCGGCCGACCTGGATCTGGCCGTGCGCGGCATTCTGTTTGGCGCTATCGGCACTTGCGGCCAGCGCTGCACGTCCACCCGCCGCATTATTGCGCATCGCGACGTGGTGCAGGAACTCACTGCCCGCCTGAAGAAGGCCTACGCTTCTGCCACCATCGGCAGCCCGCTGGAAGCCGGCACACTGGTCGGCCCGCTCATCGACCAGGCCGCCTTTGATGCCATGCAGAAGGCGCTGGCTCAGGCAGCAGAACAGGGCGGCACCGTTACTGGTGGCGAACGTGCGCTGCAGGAGCGCTTCCCCAATGCGTTCTATGTTCGGCCAGCCATTGTGGAAATGCCCGGACAAACCGACGTGGTACGTCACGAAACCTTTGCACCCATTCTGTACATCATGAGCTACGACACGTTCGACGCCGCCATCGAGATGCAGAATGACGTGCCACAGGGCCTGTCTTCTGCCGTGTTCACCACAGACCTGCGTGAAGCCGAGCAGTTCATGTCGGCCTCGGGTTCCGATTGCGGTATTGCAAATGTGAACATCGGTACTTCGGGCGCAGAAATCGGTGGTGCTTTTGGTGGTGAAAAGGAAACCGGCGGCGGTCGTGAATCAGGCTCCGACGCATGGAAAGCCTATATGCGGCGTGCCACCAACACTGTCAATTACTCACGCGAATTGCCACTGGCTCAGGGCATCCGCTTCGGAGAAGACTAAGCGCCATAGGTGAAGGCCCGTGCTACGGGCCTTCCGGGACGGCTGTCTGTAGCGGTTTAAGAAGACTGACCGTCCCTCTGATCCTTCTGATCCCTATCGTCCTGCCTGGCCTGCTCTGCCTGATCGCGAACCATCGGATTGGACATGCCCGCGCTTACCGCTGCGGCAGACTTGTGGGCGCTATTGACGCCATCGGCGCACGTGCCGTAATCGCCGTCTCCCGCGAACTCATCGTGCATGGTTGCGGAATGCGAATCCTGGTCAGGATCGCTTTCGGTAGCGGACGCCTTCTCCACCAACCCGGACAGGCGATGCACATCCACTTCTGCATTCACCGGCTGCAATGCCGGCATGCTCTTGGCTGCCTTGGCAGACAAACTCTGAAAACGGTCCACCTTGCCGGTCAGCCCCTGATTGCCGGCAAAACTGCGCACCACGGCGTTGTAATGCGTACTGAGCGTGCCAATCGTGCCGCCCAGTTTACTCAGATGCTCGGCCACCCGCGCCACCTGGTTGTACACATCGCTGGCGCGTTCGCCAATTGCCTGTGCCTGCTCGTTGCTGTCAGCCATCATCCACAAATACGACACGGTGCGCAGGATCGGCATCAATGTGGTATGCGAAACCAGGATAACGCCGCGCTCATAGCCATACTGAAAAATATTCTGGGTGTGGCGCAGGGCTTCGATATACGCGCCCTCTATCGGCATGAACATCAGCACGAACCCGGGGCTGTTCATCCCGGCCAGCGCGGTGTAGTCCTTGGCCGCAAGCTGGTCAATATGCGTGCGTACCGCCCGCAGGTGTGCGTCCAGAAACGCTTGTCGTGCCGCCTCTTCCGTGGCATTCACCGCCTGCTCGTAAGACACCAGGGACACCTTGCTGTCGAGCACGATTTTCTTGCCATCCGGCAGAAAAACAATGAAATCCGGGTAGTTGGCACGGCCGTCTTCACTGCGAAACAGCACCTGCGTATCAAAATGGGCGCCCTTATGCAGCCCGGCCGCTTCCAGCGCGCTTTCCAGCTGCATTTCGCCCCAGTTGCCCAGCGCCTTTTTGTCGCCCTTGAGGGCACGCGCCAGCGCTTGCGCATCGTGGGTCATTTTCATACCCATGTCCATCAACTGGCCGATCTGTGAACGCAGCATGCTGTGTCCCTGCAGCGATTGATCGTGTACCTCGTTAACACGCGTCTGGAACCGGTCAATCTGTTCACGCAGCGGCTGCAGCAATCCTTCAATGGACTGGCGGCTATTGCGCGAGAAGGTCTGTTCCTTTTCCTCGAAAATGCGGGTGGCCAGATTGCGGAACTCGGTGCCCAGTTGCTCCCGGGATGCCTCAAACTGAGTCCGCATGGCCTCCAGGCTCTGCGCTTTGTAGGCATAGTCAGCCTGCAGGGAGATATGCTGTTTTTCCAGGGTATTGCGGGCCGCTTCCAGTTCCCGCAACTGCGTTTCCAATTGCTGGATCCTATCGCTGTGCAGTTCATTCTGCTGCCGGGCATGACTCACATCGCTGCGCGCAGCCGCCAGCTGGCCGGCGATGTCATCCTTTTGCGCGTCCAGCTCCCGATATTGCAATTGCAATTGCTCATAGCGCTGCTGTTCCTGCTCCTGCAACCGGTCGCGATCCGCCAGCAAATCCTCAAGACCAGCTGCCCGGGCCCGCGCCGTGGCGAGCCGATAGTTCATGAATAGCGCGCATAAAAGCACGCCCACCAGGGCACCGGCAACAACCAGCACCCATAGCAGGGGCAAAGCCTGCAGGGCGGCGACCACCTCATTCATGCGTGCACCCCGCCGGCGACAGATAGCCGCAGCAGCCCGTGACAGCAGGCGGAGACCACCTGTTCACTATTTAAATCAACAGCCACAGACATAGCGGACGAACACATAACGGACATAACGGCAGAACCCAGGAAAGCATGCCCCACTATCAGGGCATGCCATGCATTCTAGCGCAAACGCACAACCGACGCACCGGGTCAAAGTACGGTGCCATGGCGTGGGTGTGTCAGTGCAGATGCAGTGCCACTTCTGGCGAGACATCCCGTTCAAGGAGCGTTGTGCGTAACAGGAATGGATTCGGACAAGGATCGTGCATTGTCAGCTGGCGCAAACAGCCCGCGGGACGGACACTAACCTTGTTCCTTGCTCCTGTGTTCCTTGCTCCACTCTGACTTGCTACAGTTGCCGGCGCTGCATCTGATCGGCGATGTATTCGGCCTGGCGAATCGCCAGCGAGACAATCGTCAATGTGGGGTTCTCGGTTGCGCCGGAGGTGAACTGGCTGCCGTCGGAAATAAACAGATTGGCAATATCGTGTGTCTGTCCATGTTTATTGCAAACGCCATCTTCGGGACGTGCACTCATCCGACAGGTGCCCAGGTTGTGGGTTGAAGGATAGGGCGGCGTGCGAAACGCCTTGCGGGCGCCTGCTGCCTCATACATGGCAATCCCCTGTTTGAACGCATGTTCACGCATCGCCTCATCGTTCGGATGATCATCAAAATGCACATTCGGTACCGGCAGACCATGCTGGTCCTTCTCGTCGTGATTCAGAGTAATGCGGTTGGTCTCACGCGGCATGTCTTCGCCCACAATCCACAGTCCGGCCGTGCGCGTATAGGCATCCATATACGAAGCAAAGTCACTGCCCCAGCTGCCGGGGTCGAAAAATGCAGCGTAAAAGGGCAGGCCCAGCGCGATGGTTTCCATTTCATACCCACCCACAAAACCACGCTTGTCATTGTGTCCGGCTTCATCCTGCACGATACCGGCCATAGTAGTGCCGCGGTAAAAGTGGACAGGCTCATCAAACACCGCAAAGACCGACCCGGTGGTGTGGCGCAGGTAGTTGCGTCCGACCTGGCCGGAACTATTGGCCAGCCCGTCGGGAAAGGAGGAAGATGCAGACATCAGCAACAAACGTGGCGTTTCAATGGAATTGCCGGCGACACAAACGACGCGGGCAAGCTGCCGCTGTTCCCTGCCATCCTTGTCAAAATACACAACGCCGGTCACCTTACCCTGGGCATCGTGTTCAATGCGCGCCACATGGCATTCGGTACGCAGCTCCAATTTGCCCGTTTTTTCTGCTTTGGGAATTTCAGTATAAAGGGTTGACCACTTGGCACCCATCTTACAGCCCTGAAAACAGAAGCCCTGCTGCACACAGGCGCCGCGTCCGTCACGGGCCCGGCTGTTGATGGCCATATGCCCGGTGCTGACCTCTTTATAGCCCAGGCGGGTCGCACCGTTGTACATGATCTTGAAATTATTGTTGCCGGGCAGGCCGGGAATGCCATTGGTACGGGTCACACCCATCTTGTCTTCAGCCCGCGCGTAATAGGGTTCCAGGTCCTGCAGCGTGATGGGCCAGTCCAGCAGATTGGCATCCTTGAGTTGCCCGTAATGGGTCCGTGCCCTGAACTCATGCTCCTGAAAACGCAGGGAAGCACCAGCCCAGTGCGTAGTAGTCCCCCCCACGGTCTTACAGATCCACGCCGGCAGGTTGGGAAAGTCCCTGGCAATGCGCCAGGTACCGGAGGTGGTGCGCTTGTCCAGCCACGCGAGCTGATTGAACGATTTCCATTCATCCTGAATAAACGTTTCCGTACTTTGCCGCGCGCCCGCTTCCAGCAACACCACGCTGACGCCCTTTTGGCATAACTCGTTGGCCAGCGTACCGCCACCGGCACCCGAGCCGATAATGACGACCACGCTGTCGTCCTTGTGATCAAATGTTGTCATAATATTTATCTCCTAATCCTGCCTGTCTTTTCCCTGTCTTGTTCTGCGTGCGCCAGACCCGTTTACGATTTCATGGATGGGCTGGCGCTTTGCGGCGGATCGGGCAACCACTTCAAATCATCAAAGCCACGGGCAAGATAGCCGCCTTTGCTCCAGACTTCGCCTTCATAGCCAAAGTGCTTGTAGGCCATTTCATTGTCGTAAATCGATGTAATGCATTTGCTGCGCACAGCCTGAAAGAACGGATCGGTCTGCATTTGCTGCAGCAGTGCCGTTTGCTTATCCAGCGCAAGACCGGAAAACGCGCCGCCTGCCTGCTTATTCAATTTGGCGACGCCCTCGCCCACCAGCGTGGCCTGCGCGCTGTCGCTCATTTGTGCGTCGATGTCCTTGACCAGTAACGCATAGACCGCATCCGGCAGATCCTTATGCGGATACAGCGCCTTCGCCATGGCCAGCAGCGTCTCGGCCTGTGTCTGATTCAGGTGTGTGGTCTCCAGCGCCCAGACCCGCGAGGGAGCGAATGTGGCCAGCGTGGAGCCGGCTGCCAGCATCCCCGTCAGGACCGCTGCACCGCTTAGAAACCGGCGACGTGACAACCCGGTCTGGGGTCTGATTTTTTGTAATGTGATTGGTGTGTCCATATATCCTCCTTCAGCGAGCCATTACGCTTTGTCTGCGACGAAACAGGCTGAACGCCCGATTCTTTTCTATCGTATGGACATTATGTGCTTTGCTCAAATGCGCAGGTAACAACCATGTACTACATGCGTAGAGGAAAACCCGAGTATGCCTGCAGGCGCATAAGGCGGCTTAACGGGTTGTTAAAAGCGCTTTGTGGATTGATATGGATGAACCGATGCAGACGCAGGGGTTGCGTCGCAGCTGCTACAACCAGCAGCGTTCACCGGTCGCAGGACTGGGTAGAATGAAAAGTGAGCAGCGGGCACTCTTGGCATGCGGGAGGAACCGACACATGCCATCGGCAAAAACAGCCGACGGCTATCAGCCCACCAGCGCGATCTTGTTTTGTATCGCAGACGCACCCTGCACGGTACAGGCCGGCTCCAGCGTTTTGGGCACGCCGCCCGTATTCACGTAGCGCACCGCCTGGTAGCGCATACAGGTGACGCGTAAAAAGGAAGTAAAGTTGGTTGCCTCGCCCCGATAGGCATAGACTTCATCGTAAAGCGTAGCAATGAGCTGGTTGGTGGTCGTGCCATCGCGGCGCGCCAGTTCTGCCAGCACTTCCCAGAACATGTTTTCCAGCTTGATGCTGGTAACCACTTTTGCAATACGGACCGAGCGACTGCGGCACTCGTACATGATGGGATCAGTGTGAGAATAAATACTGCACATAATGTCTCCTGCTGCAGACGCAGTTATCGGCGAGGCCGGCCTTGACGCCGGTACACGCCAGCGTTTCCAGGCCAGAAAGGACATTCGCAGGAAACGCAGCTACGCTGCTGTTGTTTTATGGTTCTGATGCTTTTCGGATCGGTCACACGGTGATCGTGTGATGTAATAGTACCACTTTAGCATAATGAGTGCGGCAGGCAGGGCGCGACGGGTTTGCCCAGGCGCCAGATCCGCCCGCAGCCGTCCACTATTGATAGTGCCCGTGCCGTTGCAGTACTTCGATTTTATAACCGTCCGGGTCCAGTATAAAAAAGAAACTGGCCAGCAACCTGTCACCATCCTGAAAACGCTTGATCTCCAATGGCGCCAGGCCCGCCTGCGTCAGGCGCGCATGCTCGGCTTCCAGATCGTCTACACAGACCGCCACATGACCATAACCATCGCCATGCGTGTATGGTTCCTGGCGACCCTTGTTCCAGGTGAGTTCGATTTCCATGTCGTTCTCTGCGTTTCGCAGGTAGGACAGGGTAAAGTCCGGAAAATCCAGCTCGTGCGCCGGTTCCAGACCGAAAGCGGTTTTGTAGAATGCCTTGGATGCTGCCAGATCAAGACAGCGCAGCATGACGTGTATGACTTTTGCCAAATCGTGGTCCCCCTTACCTTATATAAACCAATGCGCAGGCGTGGCGATGCTGCCGCCATCGTCTTCGACCTGGCTTGATTATGCAGGAGAGTGAGCAGGCGGGGGTAATAGCGGATTACTACAGACAGCGGATTACTACAGACAGCGGATTACTACAGACAGCGGATTACTACAGACAGCGGATTACTACAGACAGCGGGGCTGCCGTAACAGCAGCCCCGATCATCTTGCGCTTAGCTTACGCGTAACGCACCCTTAGAATGCAGGTACGATCGCGCCTTTATATTTTTCTTCGATGAATTTTTTCACGTCATCGGTTTGCAGCGCCTTAACCAGTTTCCCGATGGCAGGAGACTTGGCTTTCTCTTCTGTGGTCGCGATCAGGTTGGCATAAGGTGAATCAGCACCTTCGATGAACAACGCGTCTTTCGTCGGATTCAGACCCGCTTCCAGCGCATAGTTGGTGTTGATCAAGGCCAGATCCACGTCATCCAGCACGCGCGGCAACGTCGCGGCTTCCAGTTCCTTGAATTCCAGTTTTTTAGGGTTCTCGCTTACATCACGTGCCGTTGCCAGCAGGTTGCTTGGGTCTTTCAGTTTGACCAGGCCTTCTTTCTGCAACAGCAGCAGCGCGCGGGCACCATTGGATGGGTCATTTGGAATGGCAATGGTTGCGCCATCCTTGAGCTCGGAAATGTTTTTAATTTTCTTGGAGTAAGCACCGAAAGGTTCAACATGAACCAGACCGACTGAAACCAGGTGTGTACCCTTTTCCTTATTGAAGGTATCCAGGTACGGCTTGTGCTGGAAGAAATTGGCGTCGAGCTGGTTATCCGCTACCTGCTGGTTAGGTTGTACATAGTCAGTGAACACTTTCACCGTGAGGTCTACGCCTTCCTTGGCCAGCACTGGCTTGATATGCTCAAGAATCTCGGCATGCGGCACCGGCGTGGCAGCCACGCTCAGTTTCTCATTGGCAACAGCAGACAGGCTGATCAGGGAAGTGGCCACAAGCAGGCCACCCAGAATGTGTTTTAAATTCATTTGCAATACTCCTTATTGCTATTTTCGGTTGAAATGTTGAACCAGATAATCACCCACGGACTGCACCAGTTGAACCATGAGAATCAGAATAATGACGGTCACTATCATGACTTCGGTCTGATAGCGCTGATAACCGAAGCGGATGGCCAGATCGCCCAGGCCACCACCGCCAATCACACCC
Source organism: Advenella mimigardefordensis DPN7 (assembly GCF_000521505.1). Lineage (GTDB taxonomy): Bacteria > Pseudomonadota > Gammaproteobacteria > Burkholderiales > Burkholderiaceae_B > Advenella > Advenella mimigardefordensis. The sequence continues at coordinate 4,609,327 of NZ_CP003915.1, forward strand.
GACATCGCCGAATAGCTGATCAGCATGATCGTGGTCACCACCACGGCACTGATAATGCCGGTGGTGGCTTCGGGCAGCAGCGCCCACAATACGGTTTGTTTGGAATTGGCGCCCATCGCCCGGCACGCTTCTGAAATGCCCGGGTCCAGCTCTCGCAGAACGTTTTCCACCAGGCGAGCAAAGAAGGGGGCCGCACCCACGACCAGAGGCGGAATGGCACCACCCACGCCCAGCGCACTTCCCATAATCAGCCGCGTAAAAGGGATAAGCACGATCAGCAGGATCAGAAACGGTACCGAGCGCAACACATTCACGACCAGCGACACTGCCTGATAAACCGGCTTGTTGGCCAGCAACTGACGGTCACTGGTAAGAAACAGATAAACGCCCAGGGGCAGGCCGATAGCAACGGTCCATAATAGCGACCAGCCGGTCATCAGCAGGGTATCGATCGTGGCCTCGCCAATCAGGGGCCAATCCAGCGTACTCCAGTTCATGCTCTCAATACCTCGTAATTGACCTGATTATCCTTGAAAAACGCCTCCAGCGGCGCATAGCTCGAAGGATCGGCCTCCACCGCCAGCACCAGTTGTCCGTACGGCGTATCCTTGATTTTGCCCACAGCACCCTGCAGAATACTCAGATTCACATTCAAATCGCGACTGGCCTGGCTCAACAAAGGCTGGGCTGCGTTCTGCCCGCGATAGGTCAGGCGGACAATGCGCCCCGACACGCCTTCAATCAACTCTTTCCAGCCCTCGGCATCCACTCCGCTCTCCGAGAGCAGCGACAGCGTTGTGGCGTGTTGCGGATGCAAAAAGACCTCAACAACCTCGCCCGACTCGGCAATACGACCGCTATCGATAATCGCCACGCGGTCGCAGACGCTGCGAATCACATCCATGCTGTGGGTAATCAGCACCACGGTAATGCCGAAGCGGCGGTTGATATCCAGTAACAGATTCAGAATGGATTGCGTGGTTTCCGGATCCAGCGCACTGGTGGCCTCGTCGCATAGCAGCAACTCGGGTTCGTTGGCCAGCGCACGCGCAATGCCCACCCGCTGTTGCTGCCCGCCCGATAGCTGACGCGGATACTTGTAGGCATGATCCTGCAATCCAACCAGTTCCAGCAATGCCAATGCCCTTTCGGTCCGTGCCTTTTTGTCCATCCCGGCCAGGCGCAGCGGAAACGCCACATTCTGCAATACGGTCCGGCTGGTCAGCAAATTAAAATGCTGAAATACCATGCCGATTTTGTGGCGCAGGGTCCGCAGTGCGGCTTCACTGATTTGGGTAATATCCTGCCCGTGCAGCAGAACGCTGCCACTGGTGGGGCGCTCCAGCAGATTGAGCATGCGGATGAGCGTGCTTTTGCCGGCACCGGAACGCCCGATAATGCCGAAAATTTCGCCCTGAGCGATGTCCAGGCTGACCCCAGCCAGCGCCTCGACCACTTTATCGCGGGAGGCGTAGGATTTATGAATATTCTTTAGCTGAATCAACGTACATACTCTAAAAAGCGGTGATGTTTAATCGGATTTTATATTACCTTTGAAAATTTGTTTTTATTTAATCATGCCCAATGGTTATATAAAACGGTAAGTTATCCGTCACGTTTGAAGCCCTGACGAGGCCGGTATCCGGCGCTGTTATGACACTATTTTGCCACAATCGTGCTGCTGACAGAACCCGCCAGTCTATGACAGCGTGGGGGAGGCGCAATGAAAGGCGTCGTAAAGGCAACGGCTCAAACCGCCCGATGCATCTTTGTCTTCAACAGTGCCGTGTTTGTATTTCTTTTCACAAAAGAAAATACCGTGCCTGGGCACGGTATTTTTTATGGCCAGCGAACCAGCGCCAAAGCGGCAGATCAGACCGGCCAATGAACAACCATCTGTCTTATTGCAGTGCGATTTCTACATCAACACCAGCAGGCAAATCCAGGCGCATCAGCGCGTCAACGGTTTTATCTGTTGGATCAACGATGTCCATCAGACGTTGGTGCGTACGGATTTCAAACTGGTCACGTGATGTTTTGTTCACGTGAGGTGAACGCAGTACGTCGTAGCGTTTGATGCGGGTTGGCAGTGGAACTGGGCCACGGACAACAGCACCGGTGCGCTTTGCTGTATCCACGATTTCAGCAGCTGACTGGTCAATCAGTTTGTAGTCAAAAGCTTTAAGGCGAATACGGATTTTCTGGTTTTTCATGGGAATTCCTAAAGAACAATTATAAAGAACAAACTACCTGATCAGGGTAGCGACAAAAATGCCCGGCAGCCCGAAGACTGCCGGATGCATTTGTAAAAATTACTTCGTGATTTTAGCAACCACGCCGGCGCCGACGGTACGGCCACCTTCGCGAATCGCGAAGCGCAGACCTTCTTCCATCGCGATCGGAGCGATCAATTCTACGTCCATTGATACGTTATCGCCTGGCAGAACCATTTCTTTGTCTTCCGGCAGTTTGATCGTACCGGTTACGTCCGTTGTACGGAAGTAAAACTGGGGACGATAGCCCTGGAAGAATGGTGTGTGACGACCGCCTTCTTCTTTAGACAGAATATACACCTCGGCTGAGAAGCCGGTGTGGGGTTTGATTGATCCGGGTTTGGCCAGAACCTGACCACGCTCTACGTCTTCACGTTTTGTACCACGCAGCAAAATACCCACGTTATCGCCAGCCTGACCTTCGTCCAGCAGCTTGCGGAACATTTCCACGCCTGTACATGTGGTTTTAACCGTGTCTTTGATACCGACGATTTCGATCTCTTCACCCACCTTGATGATTCCGCGCTCGATACGACCGGTCACAACCGTACCGCGGCCAGAGATAGAGAACACGTCTTCAACGGGCATCAGGAACGTACCGTCAACTGCACGCTCAGGGGTTGGGATATAGGTGTCCAGTGCTTCTGCCAGAGACAGGATGGCCTGTTTGCCCAGTGGGCCTTCGTCGCCTTCCAGTGCCAGTTTGGCAGAACCCTTGATCACAGGCGTATCGTCGCCTGGGAAGTCGTATTTGGACAGCAGCTCGCGCACTTCCATTTCGACCAGTTCCAGCAGCTCTTCATCGTCAACCATGTCGGCTTTGTTCAGGAACACAACAATGTAAGGCACGCCAACCTGACGTGACAGCAGGATGTGTTCACGTGTCTGAGGCATCGGGCCGTCAGCAGCTGAACATACCAGAATCGCGCCGTCCATCTGCGCCGCACCCGTGATCATGTTTTTAACATAGTCAGCGTGTCCGGGGCAGTCTACGTGTGCGTAGTGGCGGGTCTCGGTTTCGTATTCAACGTGAGAGGTGTTGATCGTGATACCACGCGCTTTTTCTTCAGGCGCCGCGTCAATCTGGTCGTAGCCTTTGGCTTCGCCACCAAAGTGCTGTGACAATACCGTTGTAATCGCCGCTGTCAGCGTTGTTTTTCCATGGTCAACGTGACCAATCGTACCTACGTTTACGTGTGGTTTGGTACGTTCAAACTTACCTTTTGCCATAATATCTATCCAATACTTTATCTATCTGAATATGAAATCGTTGCGCCTGTCTGATGCTTGATGCAGAACAGGCGCAACACCTGTGATGTTATTTACTGCGGGCGCTGATGACTTCATCGGCAACGTTCTTCGGAGCTTCAGCGTATTGCTTGAATTCCATCGTGTACGTTGCACGACCCTGTGTCAGAGAACGCAGATTGGTTGCATAACCAAACATTTCAGCCAGTGGTACTTCGGCTTTAATCACTTTGCCGCCACCAACCATATCGTCCATACCCTGAACCATACCACGGCGTGAGGACAAATCGCCCATCACGGTACCAGCATAGTCTTCAGGTGTTTCCACTTCAACAGCCATCATCGGCTCCAGCAGAACCGCCTGGGCCTTGCGCATCCCTTCCTTGAAGGCCATGGATGCAGCCATGCGGAAGGCATTTTCGTTCGAGTCAACGTCATGGTAAGAACCGAAGAACAGGGTTACCTTGACATCAACAACCGGGTATCCGGCGACGACACCAGCAGACAGGGTTTCCTGAATACCTTTGTCAACAGCAGGAATGTATTCACGAGGAACCACACCGCCCTTGATCGCGTCAACGAATTCGTAACCGGCACCACCAGGAGGCAGCGGTTCCAGTTTCAGTACAACGTGACCGTACTGACCACGACCACCGGACTGTTTAACGAATTTGCCTTCAACTTCTTCACATACCTTGCGAATGGTTTCACGGTAGGCCACTTGTGGTTTACCCACGTTGGCTTCCACGTTGAACTCACGACGCATACGGTCTACCAGAATTTCCAGGTGCAGCTCACCCATACCGGAAATAATAGTCTGACCTGACTCTTCGTCACTACGCACGCGGAAAGACGGATCTTCTGCGGCCAGACGAGACAGGGCCAGACCCATTTTTTCCTGGTCAGCCTTGGTTTTTGGCTCAACCGCCTGAGAAATCACGGGTTCCGGGAACTCCATGCGTTCCAGCATGATATGAGAATCCAGGTCGCACAGCGTTTCGCCTGTTGTCACGTCTTTCAGACCGACCACAGCGGCGATGTCGCCTGCCAGCACTTCCTTGATCTCTTCACGGTTATTCGCGTGCATCTGCAGAATTCGGCCAATACGCTCTTTTTTACCCTTGATCGGGTTGTAGACCGTGTCGCCAGAACTCAGAACGCCAGAATAAACGCGCACGAAAGTGAGCTGACCAACGAACGGATCGGTCATCAGCTTGAATGCCAGGGCAGAGAATTGTTCCTTGTCATCGGCCTTGCGGGTAACAGGGTTACCGGCATCATCTTCGCCGCTGACAGGAGGAATATCGGCCGGTGAAGGCAGATAGTCGATCACTGCGTCCAGCATGCGCTGTACGCCCTTGTTTTTAAAGGCAGTACCGCAAAGCATAGGCTGAATTTCGCAGGCGATGGTACGGTCGCGCAGCGCCTTGTGAATTTCCTCTTCGCTCAGCTCGCCGCTCTCAAGGTATTTGTCCATGAGTTCTTCGGACGCTTCAGCGGCGGTTTCAACCAGTTTTTCACGCCATTCATTGGCAGACTCAACCAGTTCGGCCGGGATATCCAGGTATTCAAACTTGGTGCCCTGGCTGGCTTCGTCCCAGATGATCGCTTTCATCTTGATCAGATCGACCACGCCTTTGAAGCTGTCTTCAGCGCCGATAGGAATCACGATAGGCACAGGATTGGCGCGCAGGCGCGTTTTCAACTGGTCATAAACCTTGAAGAAATTCGCACCGGTACGGTCCATTTTGTTCACAAAGGCCAGACGCGGCACTTTGTACTTGTTGGCCTGACGCCAAACCGTTTCGGATTGGGGCTGAACGCCGCCTACTGCACAATAAACCATGCAGGCACCGTCGAGCACACGCATGGAACGCTCAACTTCAATCGTGAAGTCAACGTGTCCGGGGGTGTCGATGATGTTGATGCGGTGTTCCGGATAGTTACCCGCCATACCCCGCCAGAAAGCGGTGGTCGCGGCAGAAGTAATCGTAATACCGCGTTCCTGTTCCTGCTCCATCCAGTCCATGGTGGCGGCACCATCGTGCACTTCACCAATTTTATGGCTCACACCGGTATAAAACAGAATACGTTCTGTAGTCGTTGTTTTACCAGCGTCAATGTGGGCAGAAATACCGATGTTGCGGTATCGTTCGAGCGGGGTTTTGCGGGCCATGGTTGTGTCCTTAAATTACCAGCGGAAATGGGAGAAGGCTTTGTTGGCCTCTGCCATTTTGTGTGTGTCTTCGCGCTTTTTCATTGCAGCGCCGCGGCCTTCGGCCGCATCCATCAGTTCCCCGGCAAGACGAAGGTCCATGGATTTTTCACCGCGTTTTTTCGCGGCTTCACGCAGCCAGCGCATTGCCAGCGCGAGGCGACGAACGGGACGGACTTCGACGGGTACCTGATAGTTGGCACCACCCACGCGACGGCTTTTGACCTCGACGATGGGTTTGATGTTATTGATTGCCAGGTTGAACACTTCAATCGGTTCTTTACCTGTTTTGGCCTGAACATGATCAAGCGCGCCATAAATGATACGTTCTGCGACGGCTTTTTTGCCTGCCAGCATGACAACGTTCATGAATTTTGCAAGATCAACACTGCCGAATTTTGGATCAGGCAGGATCTCGCGTTTTGGTACTTCGCGACGACGTGGCATTGTACTTCCTTAGAGTGTCTGTTTCAGTTGAACCACTTGCGTGGCCGTGGCTGCCTATATGAGAGGTCAACCCCTTACGTACCGCAGATAATTTTTTCTCGCAGCTGCGGCTGCACGCTTACCAACCGGTGGGAAGGAAGCATTTTTGTGCGTGTGCACCAAATCGGATAAAACCGTTGCAAAAGCGGATTAGGCTTTCTTAGGACGTTTTGCACCGTATTTGGAACGCGACTGTTTACGATCCTTGACGCCTTGCAGGTCAAGAGAACCGCGCACGATGTGATAGCGCACACCCGGGAGGTCTTTTACACGACCGCCACGAACAAGAACCACAGAGTGTTCCTGCAGGTTGTGACCTTCACCACCGATATACGAAATAACTTCGAAACCGTTGGTCAAGCGCACTTTGGCAACTTTACGCATCGCAGAGTTAGGTTTTTTAGGTGTGGTGGTATACACGCGAGTGCATACGCCACGACGCTGAGGGCAGTTTTCAAGTGCAGGACTTTTGCTGCTCTCATGGCTGCTTACGCGCGGTTTACGCACGAGCTGGCTGATGGTTGGCATGACCTTCTATCCTATTTCATGTACAGAAAACCTGTACCGATTTATATTTGCGTCTGTTTTACGTACTGACGTTAATGTACGCCCGGGGGGAAGAATGGACAGCAAAGTCGCGATAGTAGCGCCGGCATATGACCGGAGCATGTCGGGACTGTTCGGACGGCCTTTTCTCTTGCTGAAAAAACCGTACAGGCTGAGTGCGCCGCACAGATGACCAACACAATTGTTGCTTTTATGCACGTTTGTGCATCGTTGCGATGTTGTCCGTCTGTTTGTTGCTTTGGCACGACATTCTAACCAGGATACTGCTCTTAAAATTGTGCTCCCGAAGATGTCTTCGCGCCGGCTTGTGAAAAAAACAACACCAGAGAAGTTCCACCAGAGAAGTTCGTGTGAAACGTTCAATGAAATATTGCATTGCCACATATGCCTGGGGCCAGCCACGTTACATGTGCTGTTTCAAACTGAAAGCATGAAAAGGCGCCTTTTTACAAAGCGCCCTTAAACGAATTAGGCGAAACGACCATATAACAGAGACCTTAAACACTTAAACAACCAAAGAGCAACAAGTCTTACTGCTATTACCCAGTGCTATTCCCACTAGGTAGCCCGTCACATTAACACAGCCACAACGAAACGTCAAGAAAACCGCAAGAGATCATCAACGCAAACAGCAGGGAAGCGGACTTGAACACAGCCGACAAACAGTTCGGCATTCACGCTACTCCGTGAAATAGTCCATAAAAAACAACGGTTTTGCTATAATGGACGACTACTTTCCCGCCGTGCGGGGCCATGCGCCGGGGTCAGCGATCCTGCACCTCGCCACACTAGGAAAAAATCACATGAAGATTGCCATATTAGAAGATGATCTCGCTCAGGCGACACAAATGGTGCAGGCTGTAGAAAAAATGGGGTATGGCTGCAAGCATTACAGCTCAGGCAAGGAGCTCATGTCCGCCCTGCGGGATCCGGAAAGTTTCGATTTGCTCATTCTGGACTGGGAATTGCCCGAAATTACCGGCAAGGATGTCCTGATCTGGGTGCGCAGCAACATTGGCTATTCCCTGCCGATCCTGTTCCTGACCAGCCGTACCAGTGAAGAAGATCTGGTTGAAGCCATCGAGGCTGGCGCCGACGACTATATCTCCAAGCCATATACAACCGAGGCCTTGCGGGTGCGCGTGCTGTCGCTGCTGCGACGCGCCAACCCAACCGACGTCGACAACACCATGCTCGAAATCGGCCCTTATCAGATCGACACGCAAATGCGCTCGGTACGTCTGCACGACGAAGTCATCGCGCTGGCACCCAAAGAGTTTGACCTGGCCGTGCTGTTTTTCCGTAACATGGGGCGACTGTTTTCCCGCGATGCACTCAGTGCGGCCATCTGGAACCGGGAAATTCCGGCCACCTCGCGCACGCTGGACACGCATTTGTCCAACGTCAGGCAAAAGCTGCAGATTCGTCCGGAAAATGGCTTGCGCATCGTCTCTTCCTACGCACTGGGCTACCGCCTGGAACCGGTGTCCGAGTCCGCAGCCGCGGATACAGCAGCGCAGCCTAAAGAAACCCGCGTCTCCGGGCAGTCATGAGTAGTACATTGAGAACCATCCTGAGCAGCGCGCTGGCTCTGCTGATCGGTGCGCTGCTCAGCGGCCCTGCGTTCGCACAGGCTACCGGTGCGCGCGGCGAGTATTTCACTTACCGGTTTGTTCCTGGCGATATTCTGCTGACGCTGTCGCAGCGTTTTACCCAGAACGAGGAAAACTGGAAAACCATCCGCAAAATAAATGGCATCGCCGATCAATATAAAATCCCGGTCGGCTTCGAACTGAAAATTCCGTTTTCGCTGATCGACGAGGTGCCCGCCAGCGCTACGATTTCGCATTTGCGCGGCAAAGCATTTCTTAACGGATCACCCATCACGCAAACCGGCGGCCAGGTCACCGAGGGCGCGGTCATTACCACAGACACCAATAGCAACGTGACGCTGACCCTGCCGGACGACAGCAAGGTACTGGTTCCCCCCAACAGCTCAGTGACTGCCAAACGCCTGCAACGCTTCTCAGGGACCGGCTATATCGATGCCATCTTCACCATTGATCGCGGCGAAGTTCAGAGTCATGTCAACCCGGACGGCGGCGGCGTGGGTCGCTTTGAAATCCGCACGCCGGTCAGTGTGACCGGCGTGCGCGGTACGATCCTGCGTGCGGGAACCCGTCAGGGTCAGGGCGACTACAGTACCATCATCAAGGGCCAGGCTGATTTTTCACAGGCCGATGGCGTTATCCTGACCAGACTTGCCAGCAACCAGGGGGTGATCACCGACGGTGCCGGCCAGCACTCGGGAACCCGCGCATTGTTGCCGCCCCCGGTATTGCACCCCATGGGCGGACAGTCGCACAACCGTGAACTGCGTTTCGATCCGGTACCGGGCGCCGTCGCCTATGAACTGGTCCTGGCCGAGGACAGCGAGGGCTACGATGTCCTCTGGAGCCAGCGCATTACCGGCACCACAGCAACCCTGCCTGCGGTACGCAACGGTACTGTTTACGTGCTGGTGCGCTCACTGGATCAGCAGATGCTGGCCGGTGCCCAGGCAGTGCTGACCATCGAGCAAACCATGAATACGATCAATGACAGGCAGGGCTCGCCCATCGGTGTCGGCAACGGCAGCTACCTGCTGCAGTCGGCCTTTTAACGGGCGGCAGGCGCGATGCTGGGCTCGCTTGGCCGACGCTTTCATCGGGAATGGCTGTTGGTGACGCTGGTGATCCTGGCCGTCACCGCGCTGGGCAGCCAGTTTTCGATTCTGTCGCGTTTCAGTTATGCCCTGTACGATGTGGCCGTCAGTTACACACAATCCAGACAGCCCGACCCGGATATCGCCATTATCGTGATCGACGACAAGAGCCTGACGCAAATCGGTTTCTGGCCCTGGGAGCGCAAGGTTCACGCCGAACTGGTGAACATATTGCACAACGCGCGTGCTATCGGTTTCGATATTCTTTTTACCGATGCCGATCCGCATGACACCCGGACTGATCAACAGTTGGCGCAGGCTATTGCCGACAACGGCAACGTGGTCCTGGCCAATTTTCTGAGCGATCCGGGACAGCAAGTGGCGGTCAACCCCATCGCCAAGCTCGCCAGGGCCGCCCGTGCGCTGGGTTTTATCAATATCGTGCCCGATACCGACGGGATGGTGCGGCGGATCCGCCTGACCACGCCACAGGACACCACGCGGCAACACTTTGCCTTGTCTATGCTGGCCGCTGGCGGAGATAGTGCGGCCGTCGCTTCATACTCTTCGCGCAGCAAGGAGGAGCCCTATCTCATCCCCTACGTGGGCACCCCGCAGACCTTTCCCATGATTTCGTACAGCGACGTGCTGTTCGGTCGGATTCCCGCCCGTTATTTCGATAATAAATATGTGTTGATCGGCGCATGGGGAACCGGAATGGGCGATCGTTTTCCGACACCGGCTTCTGCGGGGATCGTGGATAATATGTCCGGGGTGGAGATCCTGGCCAATGTATTGCAATCGGCGCGCGAAGGCAACTGGAATGTCATTCCCGGCACAACCACCCATATGCTGATCTCCCTGGCACCCGTGCTGGTATTGTTGATCGCAATCAGACAATTGTCGCCGCGGCGCGTGCTGTTTGCCACGCTGGTGGTCCTGCTGCTGGTGCTGGCCGGCTCGGTGCTGCTGCTGGCTCTGGGCAATATGTGGGTATCACCCGTTGCAGCCATGATCGGGGTCGCCCTCACCTACCCCGTCTGGAGCTGGCGCACGCAGGAACTTGCCCTGAACCAGATGGGCAGAGAAATGAGCGAACTCAATCGCGAATACCCCTTGCTTCGGGCCGAGATGGCGCTGGCAGATGCTCCCCAGAAATTTCATCTGTCATTGAATGAACGGATCATGCAATTGCGCTTCGCGCTGAACCGGGTACGTTCACTCAGACAATTCATCAGCGACAGTTTCAATGCCATTCCCGACCCGGCTCTGGTCTTTGATGCCAGCCATCAGCTTACCTTGTGGACCAGCAGCGCCGAGCGCTACATGGCCAGACTGGACAAGCTGACGCTGAGCGAAGGCCTGCCGCTGCAGAGCCTGCTCAATGCCATTATTGCCGACGCGACGACATCGCGCGAGCTGGTCACAGCGATCGAACACCACGAGCGTACCGCAGCAGAGCAATCCGACGAAAGCAGTAGCGCGGCAACAGGTATCCATTCCGAGGATGGCTTCGAAGTGCGCGACCGCGCCGGCAATGACCTGCTGCTCAAGTCCATGCCCACCTATACCGCCGGTCAGCGACGTTCGGGCTACATCCTGAACCTGATTGATATCAGCGCGCTGCGCGAAGCAGAACGCAAGCGGGATGAAACCTTGCGCTTCATCTCGCATGATATGCGGGCGCCCCAGAACTCTATTCTGGCGCTGATTGATCTGCAAACCGACGACACGCGGGCGCTGCCCACCGATGAGCTGTTGCGACGCGTCAGCCATCTTTCGGGAAGAACCATCAGTCTGGTGGAAGACTTCGTGCAATTTACACGTGCTGAAAAAGCCGACATCGAGTTTGTACCGCTCAATCTGAGCGATCTGCTGCAAGACGCCATCAATGAGGTCTGGATCGAGAGCCGGGCCCGCCATATTCCCATTGTGAGCCACATCTCGCCACTATGCGCCTTTATCAGGGGAGATCAGTCATTGCTGATGCGCTGCCTGAGCAATTTGCTGGATAATGCCTTCAAATACAGCCCAGACAACACCACAATCACATGCACCCTGGCCTCTGCGGGCGACTTCTGGGAAGTCAGCATCCGCGACCAGGGCTGCGGCATCAGCCAGCAGGATCAGCAACACCTGTTCACGCTCTATACCCGGGTTGGTACCAGCAATGAACAGGACCCCGGTGGTCTGGGACTGGGTCTGGTTTTTGTCAAAACCGTGGTCATGCGCCATCACGGCGAAGTTCGCGTACAGTCTGCGCCGGGCCAGGGCTCTACGTTTATTATCCGCCTGCCTAAGGATGAGACTGAAGAATCCGCCGGGCCTTCTCTATAACCGGCATATCCACCATCTGGCCGTCCAGCTTGAACGCCGCCCGCCCGCTTTTTGCATGCTCGTCCAGCACCCGCTGCGCCCAATCCTTTTCCTGCTCGGTTGGCTCAAATACCGCGTGAATCACCGGCAACTGGGACGGATGGATGCACAGCGCCCCGGCGAATCCCATGCCTTTGGCAAACGAGACAGACTTTCTCAGTCCATCGCTGTCGGCGATGTCCGGAAAAACGCCGTCCAGCGGCGCCTCAATGCCCGCGGCACGACTTTGGATCACCAGTTGCGGACGGACGACCGCCAGCAATTGCTGCGCTCCCGCCGAATCGCCATCCATGTTCAGGTCCAGCGCCAGATCCAGCGCACCAAAAGACAGTCGCGCCACCCCGGGTGCCTGACATAGCTCGGGCATGCGCATGATGCCCAACGCGCTTTCGATAATCGGGTAGACGGGTTTGCGGGCCATTGCCGCCGCACTGATCTGCGATGCGCTTTCTGCCTTGGGCAACATCACACCTGTGATATTGGCCAGCTTTGCGCAAACCGCAATATCGTCGTTGAACCAGCGGCTGCGCGCGTCGTTCACGCGTAGCAGAAATTGCTGATCGGGATGGGCGGTGGCGAACTCGCTCAGCGCATCGCGCGCGCTTTGCTTGGCATCCTGCTCTACGGCATCTTCCAGATCGACAATCACAATATCGGCGCCACTGGCCAGCGCCTTGGGAATTCTGTCAACCCGGGTGGCAGGGACAAACAACGCGGATCGCATTTTCATAACGGACAAACTCCTTGATGATTAACCGAAAGCGGCGCTCGTCCGGCGCCGCCTGTGTGTATTGACTGACCGTCAGACGATGCCTGCAGATTGCCACTGACTGACTGTGTCTTCATCATAGCCCAGTTCATCCAGAATCGCGGCCGAATGCTCGCCAAGCGCAGGGACCGCATCCATGCGAAAGTCATAGCTGTTATTGACGCCGGGAGGCAACAGGGCGGGCAGCGTTCCCACCGGACTGCCCATTTGCGACCAGCGGCCACGCGCCTTCAACTGCGGGTGATCCCATACCGCTTTCATGTCATTGACACGGGCGTTGGCAATGCCTGCCTGCTCCAGGCGTTCAATGATCTGTTCATCGTCATAGGCAGCAAACGACTGGATAATCAGATCGCGCAAGGCATCGCGATTGGCGGTGCGCAGCGTGTTGGAGGAGAAGCGCGCATCGGTGGCCAGCGCCGGTTTTTCCAGCACCTGTTCGCAGAACACTTTCCATTCGCGCTCGTTCTGCAGCCCCAGCATAATGGTCTTGCCGTTACCGGCCAGGAACGGGCCGTAAGGGTAGATGGAGGCATGCGCAGCACCCGCCCGGACTGGCGGCGGGGCGCCATCATAGGCGTAATACAAGGGAAAGCCCATCCACTCGACCATACTTTCGAGCATGGTCAGATCAATATGGCTGCCTTTGCCGGTCTTGCCACGCTGCAACAGCGCCGACAGGATATGGGAATACGCGTACATGCCGGCGGCAATATCCGCAATCGAGCAGCCTGCCTTGGCCGGTTCATTGGCGCTGCCGGTCACGGACACAAAGCCGCTCTCACTCTGGATCAACAGGTCATAGGCTTTTTTATGCTCGTAAGGACCGCCGCCGCCATAACCCGAAATATCACACACCACCAGCGACGGGTACTGTTCATGCAGGGCATCGTACGAGAGTCCCAGACGGGCCGCCGCGCCGGGCGCCAGGTTCTGCACCAGCACATCCACCTGCGGTAACAGGCGGGCCAGCACTTCTTTGGCCTGCGGGCTTTTCAGATCCAGCGTCAGACTTTCCTTGGAACGGTTGGTCCAGACGAAGTGAGACGCCATGCCCTTGACGCGTTCATCGTAATTGCGGGCAAAATCGCCCACGCCGGGCCGCTCCACCTTGATGACACGCGCTCCCAGATCTGCCAGCTGGCGCGTACAAAATGGCGCGGCAATCGCGTGCTCCAGGCTCAGGACCGTGATGCCGTCCAGCGGGCGTACGCCCGTTGCTTGTTTGGTTGTCATTTGAACGTTACCTCTGCGGTCTGGGTGACGGTGCCCTCCTGTTCGGCCCATACGCGGGCGCGGCCGGCTTCGGTAATCACGCCCTGCGCGCGAAACTCGGCTGGCGCAATCAATGGACGGTGACCGCGGAAGGAAAAGCCGGTCACGGTTTTATCGGGATTGGCCTGGCAAAAGGCCTGCAACAGGCGGGTGGCAATCATCGGGCCATGCACCACCAGGCCAGGATAGCCTTCAGTCTGCGTCACATAAGGATGATCGTAATGGATGCGATGACCATTGAAGGTCACAGCAGAATAGCGAAACAGCAGCGTGCTGGTGGGCGTGATGCTTTCTGACCAGGTGCCTGCCGGCGCCGCATCGGTGCCGCCCAGTTTGGGGGCGGCCGGTTCGCGGTAAACAATATCCTGCTCTTCGTGGATGCAAACCTGGCCGTCCTGTTTATATTCATGCGTCACGGTCACAAAGAGCAGTTTGCCGGTACTGCCCTGCTTTTCGCGAATGGCAGAGATGGTGGAGACACGTTCACCGTCACGCCCCACCAGCAAAGGCTGGTGAAATTGCAGGCGGCCACCGGCCCACATGCGATTGCGATCGTCTGCTGGCGGCAGAAAGCCACCACGCCGGGGATGGCCATCCAGGCCAAGCTGATCCTGCGGTGCCGGCTCGATGAACAGCGCCCATTGCCACAAGGGCGGCAGCGCCTGCCCGGCAGCGGGTGCGGTGGTCTCCAGTGAGGCCGCAATTTTTCTAACATGAGAAGGATTAATAAAATCCTGCGCCACTTCCTGGCGACCAATCCAGTCGGAGAGGTTGGGCTGCTGAGCATCCTGAGTCATTCGCACTGTTTCCTGACAATAATAAAATAAATCGTTATTCGGGCAACCGCCCGGGCTTGCATCTCGCGCTTCATCATGCGTATCGCAACGCGCTGCCTATCGTATATCGTGTCACGGCCAAGGTATATCGTGTCACGACCAAGCCGGAATAACCACAAGCATAACCGTTAGGCCTGACGCAGGGAATTCTTAATCCTGAAAGGGAGGCTTTACCAGACCCTATGGCGGACCAGAATCCAGACCTTCCCGGAACGGGATCGGCAGCGCCAGCGGGCGCCCGACGCTAAGAACGGGCGCGCAGACAGACGCGACCGAAAAGCGACGCCAGCACTGTCCGGCGCCCGCCCGCGCCACTACTCAGCGCTTGCCGCGCCTGCGCTCAGGCAAGTCCGGGGCATCTGCGGAGGCACCCTTCTGGCCGGATAGCCCGGCGTCGGCCTGCATCAGCGCCACCAGTTCCTGCGCGAACGGGGGTAACTCTTCCAGCCGGCGCACACACACATAGAGGCGACGCAATGCCCAGCTGTCGCTCAGACGGATCATTTTCAGGGGCATGCTGGTCACATAACGCAATGCCGCTGTTTCCGGGATCACGCCAATGCCTGCATTGGCCGCGATCATCCGGCAGGCGGCTTCAAAACCGCCCACTTCCACACGAAAGCGCAAGGGGCTGCCCAGCGCCTCGGCGGCCTGTTTCAGAAACGCGTGAATCGCACTCCACTCAGACAGTCCCACAAACTCATAGGACAGCGTTTCTGCAAAAGCCAGTTCATCGTATGTTGCCAGCCGATGATTCTGCGAAGTAACCAGTACCAGATTGTCGGAACGATAGGGAATGAAACGCACACCATCATCAGAGGTCACCTGGTCTTCGTCGATCCCTGCCACCACCCCAATGTCGGCCAGTCCTTCGCTCACCAGCTTGACAATGCGGTAGCTCAGGCGTTCGCGCAGTTCAACGCTGACATCCGGGTGCAGGGCAAGATAGCGGCTCAGAATGTCGGGCATGAATTCGTTCATGGCGGTTGTATTGGCATACACCCGCACCTTGCCCTTGATGCCTTCGGCAAATTCACGAATATCGCCGCGCAGATGCTCCAGTTGCCGCAGCACAATATGGGCATGGCGCACAAAGGCCTCACCGGACGGGGTAAGCGTGACGCCTTGGCTGTTACGATACAGCAAAGCCGTACCCAGGTTGTTTTCCAGGTTTTTCACCCGGTTGCTGGCCGCCGGCAGCGACAGGTGCGAACGCTCGGCCCCCCTGGTCAGGCTGTTCACTTCACTGATGTGCACCATCAATTGCATGTCAGTGAGATCAAAATGCATCGCCATCTGCGGCGCTCCTTAATAAACGCTAAAGTCTTTGTTAAGCAAACATCAATATTCAGAACCGGTGCAATCTGTCAAAGTACAGGCTGTTCCTGTTAACATTTCCGAGACTTCCATCATGCAACACCAAACTGACGCCTACCAGGATATTCGCGATGCCATTCGTGATTTGTGCGCCCAATTTCCTGCTGAGTATTTTCGTGATATTGACGAGAAACGCGCTTACCCCGAGGCATTTGTTAATGCCCTGACCGAGGCCGGCTGGCTGGCCGCCCTGATTCCCCAGGAATATGGTGGTTCGGGCCTCAGTCTAACTGAAGCGAGCGTCATCATGGAAGAGATCAACCGTTGTGGGGGTAATTCCGGAGCCTGCCATGGCCAGATGTATAACATGGGAACCTTGCTGCGCCATGGTTCAGACGTCCAGAAAAAAACCTATCTGCCCAAGATCGCCACCGGCGAACTGCGTTTGCAGTCCATGGCCGTAACCGAGCCAACAACCGGCACCGACACCACCAAAATCAAAACCACCGCCGTGAAAAAAGAGGGTCGTTACGTGGTCAATGGCCAGAAAGTATGGATTTCCCGTGTCCAGCATTCAGACCTGATGATTCTGCTGGCCCGCACCACGCCGCTGGAGCAGGTGACCCGCAAGTCCGAAGGCATGTCGATTTTCCTGGTTGATATCCATCAGGCGCTCAAGAGCGGCATGAGCCTGCAGCCCATTCCCAATATGGTCAACCACGAAACCAATGAACTGTTCTTCGATAACCTGGAAATCCCCGAGGAGAATCTGATCGGCGAAGAAGGCAAGGGATTCAAATATATTCTGGACGGCCTGAACGCCGAACGCACGCTGATTGCGGCCGAATGCATTGGCGACGGGTACTGGTTCATTGACAAAGTCAGTGCCTACGTCAAGGAGCGCAAGGTGTTTGGTCGCCCTATCGGCCAGAACCAGGGCGTTCAGTTTCCTATTGCCAAGGCCTTCATCAATATCGAAGCGGCCAGCCTGATGCGCTATGAAGCAGCGCGCCGTTTTGACGCGAAACAGGCTTGCGGCACGCAGGCCAATATGTCCAAACTGCTGGCCTCGGAAGCCTCATGGGAAGCCGCCAACGCATGTCTGCAGTTCCACGGCGGCTTCGGCTTTGCCAACGAATACGATGTCGAGCGCAAGTTCCGTGAGACCCGGCTTTACCAGGTGGCGCCTATTTCAACCAATCTGATTTATTCCTACGTTGCCGAGCACGTTCTGGGCCTGCCCCGTTCGTTCTGATCCCCCGGTATTTACCCGTTATTTGTTCAGGAAACCTGTTATGACGCAAACACCCAGCGCCGCCCTCGCCGAATTTTCCGCCACGCTCACCTACGACATGATCCCCTCGGCGGTCATTGCCCGCTGCGAAGATTTTCTACTGGATACCTTTGGTTCCATGCTCGCCGGCTTTCCGGCGCGACCGGTTAAAGCCATCCGTGATTTTGCCCTGGCCATGGGTCCGGCCCAGGGCAGCGCGCAGATTATCGGTTCCACACAAACCACATCACCGCTGTTTGCGGCGCTGATCAACGGCGCTGCGGCGCATATGGTGGAACAGGATGATGTGCACAACGGCTCGGTGTTTCACCCTGCAGCGGTGGTGTTTCCGGCAGCGCTGGCAATGGCTCAGGAGACCGGCGCTTCCGGCAAAGATCTGCTGACCGCCTGCGTGGCCGGTTATGAGGTCGGCATCCGTGTGGGCGAGTTTCTGGGGCGCTCACACTATCGCATTTTTCATACCACCGGCACCGCCGGCACCATTGCCGCCGCGGTCGCGGCCGGCCGACTGATGAATCTGTCGCCTGCGCAAATGCTGGATGCCATCGGCTCGGCCGGGACGCAGGCTGCAGGCTTGTGGGAGTTTTTGCGCACCGCCGCCGATTCCAAGCAATTGCATACTGCCAAGGCCGCCGCCAACGGTCTGACCGCAGCCTGGCTGGCGCGCGATGGGTTTACCGGCGCCAAACAGATTCTCGAAGGTGCGCAGGGCATGGGCGCGGGCATGTCCAGCGATGCTGATCCGGCCCGCCTGACCGACAGGCTGGGCTCGCGCTGGGCCCTGGCGGAAACCTCATTCAAGTACCATGCCTCGTGCCGTCATACGCATCCGGCTGCCGATGCTCTGGCCAGCGTCATGCAGAACCATGGGCTGGCCGCTGCCGACATCAGCCGTGTGATTACCCATGTGCATCAGGGCGCCATCGATGTGCTGGGCGCGGTAACCCGTCCCGAGACCGTGCACCAGTCCAAATTCTCCATGGGCACGGTGCTGGCGCTGATTGCCCTGCGCCAGCGTGCCGGCATGCCCGAATTTGATGCCGCACTCAATGACCAGACCGTGGCCGACTTTCGTGACCGGGTCACCATGGAACTGGACGAAGAGGTGGATACAGCCTATCCGCAGCGCTGGATTGGCAAGGTATCGGTCGTGACTCAGGACGGTCGTACCCTGCAGGGCCGCGTCGATGAACCCAAGGGGGATCCGGGCAACACCCTGTCCCGCGAGGAAATCCGCCAGAAGGTGCGCGGACTGGCGCAATATGGCAAGTCACTCTCCGACGATCAGGTAGCAGCTGGTATGCAGACCATCGAAGCCATCGGCACCGCAGCGCGTGTGGGCGCGATTTACTAAGATAGCGGGGAGCAGCAGCCAGGCGCGGCCGGACAGCGGGGTAATGGCGCGGACAGCGGGTAATGGCGAATGCCTATTGCTGAATGCCTATTGCTGCTGGCCTGCCCCGGCCCGCTGCCCGGTCTGCCTATTGATACCGTTCACGATAGGCCAGCGGCGATAAGCCGCTATATTTGCGAAACGTGTCGCGAAAGGCCTTGGCATCGTTGTAACCCACGCCGTACATCACATCTGAAATTGTGCTGCTGGTCATTTCAAGCTGCCGCTTGGCCGCTTCTACCCGGATACGCTGCTGATACTCCAAGACCGACTGGCCTGTGGCCTTGCGAAAACGCCGCTCCAGAGTGCGTCGCCCCATGGCAAAAGAATCGCATAACTGTTCAACGGTGATTTTTTCTGAATAGTGCCGCTCCAGAAAGGATTGCACCGGCATGATGCTTGCATCGCCATGTTCCTTCCAGCCATTGAAAATGGAAAATGGCAATTGTGAATGACGTTCGTAATCGAGCTGGAACACCTTGGCGCAATAAATGGCCGTGGCCCGATCTGAATGCATTTCAATCAGGTGCAGAATCAGACGGCTGGCCGACACTGCGCCACCGCTGGTAAAAATGCCCCCATCAAAATCCATGGTTTTTTCTGCATTCCAGCGCACCCTGGGAAAAGCCTGTTGCATGGCCTCCAGCGCCTGCCAGTGCGTGACTGCCCGCAAGCCGTCCAGAATACCCGCAGCCGCCAGCAATGCGCTACCCATACACAAACTCGCCACCGGCGCACCCTGTGCAAATTGGCTGGCGATCCAGCCGATGAGCGCAGCATTGTCGTTTAACGCTGCCGGTGAGGGCGCAGTGGGCGGCACAATATACAAATCCGCTTGTGGGATATCCGGCAACAGATGGTCCGGATGGATGGTGTAATGCCCGTTGCCGGCCCGTATTTCGCTGTGCGCACCCGCCAGCGATACCTCAAACGGCATGGGCAGGTTTTGCTGCTTGCGGTAACTGCAGGCTTCGGCCAGCCCCAGCCTGGCCTGTTCCAGGCCCGCCAGGTTAACGCCCTGGGGTACAAGAAAAACAATCTGCTTCATGACACTCTCCGCTTGCGGATTGCCGGTAGCAAACATGACCGGATACGCGCTCACTATACGGCAGAATGGTGTCGCAATCAACCCGTGAAATTGCCGTTATCTGCACTTTCACAAGCGTCATCGTGACACTATAGTAACCCCATGTCGCCGCCATCCTGCCAGGAGAACTACTATGCACGTTACGCTCTCACCCTATCTGAATTTCAACGGCCAATGCCGCCAGGCCCTGACCCTGTACCAGACCTGTTTCGGCGGCGAACTGCTGTTTCGCACGGTCGCGGAATTTCCGCCAGACTCGCCGGGCTGTTCAACCACCCCGACCGATCCCGACACCATCATGCATGGACAACTGGTCAATCAGGATTTCATGATTCTGGGCACCGACATGAACAACCCGGCGGGCTTTCGGCCCGGCAATGATTTCGGCTTTGGCGTCAGTGTCGACAGTCAGGACAATCTGCGGCGCTGTATCGAGCTCCTGGGTAGCGGTGGCACGATTGCCGTACCCGCCGGTCCCACACCCTGGGCCGATCTGTTCGCTGTGCTGGTCGACCCTTTCGGCAAAGTCTGGTATTTGAATTATTTCGGCAGCAAATCACCCCAATCACCTTCCCGGAGCACGCAATGAATACAGACAAACCCACCCTGCTTTTTGTGAACCTGCCCGTCAGTTCCGTTGACACCACCCGGGCCTTTTTCACTGGTCTGGGCTTTACTTTCAACACCATGTTCTGCGATGAAAACTCGCTCTGCATGGAACTGAATCCTATGGCAAGTGTCATGTTCCTGCAGCGCAGGCGTTTTTCCGACTTCACACCCAAAACGGTTGCCGATGCTCATCATGCCAGCGAAGTGCTGATGTGTATCAGCCGGGAATCACGGGCCGCGGTTGATGAGCTGACGCAACGCGCTCTGGAACTGGGCGCCACCGAGGCACGCGAACCCCAGGATCATGGCTTCATGTACGGTCGCAGCATCAACGACCCGGACGGACATATTTGGGAAATCATGTGGATGGATATGGCGCAGTTTCCCGGCAACAGCGCTGCGGCCAAAGAGGGTGAATCAACAACCGGATGAGAGCAGGGGACAGGAAGACCAAGCGGGTGCTGACGGCGACCAAGACGGTGCTGACGAGCCACAATTTATACTCAGGTCCACATGTCCTTCACTGCCCGCTGTGCAGCACCCGTATCCCTTATCCCTGATTGTCCACTACCCAACGATGACGGTATTACACCGCATTTCCGTGCACATCAATCAGGTACCCGGCAATCGCGGCTCATTGTCGTCCTCATCCGCCTGACTATCAGCCCCCTGGCCGGTAGCCGCCAGTGCACGGGCGGCCAGGATTTCCTGGATCAGCTTGTGCCTGCGCTGGTTGCACAGGCGCAAGACTTCACGCTTGCGGGTGTCGGAAAAAGTCTGCCACTGAAACCGCTCTTCCCGGTTGCGCAGACAGCCCCGGCACAGGCCGCGGCTGTTCACTTCGCATATGCCCCGGCAGGGGCTGGGAATGTCGAAAAACTCGAGCTGTTCCATTGCTATGTCAGACTGCATATTCACCACGCAAGTTCATCATGGTAATTACAGTCCGCCCTCGGTCAGTTTTTTCGGATCCAGCAGCTTGCGCAATTGCGCTTCACCCAAATCGGTTTTTTCGGCGGCTACGTCAACAATCGGCCGCTTTTCTTTATAGGCGGTTTTCGCGATTTCCGCTGCTTTCAGATAGCCTACCACAGGATTGAGCGCCGTCACCAGAATCGGATTTTTATCCAGTGCTTCCTGCAGCCTCGGTGCATTCACTTTGAAAGAGGCAATGGCCTTGTCGGCCAGCAAACGAGACACATTGGCCAGCAACTCAAGACTGTTCAACAGGTTATGCGCAATCATGGGCAGCATGACATTCAGTTCGAAATTGCCCGCCTGTCCGCCGATGGTAATCGCAGCATCGTTGCCGATAACCTGTGCCGCGACCATGGCCGTTGCCTCCGGGATGACCGGATTGACCTTGCCCGGCATGATCGAAGAGCCCGGCTGCAGCGCTTCCAGTTCGATTTCACCCAGGCCTGCCAGCGGACCGGAATTCATCCAGCGCAGATCATTGGCTATTTTCATGAGTGTCACTGCCGTGGTCTTGAGCTGCCCTGACAGCGCCACGGCAATATCCTGAGAACTGATATGGGCAAAAAAGTTTTCCGCAGGTTTAAAACGCACCCCTGTGATGGTACTGATCTGGCGCGCAAATTCAGCGGCAAATCGTGGATGGGCGTTGATGCCCGTGCCCACCGCCGTGCCACCCTGTGCCAGGGTTTGCAACAACGGTTGCTGTGCTTTGAGCAGTTCAATATTCTGTTCCACCTGCACCGCCCAGCCCTCAAGCGACTGGCTCATCCGTACTGGCATGGCATCCATCAAATGGGTACGGCCCGTCTTCACATAACGATCAACAGCGCGTGCTTTCTTGCGAATGACTTTGGCCAGATGCGTCAGCGCCGGCAGCAATTGCTGATGCAACTGCACGGCCGCACTGATATGAATCGTACCGGGAATCATATCGTTGCTGCTTTGCCCGTAATTGACATGATCGTTGGGGCTGACCGGTTCGCCGTACAGTTTGGTCGCCAGCGTGGCCAGTACCTCGTTGGCATTCATATTGGTGCTGGTACCCGATCCGGTCTGATAGATATCGATGGGAAAGTGCGCCATGAAATCGCCTTCAAGCAGCGTATCCACAGACGTGGCGATGGCCTCACCCATTTCCGGCGGAATCTGTTTGAGTTTGACATTGGCTTTGGCTGCCGCCGCCTTGGCCAGCAATAAGGAACGGATAAAAGCGGCAGGCAAACGCTGCCCGCTGATCGGGAAATTATTGATGGCCCGCTGCGTTTGCGCGCCATAAAGCGCCTTGGCCGGCACCTCTAGCTGCCCCATACTGTCTTTCTCAATCCGTGTTTTCATTGCTTAACCTCATTCGTTCAAAATATGAAAATTCAGCACTGCTGCGCCTGGCGCACGGCTTTACCTTGTCATGCCATTATAAGCACCGCCAGGCCACACTGGAAAGCGACGAGCCAGACAGCACACCGATTTGCACGACCGTGCGTCTGCGCACTATGATAAGTGCGACGCGCTCCATTTTTCCCTATACCCTTTTTTCCTGTAAGGATTCGACCATGTCAGCCAGCCGCATTACCTTTTACTCCAACCCGCAGTCCCGCGCCGCCGTGATCCACTGGATGCTGGAGGAACTGGGCGAGCCCTACGAAACAATCTATCTGAATTATCAGGGCGCCATGAAAACCCCCGAGTATCTGGCCGTCAACCCGATGGGCAAGGTCCCGGCCATCGTGCATGACGGTCAGGTGGTAACCGAAGGCGCGGCCATCTGCGCTTTCCTGGCCGACCAGTATCCGCAAAAAAATCTGGCGCCGGCTACCGACAGCCCGCTGCGCGGCACCTATTACCGATGGTTGTTCTTTGCCGCCGGACCGCTGGAAGAAGCGATCACCATGACATCCCTGAAGATGCCCATTCCGGCCGATAAAAGTGCCATGCTGGGCTTTGGCACACTGGCGCGCACGGTCGATGTACTGGAGCAGGCGGTGTCCGGCAGCAACTGGATTTGCGGTGAACAGTTCACTGCCGCTGATGTGTACGTGGGCTCGGCGATCCGGTTTTATATGCTGTTCGGCGTACTTGAAGCGCGCCCTGCGTTCAAGGCCTATGTTGACCGACTCACACAACGGCCTGCCTATCAGCGCAGCCTAAAAATACTGGAGCAGGCGGCGGCCACGCAGCAAAAGCAATAAATACCGGTCTTCATCCAAAGATTCCGCTCATACTTTTCCGGCCGATGCCGCGAGTCTATTAGTTTAGTGCAGTGCGAGTTTAGTGAGGTGCGTAATCTCAATATATTATCACGCTTGTTGCTGTTGCCCTTATGTCCCCGCAAGCAACTGCGGGGCATTCGTGGAACCCGGTGCCCATTGCCGATGTTCCGTTGATCCATTATAGTGGCACGATGAATAATCAAGACCTGGATCAAAGGATAGGCGCACGTATCCGTACCGAACGCGAAAGTCGGGGCTGGTCGCTGTCCGAATTAGCAACGCGGGCATCGGTTTCACGGGCAATGATTCATAAGGTCGAGCGCGGTGACAGCAGCCCCACGGCAAATCTGCTGGGGAAACTGTCGGGTGCGTTTGGCCTGAGCATGTCAACCCTTTTGGCGCGGGCCGAAATCAGTCAGGGACGCCTGCTTAGAAAAGCCGATCAGCCTGTCTGGGTCGATCCGGCAACGGGCTACATACGCCGCCACGTTTCGCCTCGATCAGATATCCCATTCGATGTGGTTCACGTTACGCTTCCCGGCAACAAGGAAGTCCCCATGCCGGCCTCGGCCTATGCGTTCCTGCGGCAACTGGTGTGGGTGCTGGAGGGTGAGCTTGTATTCGTGGAAGGCCAGACGCAGCATGAGATGAAAGAAGGAGACTGCCTTGAGCTGGGCCCGCCAATGGATTGCATCTTCAAAAATCAGACTGAGCGGCCATGTACCTATGCCGTTGTGCTGCTTAACGTGTCGTAATTCAATTCGCGGCCGACCCGCGCGGCCGGCGTCGCGCCCGCAGCTTCAATTCACTCACCACCACACTCGCGATAATCAATACCGCACCGAACAGTGCCAGTGCTGAATGGCGTTCATCGGCAAAGACCCGCCCAATCACCCCGCCCCATAATGGTTCGCCGGCATAAATAACCGTGGCGCGCGTGGCCGAAATATGATTCTGCGCCCAGTTCATGGTGATCTGGATCACGGCACTGGCCAGGCCCAGCACCAGTATACTGATCACCAGCACGGGCGAAGCCAGATCGGGTACGCCTTCACCACGCGCAACGCCGGTCACGCCGGCCAGGATAGACGCCGTCGCCAGTTGGATAATCGTCACCCGCCGCAAGTCCACCTGGCCGGCAAAACGGCTGATCAGAATCACTTCTACCGCAATTGCAATCGCGCTGAGAACCGTCACCCATTCGCCCATCCCGGCGCCGCCGTCCATGCTTTGCGGATCGGCCAGCAACACCAGGCCGATAAAAGCCATGGTCGCGCCAATCCAGTTCATCAGTGTCGGCGGCCGTTTCAGAAACAGCCATTGCATCAGTGGCACCAGCGGCACATACAGGGCCGTGATAAACGCCGACTTGCTGCTGGCAATGGTTTGCAGGCCCACCGTCTGCAGGCTGTACCCCAGAAAAATACACAGGCCGATCAGCATGCCTGCGCGCACTTCCAGGCCGGTCAGCCCGCGCAGAATCCGCAGGGAACACAGCATCATGGCCAGGGCAGCGCAACCAAAACGCATGGCGACAAACACAAACGGATCGCTGTGCGCCAGCGCGTTCTGCACGATCAGAAAGGTGGCGCCCCAGAACACCGTAATAATCACAAGCGCAAGTTCGTAACGGTTCAGCATAAAAGAGGAAGCAGGGGCAGATTGTTTCATGATGGGGAGAGGTTGCAGGCTGGCCGTGGCGACCGTTCACTACGGGTATGTCCAGGAGGTAGAATAATGCAGAATGGTAGCAGACTCACACCGTTTGCCACTGCCCTTTTTGCCCGATCAGGAAACATCATGAGCTACTGTGTCTTTGTTGCCCAATTGCCGCCGGAAACGGCCTCTGCCCATAAACAGTATCATGACGAGCGCTACGGCTTTCCGGTAGACGATGATAACGAACTGTTTGGCCGGCTGGTGCTGGAAATCAATCAGGCGGGCCTGTCGTGGTCAACCATTCTGAACAAGGAAGCCGGCTTTTTGCAGGCCTATGATCATTTCAATATTGATACGGTTGCCGCCTACGACGAGAGCGATCGCGCTCGCCTGCTGGCCGACGCGGACATCATCCGCAATCGCCTGAAAATCAACGCGGCGATTCACAATGCCCGGGTTGTGCAGGGCTTGCAGCAGGAACATGGGTCGTTCCGGGCCTGGCTGCAACGGCATCATCCCATGAGCAAAGACGATTGGGTACGCCTGTTTCGCAAGACCTTTAAATTTACGGGCGGGGAGATCGTGGGCTCTTTTCTGATGAGTATTGGCTATTTACCCGGCGCACATGATGAAGACTGCCCGATTTATCACCGTGCCCTGAAAGCAGGCGCCATCTGGCAGCAGCAACCGGTAAAAAAATAACCAGACCGAATGGCACCGCGAGACAGGGGCCGCGAGACAGGGGTCGTATAAGGAAAGGTACGAGGAAAGGTGTGAGAGGACTGATGATTCTCCCGCTACTTCGGCGCCCTGCACGGCGGGCACACGCGCCGCCCTGCGAGATTCGGATCGGATCAGCTCAGCATTGCGGCACGCTGCGCCCCCAGTAGCGGCTGCGCAAGGTGTCATAAACCAGATTGTAAATATACGCGTAAGGCAGATAGAACAGAATCAGTCCGATATCCAGCGCCAGCGCTTCCCACAAGCCGATGTTCAGCCACCACATGACAAATGGAATCGCCATCACCAGCAGGCCAAATTCAAAGCCGATGCTGTGCCAGATACGCATGACCAGCGTTTTGGTTTTGCCGCTGGCCGCCAGGAAGCGATCGAACAGGGCGTTGTACACCATATTCCAGATCAGCGCCATGACGGCGATCACCACCGTGACCACTCCCATGTCGGCCATGGAATGGCCCGATAAAATGGCAGCCAGCGGAGCCGACAGGCCAATGGCCAGCACCTCGAAAATAAAGGCGTGCAGGAACCGCTCGAGCACCGTCTTGCTTTTTTCCTGAGCTGTTGTAGTGTGTTGCATGTTTATCTGCCAGCACCAATCTTATGTCTGGGGCGCACCAGCGTGCTTTGTCCGAACAGGCTGCGCACCAGATCCAGCGCTACTTCGGCGGTCTGGTTGCGTACATCCAGTGCTGGATTAAGTTCAACGATATCGAGCGAGGCCATGCATTCGGTATCGGCAATCATCTCCATGCACAACTGGGCTTCGCGATAGTTGGGCCCGCCGCGCACCGTCGTACCCACACCGGGCGCAATATCCGGATCCAGGAAATCCACGTCGAAACTCACATGCAAATGGGTGTTTTCATCCAGGCCATGCAAGGCCTGCTCCATGGTATGACGCATACCATGCTCGTCTATGAACCGCATGTCGAATACTTCGATGCCCGCCTGATGAATGAATGTTTTCTCGCCGTCATCTACACTGCGTATCCCGATCTGGCGCAGCATATCGGCCTGCAGTGCCGGCACCTGCCCGGCCATTTCCACCAGTTCACGCGGCCCGTGACCAAACAGGCACGCTACCGGCATGCCATGAATATTGCCGCTGGGTGTCAGATCGGCTGTGTTGAAATCGGTGTGCGCGTCCAGCCACAGCACCCGCAACTTGCGACCCTGTTCCCGGCAATAGCGTGATACCGCAGAGATAGACCCCACGCCAAGGCAGTGATCACCGCCCAGCATGATGGGAAACCGCCCCTCGGAAAGCTCCGCATAGAGCGCATCATGGGCCAGCTGGTTCCAGGCGATAACCTGCTCCAGGTGGCGATAGCCGGCCTGCGGGGGCAACCAGGGATTGGGCGGGCCATTCAGATTCCCGCAATCGCGCACTGTGAGACCCAACTGCTCCAGTGTTTGCGTGATACCGGCAACCCGGATTGCTTCCGGGCCCATGCTGGCGCCGCGATGACCCGCGCCGACATCGGTCGGCACGCCGACCAGACTTACTTGCTTGCGTATATCCTGCACTTGACTGTTTCTCCTGACGATTGCAACCTGCGCTGCCGTGGTATTGAGCGGCGGCGGCAATCCCCTGATTGAGCGTTTTTGACGACAGCCTATTGTAACCGCAAAACCCGCCAGCGCCGACACTCGCCCAGACCACAACGCCGCCCTGACTAACCGCTACCGCCGCATGCAGTGAGCCGCTAATTCACATCAGAATGCGGCTATTTTTATTTGCGGTTACTGTGATCACACTTTAAACTTTTCCTTAAGCCAGTTATGATAATTGGCATACAGTGGCAACAAACACCATAACCAGGAGACATTCATGAATTTGCAGGGACGACGGGTATTGATCACGGCCGGTGGCAGCGGCATCGGGCTGGCCATGGCGCATGTGTTCACCAGGGCCGGAGCCTCGGTCTTTGTGACAGACATCAACGAATCTGCGCTCTCGACTTTGAAAGCGGAGCTGCCGCAGGTGCATGCGGTCACGGCAGACGCGGGCAATGCGGGCGATGTGGCGCGCAGCGTAGAACAGGCCGTTCAGGCTCTGGGCGGGCTGGATATTCTGATCAATAATGCCGGTATTGCCGGTCCCACCGGGCCGGTAGAAGATATCACGCTGGCCGAATGGGAAAACACCCTGCGCATCAATATCACGGGCCAGTTTCTGTATGTGCAGAACGCCCTGCCGCATTTGCGCAAGGGGACGCATCCGGCCATCGTCAACATGTCCTCGGCTGCGGGTCGCCTGGGCTTTGCCGGTCGCACACCCTACTCGGCGTCCAAATGGGCCGTGATCGGTTTTACCCGGTCCCTTGCCAATGAACTGGGTCCGGAAGGCATCCGTGTCAATGCGATTTGCCCCGGTGCAGTCGATGGTCCGCGGATTCAGCAGGTCATCAGTGCCAAGGCCAAAATGCTGGGCAAGCCTCATGCCCAGGTCGAAGACACCTACAAAGCCCAGTCGGCCATGCATACCATGGTCACCGCAGACGATATCGCCAATCAGGCGCTTTTCGTCTGCAGCGATCTGGCGCTCAATATTTCGGGGCAGGCGCTGGCCGTGGATGGCCATACAGAAAAACTGTTTTGACCAGCGCGCCGGGGCATCGCTAACGTCACGCGCCCCGGAAATCCGCAGCCCGCTGGCGACCGCTCGCTTCAGCCGCCAGGGCTATACCCATCGGGCAGCAGAAACAGGCTGGGCTTGCGGGAAATGATGTATTCAAAGGCTTCACGAATATCGGCCACCACTGCATTGCGGGCGGCGTCGGCATCGCCGCGCTGCAGTGCGCCGATCATGGCCCGATGATGCGCCACGGCCACCTGCTCACGGGTACGAGGGGACCCCTGACGCAGATCGTAGTTCAGGATGGGGCCAATGCGCAGCCACATGCTTTCTATCATCTGAAACAGCACCGGCATGGCGGCTGCTTCATAAATGGCAAAGTGAAACTGCTGGTTCAGGCTGACCAGTTCCTGTGTATCGGCCTGCGGCTTGGCCATTTCCCGGGAGAGCGTGTCATTGATCCGGGAGATGTCCGCCAATAGCGTTGCGCTGGCCTTGCCGGCCGCTTCTGCAATCGCCATCCCCTCGATTTGATAACGGATGCGGGTAATTTCCATAAACGTCTCTACCTTCAGTACGGGCACCCGCACCGAGCGGTTCGGCGTCACCTCCAGCGCATGATCGGCCACCAGGCGGGAGAAAGCGTCGCGTACCGGCATCATGCTCACCCCAAGGGCCTCGGCGGTCTTGCGGATCGACAATTGCTCCCCGGGCATGACCCTGCCGCTCCACAGTATCTGTTTGATCTGTTCCAGAACGGATGCACTCAGGGTTTGCCGACTGGTCGTGCTCTCTGTTTCATTTTTCATATAAGGGTAATTACCAAGGTTTTTTCTGTGATCACAGTTGTTATAGTTTACTTATATCAACAACAACATACTTCTGCAACCGCAGTGTATAGGAGACAGGATGAAATCAACAACACGACTGCTTGCCGGGTGCGGCGCGCTGGCTGCTGCGTCACTGGCGCATGCAGCAGGTGGAATATCGGACAATGAAATCCGCATCGGCTTCATTACCGATATGTCCGGTGTGTATGCCGATACCGACGGCCCCGGTGGCACTGTGGCGATCCAGATGGCGATTGACGAAGTCGGCGGCGTCATCGACGGCAAGAAAATCACGCTTGTGACGGCCGACCACCAGAACCGCGCCGATCTGGCCGCCTCCAAGGCACGCGCCTGGATCGACCAGAATAAAATCGACGTGATCATCGGCGGCACCAATTCAGCCACCACGCTGGCCATCGCCACCGTAGCGGCAGAAAAACACATTCCGCTGATTTCTGTCGGCGCCGGTGCCACTGCCATTACCAATGAATACTGCACCCCCTACACCGTGCACTATGCCTACAACACCCGGGCTACGGCGTATGGCGTTGCTTCTGCCGTGCTCAAACAGGGCGGCAAGGACTGGTTCTTCATTACCGCCGATTATGCTTTCGGTCATGCCCTGCAGAAAACCGCGTCGGACGTGGTCAGCCAGTCGGGCGGCAAAGTCATGGGCAGCGTCAAAGTCCCCCTCAGCACAGCAGATTTCTCATCCTACATGCTGCAAGCCCAGTCTTCGGGCGCCAAAATCCTGGGGCTGGCCAATTCGGGCAATGATTTCATTGCCTCGGTCAAGGCTGCCAACGACTTTGGCGTGACCTCCAGCATGCGACTGGCTGGCCTGCAGGTGTATATCAGCGATATCCATGCGCTGGGGCTGGAGCCAACTCAAGGTATGTATCGCACTGCCCCCTGGTACTGGGATCAGGACGAACCGTCCCGCACCTGGTCGCAGGCTTTTATGAAAAAGCACGGCGCCATGCCTACTTTCAATCAGGGTGGTGATTACTCAGCCGTCAAAACCTACCTGAAAGCGGTGACCGCCAGCGGCACCGACGATGGCAAGACTATTATGGACTGGTTCAAATCCAATCCGATTGAAGATTTTTATATCAAGAACGGCAAAGTTCGGCGTAACGGCCTGCTGGTGCATGACATGTTCCTGCACGAAGTAAAGAAACCGTCAGAATCCAAGGGTGAGTGGGATTACTTCAAAGTATCGGCCACCATCCCGGGTGAAGAAGCCTACGGCCCCGAGTCCGAAGCATCCTCGTGCAAGCTGTAAACACTGCCTTTTATCTCATCACCGGGGGCGATCCGGCATGGCCCTGGGCAATCACCAGCCTGGCCCATGCCTGGCCCCCACTTCCAGCGGAACCCCTGTCATCGTGAATGTCCCTTCCCTTCCTTCAGTCAGTATTATCGGCAGCGGCCTGATCGGTCAGGCCTGGGCAGTTGTCTTTGCCCGCGCCGGTTGCGTTACGACGCTCTGGGACGGCAATCCCCAGGCCGCGCAGCAGGCGGTGACGCTGATCGAACAGCAAATGCAGACGCTCGCCCGCTACGGCCTGGTTGACGATGTCGTCGGCGCCATGGCGCACATCCGGGTCGCTGACAGCCTGGAAGCGGCCGTTGCCCAGAGCGACTATGTGCAGGAAAACCTGCCCGAAGTACTGGACATCAAACTGGATATATTCGCCCGGCTGGACGCCGCCGCCCCGCCGCACGCTATTGTGGCCAGCTCCACCTCGGGTATTCCGGCTACGGCCTTTACCGAAGATCTGGCCGGTCGTGCCCGCTGTCTGGTGGCGCATCCGGTGAATCCGCCGTCGCTGATCCCCGTGGTAGAACTGAGCGGCGCACCATGGACCAGCGAACAAACGCTGGTGCGCACCCGAGCCATCATGGAGGCCGTAAAACAGAAGCCGGTGACGGTGTTGCAGGAAATTGATGGTTTTATTCTGAACCGCCTGCAGGGCGCCCTGCTGCGCGAAGCCTTCCGTCTGGTCGAGCAGGGATATGTCTCGGTGGAGGACCTGGACACCACGGTCAGTCATGGCCTGGGACTGCGCTGGTCATTTATGGGACCGTTCGAAACCATCGATCTGAACGCACCCGGGGGCATCCGCGACTATGCCCAGCGTTACGGGCCCCTTTATCAGGAACTGGCCAAAACGCAGGTGGATACCGAACCCTGGTCGAACGCACTGATCGATCGCGTCACGACAGCACGCCGGGCCGATCTGCCTGAAGACAAACTGGCTGCGCGGCGTGCCTGGCGTGACCAGCGGCTGATGGCGCTGGCCGCCCACAAGCTGCAGCAGCTCAACAAAACCGAGGTGCCGGACGCCGACTGACCCTTTCCGAACAAACGGCGTCGCGCTGCGGTAATGACGCCCCCCGGACGCCTCTGCACAGACCTTTAACACTCGCGCAACATACTTTCTGAACCTGGATACGACCCTTATGAGTACGAGCAAAACACCCCATAAAGTGATTATTACCTGCGCTGTAACCGGCGCAATTCATACACCCAGCATGTCTGCACATCTGCCGGTGACCGCCGAACAGATTGCCGACGACGCCATTGCCGCAGCCCGCGCCGGCGCAGCCATCCTGCACTTGCACGCACGCGACCCGAAAGACGGCCGCCCTACCCAGGACCCGGAATTTTTCAGGCCATTTCTGGCCCGCATCAAGGCAGAAACCGATGCGGTCATCAATATCACCACCGGCGGCAGCCCGCACATGACGGTCCAAGAGCGCATGCGCCCGGCCACTACCTTCAAACCCGAACTGGCTTCCCTGAATATGGGCTCCATGAACTTCGGCCTGTACACCATGCTGGACCGCTTCAAGGAATTTAAGCATGAGTGGGAGCGCGAACACCTGGAAAAAAGCCGCGATCTGGTGTTCAAAAACACCTTCAAGGATATTGAAACCATTCTGCGACTGGGCAATGACAACGGTACGCGTTTTGAATTCGAATGCTATGACATCAGCCACCTGTATAACCTGGCCCATTTCATGGATCGCGGTCTGGTCAAGTCACCGCCATTCATTCAATCGGTATTCGGTCTGCTGGGCGGTATCGGCCCACACCCGGAAGATCTGATGCATATGCGACGCACGGCCGACCGGCTGTTCGGGCAGGACTACCAATGGTCTATCCTGGGTGCGGGTCGCAATCAGATCCCGCTGGCCTCCATGGGGGCCAGCATGGGTTCCAACGTCAGGGTCGGTCTGGAAGACTCTCTGTGGATTGCACCGAAGCGGCTGGCCGAATCCAACGCCGATCAGGTCTCACAAATCCGCCAGGTGCTCGAAGGCCTGAACCTGCAAATCGCGACCCCCGACGAGGCACGCGAGATCCTGCAATTGAAGGGTGCGGCCAATGTCAGCTTCTAAAGACCAGGGTAAGGGTCAGCGCCCGGCGCGGTTCTCGCTGGACGGGCAGCTTGCGCTGGTGACCGGCTCCAGCCGGGGCATCGGTCTGGCCAGTGCACGTGCGCTGGCCGAGCAGGGAGCCCGGGTCATTATCAATGGCCGATCGGCGGATACGGTCGCGCAGGCGGCAAACCGTCTGCGCCAGGACGGGCTGGAAATCATAGAGGCGCCATTTGACGCAGCGGATGTCCAGCAATCGATCGCGACGGTTGACCGCCTGATTCAGGAACATGGCCCCGTCCGGATTTTCATGGCCAACGCCGCCATGCAGCATCGTGAAAGCCTGCTGACTTTTCCCCAGGAAAAGTTCGAAGAAGTACTGTGGCTCAATCTCACGGCGCAGTGGGCACTGGGTCGCCATCTGGCCAGCCATATGGTGCAGCAAAAATACGGACGCATCATCGTGACCGGCTCGGTCACGGGCCTGCAGGGACGCAAGGATATTTCCGCCTACACCATTGCCAAGGCCGGCCTGCATGCACTGGCCCGCCAATGGGCGGTGGAACTGAGCCCGCATCACATTACCGTGAATGCAGTTGCTCCTGGTTATATTGCCACTGAGTTCAATGAGGCACTGCAAAAAGACGAACACTTCAACCAGTGGCTGTTTGATCGCGTGCCCCAGCAAAAGTGGGGCAGCCCGGACGATATCGCCAGCGCGGTATGCTATCTGGCGTCGCGGGAAGCGTCGTTTGTCACCGGTCAGACGCTGGCCGTAGACGGCGGCTTTACCATCGCGCTGTAGATGGCCGGGCGGCACCCGACCACATCAGACCAATATCTGACCGACCTGCACGTGGTGCTCAGCGGACAATATCTCCCCTGAGCGCCACGCCCGTCACAAATGCGCCGGCATGACACTCGTAATTGACCGTACTCGCATTCACGTTCTTCTTGTAATAGCTCACGATATTACTCACCCCGGTGCCGCCAAGTTCTTTGGCCCGCTGCTGTAACTGTTTATAGGCAGACAGAAAGGCCCAGACGCACGCCTTTTCATCACTCCCCTTGCCGACCCGGCTGGTTTTCTTGTTGGTCACCGCATCGGCCAGAATGACCTGACCTGGCCCCCTGCGTCCGAACGTCATTTTAATGGATGGGTCCACGATGCCTGCCGCTTCCGGGGCGGTCAGCGCCTGCGTGATGGGCAAATCGTAGCGCGTATCACGGGCATGCGCCTGTGTACTTGCCACTGCCAGCACGGCGGTGAAACATACGATTGAAATTTTACCGGGCATTGCATTTCTCCTGAGCAAAATGTTAGAAACCACTACACTGCCGTGTGGCAGAATGTGACAACAATCAGCCAACCTGAAACGACCTGAATCCAACTGCGACATATGTCACCTGTACAACGGCCGCAAGGACCCGAATGTGTACTATATTTCTGAATCTCCCTGCGAAGCGGCGTTGCTGTCATTTGGCCCTGGAGCCAGGCACCACGCATCGCCATTGGCTGCGGATTTTCGTTTTGGAACAGGATATGTTTCATCTTGTCACACAAAGAAACATATTATAATAATTTTTCTTTCAGTCAACACTCTGAAATTAATGACTTCACATGCTCGCCTTTGAATTGACCATCTCCGAACAGCACGCTCTGGCTCCCGGCTTATCGACCGCGGCGCAGTGGGCTCAGTGGCTGCGGGCAGATGGTCCTCGGGAAAAAGAGCACAACCGGGCACAGAACCCGCAAGAGGCGCCGACGCTCAGTTTTCTGCCGGCCATGCAGCGTCGAAGGCTAAGCCCGCTATCCCGATTGATTTTTGCCACGGCCTGGCCCATTCTGGAAAATCATCCGCAATGCCCTGTGGTGTTTTCATCGCGCAACGGCGAAATCAACCGCAGCTTTCAGCTACTGATTGAACTGGCCAAAGGTAACGGCGTGTCCCCCACCTCTTTTGGCCTGTCGGTACATAACGCCATTGCCGGCCAACTGGCCATCCATCACGGCAATTACGCCGAACAGTCGGCCATTTCCGCTGACAGCAATGGGCTGGAAAACGCCCTGCTGGACGCCTGGCTTATGCTGCAGGATGGGGCCGGGCAGGTACTGGTGCTGTATGCCAACGATCCGCTGGACGGCCAGTATCAGGTTCGTATTGAACGAGAGCCGTTTGCACTGGCCTGTGCACTGCTTGTACAAAAGGGCTCAGCGTGGAGGCTGTGCCAGGACGCCCGCCCCCCCGCGAATGTGCCGCTGAATGAAGACGGCTGCGCCGGGGTGTGTGCCAGACTGCTCAGCGGTGAATCGCAGTGGGCGACCCACACCGGCCGACCGCCGGCCTGCTGGACATGGACACGCCAGACATGAGCCGAATCAGCGCATTCCTATGGCATAAATGGCGCTGGCTGGCCATTGCCAGCGGCTATGTCGTCTTTGGTCTGTTTGGCATTATCCTCAAAGTCGTGCTGCTGCCCTTCACCAGCGGCCTGCTGGATCAAACCCGAATAACAAATCAAAAACGGGCGCGCAGCATTATTCAATTTTTGTGGCGCCAGTTCCTGCGTTACGTCCGGCTCATTGGCGGGTTCAATTACCGCTTCCCCGAACAAAGCCGGCTGGGCCGCCCCGGACAGGTGATTATCGCCAACCACCCGTCATTGCTGGATGTGGTCTTCATGCTGGCACACGCCCGGCAGTCCAATTGCATTGTCAAGCAAGGCCTGCTGGACAACCCCTTCCTCAATAGCGCCATCCGTGCCTGTGGTTTCATCCCCAATAATGGTTCTCCCGAGGTCATCGACTATGCCGTCGCTGCCTTGCAGGGCGGGCAGTCGGTCCTTATTTTTCCCGAGGGGACGCGCACCGGCGATGACAATGTGATCCGCTTTCACCGCGGCGCGTGTGCCATCGCCCTGCGCGGCGCAACGGTAATCACCCCTGTTATAATTCGGATGCATCCTCGTTGCTTTAAACGTAACCAGCCGTGGTATCAGGTCCCGTATGAAAAAGTTAATTATGAATTCATCATCGGCGATGACATTGATCCGGCTCAGTGGAAAGCGGGAAAACATATGCCTGCGGCAACCCGGCAACTGAATGCCCATCTACAGACTTATTTTGAACGAGAACTACAGAAATGACCACAGCGCTCAATCTGGAAATCAAACAATTAATTATCTCCAGCCTCGGACTCGAAGACATTACACCAGAAGAGATCGAAGACAGCGCCCCGCTATTTGGTGAGGGGCTCGGCCTTGATTCGGTTGACGCTCTGGAGCTGGGTCTGGCCCTGCAAAAGCACTTTGGCATCCAGTTCAATACCAAAACACAGAATTTGCGAGAACATTTCACGGACATCAATACACTTGCTGCGTTTGTTAATGATTTGAAAAATAATCCACATACCTGAGGTGCTACCATGAACCCATCAGACCACATCTATCAGACGCTCAAGACCGCACTGGTGGAACTGTTTGACATTGAACCCGAGCGTATCCGGCCTGATGCCGATCTGTACACTGATCTGAACATCGACAGCATCGACGCTATCGATCTGATTGATCATATCAAGCGTGTCACCGGCCACAAGCTGCTGGCAGAAGATTTCCGTAATGTACGCAAGGTGCAGGATGTCGTTGATGCCGTAAGCCGCAAGCTGACCACGGCATAAAGGAAGCGGGCCGGTGTCGAGTCGATTGCCGCGCAGTGCCTTGCGCCTGTTCAATCTGCTGGTATTGCTAAGCCTGGCTGCCTATCCGTTTCTGGTCTATTACGGCAGGGAGCGCATCGGTGTCCTGTGGATGACCGTCGGTCTGCTGCTGCTCTGGGGCGTTAAAAGCCTGCTCAGCCGGCAACGCTGGCAACAAATCGTCGCCCTGTCACTGCTGGTATGCGTCGCCCTGTTCCGGTTTGCAGACATGCCCGGCTTCCTTTACTTTTATCCGGTCGTCATCAATCTGGTGCTGCTGGCGGTCTTTGCCGGCAGTCTGTTTACCCGCATGACGGTCGTCGAACGCATCGCTCGCAGCCAGGAACCGGATCTGCCCGCGTCGGCCGTGTCATACACCCGGCAAGTGACAAAAATCTGGAGCGTCTTTTTCGTTCTGAACGGCAGCACGATCTATCTGCTGTGGCAAGCTGGTTTCCTGCATGCGTGGTCACTATATACGGGCTTTATCTCCTATGTACTGATGGGGCTGCTGTTTGCCGGGGAATGGATTTACCGTCGTCATTACAAACGGAAGCATTCAGCATGAGTGACGCCACTAGCGGTATTCTGTTACCGTTTCCCCATACCGATACACTGGTTGCCACACGTCCGGCCATGCGCCGTGCGCAGTTCGAGGCCATTATCAATCAACTGCACCAGCA
Source organism: Advenella mimigardefordensis DPN7 (assembly GCF_000521505.1). GTDB lineage: Bacteria > Pseudomonadota > Gammaproteobacteria > Burkholderiales > Burkholderiaceae_B > Advenella > Advenella mimigardefordensis. Next base: position 4,646,534 of record NZ_CP003915.1, read on the forward strand.
TTTACGGGATCGCGCCTGCACGCGTGCCGCCCTGTGGTTTGACGATACCGCCCTGTTCAGTTGTGCCCTGCTGGGCTGCTGGGCTGCTGGCGTTCAGGTCTTGCTGGCACCGGATGTGCTGGGCGATACCCGCTCCTGGGTACAGGCTGATGCAGACTTGTGGATCACCGATAATGCGCTGCCCGACCCGGCCATACCGGTCTTGCGGCTCGATACCCTGGCCCGGTCGCTCTCTTGCCCGCAACAACGCGACATGCAGGCCAGCACCGAGACGTCAGGTCTGTTCCAGACGCGACCCGAGGGCCTGTTTCTGCCGCTGCCTGCCGATGCCGTTGCCTTTTTGCGTACCTCCGGCTCCAGCGGCGCCCCGCGCATTATCCGTAAATACTTCAGGCAGCTGCACGCCGAAGCCCTTACCCTGATTCGTACCTGGTCGCTGCATGCATTGCCGGCAACGCTGATTGCCAGCGTCAGCCACCAGCATATGTACGGTCTGACCTTTCGCGTGATGGTACCCTTGCACGCCGGTCTGGTACTGGACCGAATGCCGTCGCGTTACCCGGAAAGCCTGGCCGAACAGACGCAGATGTACGAGCAGTGTATCTGGATTACCAGTCCCGCCCTGCTGCAGCGCCTGCCTGACAGCCTGCCCTGGTCCACGTTGCAGCCACGACTGGCTCGCGTGGTATCGGCCGGCGGCGTACTGGCAGAAGCCACCCGCGAACACCTGCTGCAACGCCAATGGCCCCTGCATGAAATTTACGGCAGCACGGAAACCGGTGTCATTGCCACGCGCCATGAGCAGGCAACCTGGATAGCGCTACCCGGCGTCAGTCTGGAAACGGACAGCGAACACCGGCTGGCGGTGTGTTCCCCCTGGACCGACGGCACCGAACAAACGGCAGATGTTATCAGTCACCAAGACGCCAACAGCTTCATACTGCTGGGCCGCGCTGATCGCATCCTGAAACTGGAAGACAAGCGCATTTCCCTGAGCCGGGTGGAGCAGGCCGCCCTGTCCCATCCCTATGTCAACGACATTCATTGTGCGCCCAGCCCGCTGGGGGGCCGCCTGTGCGCGATGGTTGAACTGTCGGCCGAGGGCATCGCCGCCTTCAGACAACACGGGCGACGCCACGTGGTCCGGGCAATTTCGGCCCTGCTGCGCGAGGCGGTAGACCCGCTGGCCGTCCCCCGTCACTGGCGGTTTCCGTTAACGTTGCCCCGCAATGCGCAATCGAAAATCACCCGGCAGCACGTGCAGGACTGCTTCACCCAGACGGTACGCGCGCCGCAGTGGGAACAAGGCGCAAGCGATACAGCGGCAAACCCGTCAACGCGGCCTTCCGCAGCACCATCGGAGACCCCAGCTACACCCCACACCTCATCAGAGCCCCCTTCGGCGTCCTCTACACAGACGCCGCCAGCGGACTCGTCGGCCCCCCCCTTGCAAACGGCTTCCGGCACCGAATGCTGCCTGAGCGCCCGCGTTCCCATGGATCTGGTCTATTTCCAGGGCCATTTTCCTTCGTTTCCGCTGGTTCCCGGTGTGGTGCAGCTGGGCTGGGCGCTGGAGCAGGCCCGGGCGCGCAAGCTCTGCAGCGGCACCACTGAACGCATTGAAAATCTGAAATTCCAGCATTTTCTGCGCCCCGCCGATCCTTGCACAATGACGTTAAAATGGGACGATAGCAAACGCAAGCTGTATTTCACCGTAAGGACCGGCACGACCATGACCGCATCCGGGCGTATTGCCTTTGTCGACTCAGCCTGAACCGGACTCTTTTTTGGAACCTCTGCCATGCCAACGCGACCCTCAACCCATAACGCCAATCGCAACGTACGACGTTAAGTACTATGAATCGCACCATTGCCCTGATACCCTTCTACAACCACCCGGACACCATTGAATCGGTAGTCGGGCAGTTGCGTCGTCACGGGCTGCCGGTGCTTATTGTCGATGACGGCTCCGATGCCCCCTCGCGCGTCGTGCTGGACAGGCTCAAAAGCTGGCCACAAGTGCATGTGCATCACCAGCCCGTCAATGGCGGCAAGGGCAGCGCCGTCAAGACCGGCTTCACACTGACCCACGCAATGGGTTACACACATGCATTGCAGGTGGACGCCGACGGCCAGCATCATCTGGACGACATTCCCGCCTTTCTGGCCCTTTCCGAACAGCATCCCGAGGCCGCCATCTGCGGGCGACCGGTATACGGCGATGACATTCCGACCGCAAGGCTGCACGGGCGCAAGGTAAGCCTGTTCTGGGTCCATTTGCAGACCCTGTCTCGCTCCATTCCCGACGCCCTCTGTGGCTTTCGCCTCTACCCGCTGGCAGCGGTCCGGTTTGTTGACAACACGCCGTATCTGGGCAACTGGATGGATTTTGATCCGGAAATCCTGATGCACCTTTACTGGCGCCAGACACCTTTACGCTGGATCCCGACCCGCGTCTCCTACGCGGCCGACGGCATCTCGCACTATCGTATGGTGCGCGACAACCTGCTTATTACCCGCATGCATACACGCAGTTGCCTGCATATGCTGCCTTTTCTGCCCTCGCTGTTGCGGCGCGCTTTCACCAAAGGTGACGCATGAGTGAACATTGGGCCACCAAACAGGAACGTGGCAATCTTTTTGTGCTCAGGCTGCTTGCCCGGCTGATCCGATACTGCCCCATGTGGCTGCTGGCCATTCTGTCCCGTTTGGTCGTACTGTACTTTTTCGTGACCTCGCCCGCCGAGCGGCGCAATATTGCCCGGTATCAGCAACATTTACAGTCATGGTCGGGCAAGTCCGATCTGCTGCCTGCCTTTGCGCCGGTTTACCGGCAGTTTGTTGCTTTCGGGCAGGCGCTGGTTGATCGTTTTGCGGTCTGGCAGGGCCGGTTGCGCTACGAGCATATCGTTGTTGAAGACCCCGATGGCATTCACAAGCAAATGCTCTATGCACAGGGCCGCGGCCAGATACTGATCTGCTCGCATCTGGGCAATACCGAAATCAGTCGCGCCCTGGTGTCGCATCACAAGGGCCTCGTGCTCAATATCCTGATTCACAGCAAACATGCCCGGAAGTACAACGCGGTGATGGCCGACCTGGGCGCCGACAACGATATCCGCCTGTTGCAGGTGACCGAACTGGACATCGATACCATGATGATGCTGCAACAACGGGTGGACAATGGGGAATGGATTGCCATTGCGGCGGACCGCGAACCTGTGCGTGGCGAAAAAGTGGTCCCGGTCTCATTCCTGGGCGAGACCGTTGCCTTCCCGCAGGGGCCCTGGCTCATGGCCGGGCTGCTCAAGGCCAGCGTCAATACGCTGTTCTGCATTCGCCAGCAGGGTCGCTACGCCCTGCATATCAAACGCATGAGCGATCGTATTCAGTGGACGCGCCATGACCGCGATGAAGTAATCCGCTTGTGGGTGCAGCGCTACGCGCAACAACTGGAACAGGTATGCGTCAAAGCGCCGCTGCAATGGTTCAATTTCTATGATTTCTGGAAGCACAATGACTAAGCACCCGGGCCTGAGCATTTGCGTGCCTATGACCGTTCCGTTTTTCGATGTGGATGCGCTGCACATCGTCTGGCACGGACATTACGTGAAATATCTGGAAATTGCCCGCTGCGCCCTGCTCGACAAACTGGGTTACAACTACGATACCATGCGTGCTGCCGGCTATGCCTGGCCGGTGGTGACCATGCAACTGAAATATGTACGTCCCGCCGTCTTTGGTCAGAAGATATTGATCGATGCCCACATTCGCGAATGGGAGTCGCGCCTGCGCATTGCGTATTTGATTACCGACGCAGACTCGGGGGAGCGCCTGACCCAGGCCGAAACCACTCAGGTGGCGGTATTGCTGGAAACCCGCGAAATGCAATTCGAGACCCCGCAAGACTGGCAACACATCATTCGCCAGGTCATGCAGTCAGAAACCTGAATATTAGTAGAGAGTATGCCTTTTATGCCTGCCATCAAGTCCCTCTTCTTCCTGTCACGCCTGACTTTCCTGCTGGTTCTGACCCTGCTGTGCCATGCGGCACAGGCCTTTTCGCTGCAAGACCTGCAACAGCAACTGGCGGCCCATCAGACGGTACAGGGCGACGTGCAGCAAAAACGTTTCCTGCGCTCACTTGAACAACCGCTACTGAGCCAGGGCAGCTTTGTCATGGCAGCCGACAAGGGCCTGCTTTGGGAAACGCGCAGCCCGATAGCCAGCGTGATTCGCATCACACCGAAGGGCATGATGCACCAGGACAGTGCAGGACAGTGGCAGCCACTGCAACAACAAGGGGCAGGCAGCCAAACCCAGATCCGGCTCTTCATGGATCTGCTGTCGGGCAACACCCGCAGCCTATCGGGACAATTTACACAAACCCTGCAGGGCGACGCCCAGGACTGGACCCTGACGCTGGACCCGACGTCGTCGGTGTTAAAGCAGATTTTCCAGCGCATTACGATCCGCGGCGCACGCTCGATCGAACAGGTGACGCTGGCTGAGACCCAGGGCGACAGGACGGAGATCCTGTTTTCCAATGTGCGCATCAATCAACCCCTGCCTGCTGACGCCCAACATGCGCTGGAACCCTGAACGAGGCTGGGCAGCCCTTTACGTACTGGGGCTGCTCGGTCTGCTGCTGTATTCGGCCTGGCAACTGGCGTATCGGCAACCGGTACATACCGATTTGCTCATGCTGCTCCCTCCTGATGGGGCGCAAAGCACAGTGCAAACCCGAGCGCAGGACAACATTCGGCAGACCCTGAACCGACAGATTATTGTGCTCACCAGCGCCACCGACCCGGCCCGGGCTCTGGCTGCCGCACAAAAACAGGCGCAGCAATGGTCCGCCAGCAGGTTATTCGACCGCGTAGATCTGCAGGTCGCCGCCGATCTGGAGCCATTACGCCAGCAATTGCGTCGCATGGACCAGGCCGGCCTGCCACAACAGGCGCGGGAAGCACTGGCCCGCGACCCGCAGGCCTGGTTTGCCCGGCGCGCCCAGCACATCATGTCACCACTGGGTGAACAGACCTTGGTTGCCGCTGACCAGGACTGGCTCGGGTTTGCTGCCCGGCTGTCAGGCAAGCTTCAGTCCATCTCTGCCGTGCACTACGATATCGCCAGCAACACCATGCAACTGGAGGCGGACAATCGCATCTGGTATGTCATGCGCGCGCAACTGGACGCCGCGGACCGTAGCGGTCGCGACGAACAGTTGCTGGCGCTGATCGACCAGACCCGGCAACAGGCAGCAAGCCAGGATGTTCAGGTGCTGATGGCCGGCGGCGCCATTTACAGCGCACACGGCAAAGCCGAAGGTGGCCAGGAAAGCACCTGGATGAGTCTCACCGGCAGTATGCTGACCATCCTGTTTCTGCTGCTCATGTTCCGCTCCGCCCGCATTCTTCTGCTGGCACTGCCGGTCGCGGCCGGCCTGCTGGGCGGTTTTGCCGCCTGCGTTGCCCTGCTGGGTTCCATTCATATTCTCACACTGATTATCGGCACCAGCCTGGTCGGGCTGGTCGTTGACTTTCCGCTGCACTGGCTCAGTCACGCCACCCTGGATGCCCGCTGGCAGCCATGGCCAGCCGTCAGGCGCGTATCCCGTCCGTTTATCATCAGCCTGGCGGTGACTGTTACCGGCTACCTGTTCCTGCTGCTCACACCCCTGCCGATCCTGCAGCAGACTGCGGTATTTTCCTCAGCTGCGGTCATCAGTACGTTCCTGTTTACGCGCCTGCTGCTGCCGGCCCTGTTCAACCACTGGCAACCGCGCCCCACGCCGGGGCTGATGCCGCTACTGGACCGCCTGCGCCGCAACATACGCAGCACCGGCGAGCGCATCCGCCATACTCCCCTGCTGGCACTCCTGGTGCTGGCCGTCACCGGCAGCGGACTGTATCTGAGCAACTGGCACGACGACATCCGTAACTGGGTCAACACCCCCCAGCCGCTACTGACTCAGGCGATGGAAGTGGGCCGCCTGACCGGCATTGAACCTACCAGCCAATATTTCATTGTGCAGGCGATCGATGAGGAAAGCCTGCTGCGAACCGAACAGCGCCTGACAGCCAGACTGGATCCCCTGATCGCCCAGGGGCAATTGCGCAACTACACCGCCCTGAGCCAGTGGATCAACCCGGTGAGCGAACAACAGGCACTTAACGCCACGCTGGCCACACTGGCACAGCAACCCCAGGCGTGGGCGCCACTACGCGCACTGGGCGTACCGGACAGCGCCGTGCGCACCGAACTCCAGCGCCGTCAGGCGCAGCCGGCGCTGACCATAGAACAATCGCTGCAAGGCACCCTGGCTGAACCCTGGCGCGCCCTTTGGCTGGGACGCGACGAACAGGGCCGGCCCAGTAGCATGGTGACCATGAATGGCTTACAGGACCCGGCCGTACTGCCCGCGCTTATCCAGAATATCCCGGGTGTAACACTGGTCGACCAGCGCAGTCATATCAATCGCCTCTTTGCCCAAACCCGCCTGGAAGCCATCCTCCTGAAACTTCTGTCGTATACAGTGGGATTTCTTATCCTGTATCGCGTCTTCGGCACCCGGCCTGCCTTGCGAATTTTACTGGTGCCGCTATCGGCCTCGGTGACGGTCATGAGCCTGTCGGGCCTCGTCGGCATCCCCCTGAACCTGTTTTGCATTTTCGGCCTGCTGCTGGTGACGGCCATCGGCATTGATTACGCCGTCTACGCCTATACGCCCACGCTGCCTGCCGAAGAAAAGACGGCCGGGATCTTCATGACCTCGATCACCACCATGATCACCTTTGGCCTGCTGTACTTCAGCTCCACACCCGCCGTGGCTACGTTTGGCCTGAGCGTGGTGCTGGGCGTGCTTTGCAACGTAATATATACTTTCTGGTACATGCGATCCTTTCTGACACCCGAATCTGAATCCTGAATGAGTTGTCATTTATGAACACTTCCCAGTTACCCTCCAGTACAGACATCGCCATTATCGGCGCCGGGCCGTCCGGTTCCGTTGCCGCTGCCCTGCTGCGTCAGCGCGGCTGGCAGGTGTGTGTGCTTGAACGTCAGCATTTCCCACGGTTTTCCATCGGTGAAAGCCTGCTGCCTTACTGTATGGAAATCCTCAAGGAGGCCGGTCTGCTGCAGGCCGTCAATGAGGGCGACTTCCAGGTCAAAAATGGCGCGGCCTTCACCTGGGGCGATCGGGAAAGTGTGATTGATTTTCGTGACAAATTCACCGCCGGACCGGGCACCACCTATCAGGTAGAACGCGCCCGCTTCGACCACATTCTGATCCAGGAGGCGGAACGCAAGGGCGCACAGGTCTGGTTCGGCCATACTGTAAACGCAATCACCACCGCAGCGGAGCACGCCACACTCTCGGTCTCGACCGACCAGGACGAATCCTATACGCTGCGGGCCCGTTTCGTGCTGGACGCCAGCGGCTACGGACGCGTGCTGCCCCGCCTGCTGGATCTGGAACAGCCATCAGACTTCCCGGTGCGTGAGGCCTGGTTCACCCATATCCAGGACAATATCAGCGATCCCGATTTCGACCGCGAGAAAATCATTATTGCCACCCATCCGCAGGACCGCGCCATCTGGATGTGGCTGATTCCCTTCAGCCATGGCCGCTGTTCCATCGGCGTGGTGGGCGAACCCAGTCACCTGGCGATGAACGAGCGCGAACCCCTGCCGTTTCTGCAGGATATGGTCAATGCAATCCCCCGGCTGCGTCATCTGCTGGCCAATGCACAATGGGATACCCCGGTGCGGCCGCTGCGCGGCTACTCGGCCAACGTCACCAGCCTGTATGGTGAGCGCTATGCCCTGCTGGGCAACGCCGCCGAGTTTCTCGACCCGGTGTTCTCCTCGGGCGTCACCATTGCCATGCACTCGGCCAAACTGGCCACTGCGCTGGTGGACAAAACCCTGCGCGGACAGGCAGCAGACTGGCAAAAAGACTTTGCCGACGCCCTGCGTGTCGGCATCGACACCTTCAGAACCTACGTTGCCGGTTGGTATAACTGCAGCTTTCAGGATGTTATATACTCCAAACACATCAACCAGGATATCCGGCGCATGATTGCCGCCATCCTGGCCGGGTATGCATGGGATACCAGCAACCCCTATGTTGAAAAATCAGAACGGCGCCTGAAGGCGCTGGCGGAGATATGTGGTGAAGCGCAACTGGATACCTGATCGCGGCCTTGCCGGTGCCTGGCTGGGCATGTTGCTGGTGTTGCTGGCCGGTTGTGCCGCCACATCGGTCCTGCCACGCCAATACAGCCAGCCCGCACAGGTTCAATCCTACAAACTCAGTCTGGTCACAGCCCCGGGCCAGACCGAAGATAGCCTGCTGATTGTGCAGCCTGAAGCCGGGGGCGCCAGCCGCTGGATCCAGACCAATGCCCTGGGCGCGCCGCTGGCCCGCCTGTCACTGCGCGATGACCAGTGGACCACCGATGGCTTTGCACCGCCCAATGCCCGCGCACGCCAGCTGTTCGAAGCGATCATCGCCGCCCGCATGCCCCAGACACAATGGCACCAGGCCTATCCCGGCATCAACATCAACAAGACCGATGGCAGCGACGGCCCCGTCTACGCCTTCAGTCGTCAGGGACACCTGCTATGGTCGCTGGTATTGCCACCTGTGCCACCCGTGCCCGGCGCGCAGGGAACGCGTACAGCCGGCAGTTCCGCGCCGGCCCCGGTAACCGGCATTACGCTGCCCGACCATAGCCAATGGAATCTGACCCCGCTATCTGCCATACCATGAGAAGTTATCTAAGCCCGCCCGCCACGGTCAGCGCATTGGGGCTGACCTTTGCAGACACCATGCAGGCACTGTTGAATACCACCGTTACGCCACTGGCGCCGGAAACCCAATGGGTGCCGGGCAAGACGATCTATACCGCCCGCCCGTCAGTCGCGCCCCCACCACTGCCAGCAGGCACGCCGCCGCATTTTGACACCCATAACAACCGCCTGCTGTGGCAGGCAGCCAGTCAATTGCAGACACGCATCGAACACGCCCGTACGCAGTATGGCGGGCAGCGAATCGGGGTCATTATCGGCACCACCACCACCGGCGTAGACGATAACTACCCGGCCTTTCAGGCCTTCGCCCGCGACGGGCATTGGGACCGTGACCTTTACCAGCACGAGCGCCAGCTGCTGTCGGCCCCTGCCGACTTTCTGGCACATCATTTCGGGCTGAGCGGCCCGGTGTACAGCATCTCGACTGCCTGCACGTCGGGCGCCCGCGCCATTATCACGGCGCATCGCCTGCTGGCCAGCGATCTGTGCGACGCCGTGGTCTGCGGCGGGGTCGATTCACTGGCCCACCTCACGATCAATGGCTTTGACTCTTTGCAGGCACTGTCAGCAGGAATTGCCAATCCCTTTTCGGTCAACCGCGACGGCATCAATATTGGCGAGGCCGCCGCGCTTTTTGTGATGACCCGGCAAGAGGGCGATGGCCTGCCGCTGCTGGGCTACGGCAACAGCGCCGACGCCTGGCACATGTCGTCACCCGACCCCAAGGCCACAGGCGCCATTCTTGCCATCCGCCAGGCGCTGGAAAACGCCGGGTGCAAGGCGGAAGATATCGGCTGGGTCAATCTGCATGGCACGGCCACTGAACTGAACGACAGCATGGAAAGTCTGGCCATGGCAAGCTGCTTTGCACAGGGCGTTCCCTGCACCAGCACCAAACCACTCACCGGCCACACCCTGGGGGCGGCCGGGGCGCTGGAAGCGGCGCTGCTGTGGGGCGTCATCGACGGCCGCCACAATCCCGAGGGAAGACTGCCGGCGCAACACTGGGACGGGCAGGCAGATCCGGCCCTGCCCAGCATCGCGCTTACAGACAGCCAATCCACATGGCAAAAGCAGCCGCGCATCGGCATGAGCCTGTCCTTTGCCTTTGGTGGCAATAATGCCGTTCTGATACTGGGGCAAGCCTGACCATGCAGACCCCCATCCGCCATCTTGCACCCTTGCTGCCCCACGCCGGCAAAATGATTTTGCTTGACGAGATCACCACATACTCCGACTCACACCTGCAGGCCCTGACCCGCATCGGGCCGGATCACCTTTTTCTGGACGAGAGCGGCCAGTTGCCCATGTGGTGTGCGATTGAAATCATGGCACAGGGCGTGGCCGCACTGGCCGGCTGTCATGCCTGCGATGCAGGCCAGCCGCCAAAACTGGGTTTTCTGCTGGGCAGCCGACAGATTGACATTCTGCGTCCCAGCGTGGCGCAGGGCAGCCTGCTCTGCGTAGAGGTTGAAGCGTCTACACGGGACGAGGCCAGCGGCTTCGGCGTCTTCGACTGCCGCCTATCCCTGCTGGAGAACGATGATGCCGCCGGCGCCGACTTCGCTGCCGGGGGTGCAGCTCAGGTCGCGCACAGCGTCACAACCCACATCGCAGCCGAACCAGGCGCGGCGCACGCACAAACCGTAGCCACCGCCAGATTGAGCGTATTCAGCCCTCCCGATATTGAACGCTACTTACAGGAACAAACAGCATGACCGCTTCCCGTATTTTTGTCACCGGCTCCAGCCGGGGCATAGGCAAAGCCATTGCCCTTGATCTGGCGCAGGCCGGCTTCGATATCACTTTGCACTGTCGCCAGCGGCGGGACGAAGCCGAACAGGTTGCCCAACAGATTCAGGCCCTGGGCCGGGCAGCCGACATTCTGCAGTTCGACGTGTCCGACCGTCAGGCCTGCAGACAGACGCTGGAAACCTATCTGGACAGCCACGACGCCTTCTATGGTGTGGTCCTGAATGCCGGGCTGACGCGTGATAACGCCTTCCCAGCCTTCTCCGATGAAGATTGGGACCAGGTACTGGACACCAACCTGGGCGGGTTTTATAACGTACTGCACCCGCTGATCATGCCGATGATTCGTCGGCGCAAGCCCGGGCGTATCGTCTGCATGGCCTCGGTATCCGGGCTGATCGGCAACCGCGGACAAGTCAACTACAGCGCCTCCAAAGCCGGCCTGATCGGCGCCGCCAAGGCGCTGGCCGTGGAACTGGCTAAACGGCGCATTACCGTCAATTGCGTGGCGCCCGGCCTGATCGATACAGAAATGCTTGACCAGCAGGTGCCGGTAGAGGAAATTCTGAAAATGATTCCCGCCCAGCGCGCCGGTCATGCCGAAGAAGTCGCTGCCGCTGTCACCTTCCTGATGTCGGAGAAAGCCGGCTACATCACCCGCCAGGTGCTCTCGGTCAACGGAGGGCTGTGCTGATGAAACGTGTGGTAGTAACGGGCGTGGGCGGCATTACCGCACTGGGCAATAACTGGCCGCAGATCCGGCAGGCGTTCACAGAGAAACGCAGCGCCGTGCGCACTATGCCCGAGTGGGATCGCTATACCGAGCTGAATACCCGACTGGGCGCGCCGATTGTCGACTATCACTGCCCGCCACACTGGCAACGCAAGCAGTTACGCAGTCTGGGCAGGGTCTCGCAACTCTGTGTTGACGCCGCCGAACGGGCGCTGAGCGATGCCGGCCTGCTGGGCGATCCGCTGATCCAGTCCGGCGCCATGGGTGTGGCCTGCGGGTCGTCCACAGGCAGTACCGAAGACGTGCGGGCGCTGGCGGCTCTGCTCATGCACGGTGAATCGCATGGCGTCAATGCCAACACCTACGTTCGCATGATGCCGCACACCACGGCCGCCAACATCGGTATTTTCTTCGGACTCAAGGGACGTGTGATCCCTACTTCCAGTGCCTGCACCTCCGGCAGCCAGGGTATCGGCTATGCCTACGAAGCCATCAAATACGGACTCATTCCGATGATGCTCGGCGGCGGCGGTGAGGAACTGTGCCCCAGCGAAGCCTATGTGTTTGACTCCCTGTACGCCACCAGCCAGCGCAACAACGCGCCGCAAACCTCGCCCCGCCCCTATGACCGGGATCGCGATGGGCTGGTGATCGGCGAAGGTGCCTGCATGTTCGTGCTGGAAGAGCGCGAACACGCCCTGGCGCGGGGTGTGCGCATCTACGCAGAGATTGTCGGCTTTGGCAGCAATTCGGATGGTGCCCATATCACCCGACCCCAGTCCGACACCATGCACAGGGCCATGACCCTTGCGCTTGAGGATGCAGATATCCACGCCGAACAGATCGGTTACATTAACGGCCATGGCACGGCAACCGAACAGGGCGATATCGCCGAATCCCATGCCACGGCCGCATTATTTGGGGAACACGCAGCCATCAGTTCGCAAAAAAGTTTTCTGGGTCACACCCTGGGCGCCTGCGGTGCACTGGAGTCGTGGTTCTCCATTGAAATGATGCACGACCGAGCGTTCGTGCCTACCCTGAATCTGGAACATGTGGATCCACGCTGCGCGCAACTGGACTACCTGCAGCATGACTGGCGCACCATTGATACCGAATATGTGATGAATAATAATTTTGCTTTCGGTGGCATCAATACCTCGCTGATCTTCCGCAGGCAGGCCTGAGGGCGGCAACCGTTGCAACGGGCCGTACTGCGGGCAATTGAACCGGCGATTGTCCGGCACGATCACGCCTCGGGCTGCGCGCCCACGCCAAAAACCACAGACTGCGCAAGCGGCAAAACGCGCGCTTCGCCCGGCGTCGCCTGCCGCGCGATGATCTTGACGGGCATGGACAGATCCTGGGCAGGCCACACCACTGCCATCATCCAGTTATCGCCCATCAGGGCCGACAGACCGTGCCAGCGCCGGTTTCCCAGGCCCGCCAGGCACCATGCCTGCGGTTGCGTCGCGCTTGCCGCCACGTGGGCCGCCTGGGCGGCCCCGGGCAGTGCTGCGTACAGCGCACGGTCAACGTCTTCCGGCAATGCGCCCTTCACGGCAGAAATGACGCCATCCGCTGCCGGCGTGTTACAAGGACAAGGCCGGATGCCCACCCGCAGCATATCTGCCGGAAAATCGCCGCCCACCGCTTTGACCAGCGCTTCCTTGAGCGTCCACAGCCGGAAAAAAAAGCGGGTTCTGTCCTGCCCCTGCAGCGCACGTAGCAACCGCATTTCATCATCCTGAGCGATCAGCTCGCTCAGGGCCAGTTCATCAATAGCGCGTATCCGCTCCAGATCAACGCCTATATGCTCGTGCAGCGATGACGCCGCCCACAGGGCGTGACCGGCACTGTGCGACAGGCTCGATGAGCGATAAGGTTCCAGCAACCGGCGCTTCAGCGCGCGGCTGACACGCCACTCATAGGCTTTGCGCGCACTCAGGCGCGCCGCCTCACGGGCGCGATCCTCTGGCGTCAGCGCCAGCGGGTCGTACTCGACCTGCAACGCAGGGCCGGCAAACCAAAGCTGCAGCAGCGCCGACCGATCTGAAACGGGAGATGGCATGAATCACACAACCGGAATGACAATAACGCCATTGTACGTATCATATGGTCTTCGTGCATGGTTGATGCAGGCGATCATAAAGCCAGGCCCATCAATCCGTTTGCGCTTACTGCGGGCCCTTACTGCGGTTCTATTCCCACTTTCTTGAATAGGCCAGTCCACTGAGCCGTTTGTTGGTGAACCTTTTGAGCCAGTGCTTCGGGCGTTGCTTCCGCGGCCAGTACCGTGGCGCCCAGCGCCGCCATCCGCTGGCGGAACCTGGGCGAGGCCAATGCAGCCTGAAGTGCTGTTCTGAGTTTTTTTAGCGCGGGCTCCGGTGTCCCTTTTGGCGCCCACAGCCCGTGCCAGATACCGACATCAAAATCGCTGTAGCCCGACTCCTGCATGGTCGGCAAATCCGGCAGGGTTGGAATGCGTTGTTTGCTGGTCATTGCATAGGCTTTGACTATGCCCGTATTAATATGTTGCGTCGTATTGGTGGTCTGATCGCAGAGCAGATCCACCTGTTTGCCGAGCAAGTCATTGATGGCCGGGGCAGTGCCTTTGTAAGGAATGGTCAACAGGTCAACGCCTATCGCCTGGGTGAACATGATGCTGCACAGATGCGCAGCTGAACCGTTACCGGCGTGGGCAATCGTCATTGCGTCCTCATGCGTCTTCACATAGTCAATCAATTCCCCGACGTCATTGACCGGCAGGTCGGACCGACCAATAATGGTCATCGGCACACTGACAACCAGACCAATGGGCTCAAAGCTTTCTTCGGGGTCATAGCCCGTTTTCTTATACAGGCTCGGCGCAGTGGTAAATCCAACGTTCATCAAAAGAATTTCGTAGCCGTTGGGCTTGGCGGCAGCCACCTGATTAGTACCGATCATGCCACCGGCACCCCCCTTGTTTTCTACCACGATGATTTGACCCAGCGCGGCATGCATGGCTTCTGACAAAGATCGGGCCACGGTATCCGTGGGGCCGCCCGCTGCAAAAGGAACCACCATGCGGATAGGTTGCCGAGGGTATTCATCGGCCTGGGCATAGCCTGCACATAACGACGCGGCAAGCATAAAAGCACAGATGCGATGGGTAAATGAAAAGTGCATAAGGTCTCCTTTCTGCGCCTTTCAACCAGGCGCATATAAGTTATGAATGTCAGATGGGAGAAGTGGCCCGGGCCCGGGCCTGGTTGGCGTTCTAGGAACCGAAGAACGTCATCATTTCCTGCAGGATAATCTTTGGCTGCTCTTCTGCCAGATAGTGGCCACAACCCACCGAATGGCCGCTGACGTCGCTACGGGATATGTCTTTCCATAACGGCAGCACATCGAAGTTCTGGCCGACAGCGCCGTGCTCGGCCCACAATACATGCAGTGGCATGGCAAGATGATTGCCGGCATCCCGATCATGTGCGTCGTGTTCGAGATCAATACCCGCAGAAGCGCGGTAATCGCTGCATATACTTCTGGCGGTCAATGGCAAGGCGATACAACGCTCATACTCTGCCAGCGCATCGGGGTGGAAAGCAGACAAGCCCGCGTGCCGCCGACCCGAAACATTGTGCAGGTAGGCAACGGGGTCACCCTCAATCAACCGTTCAGGCAAGGGGGCAGGCTGAATCAGGAAAAACCAATGCCAGTACGCGCGTGCGAATGCCATTGATGTGCGCTCGTACATGGCCAGCGTCGGCGCAATATCCAGAAAGAACAGCCGCCGCACCCGATCCGGGTGATCCAGGGCGAGACGATGAGCGACGCGAGCGCCCCGGTCATGACCTCCGACCATAAAGTGTTCGAACCCGAGCCGGCCCATGATGTCTACCATGTCTTGCGCCATCGCGCGCTTGGAGTACGCCACATTCTCCACACCAGGCTCCGGCCTGGATGAGTCCCCAAAACCTCTGAGATCAGGCACCACAACGGTATAGTGCTGCGCCAGGCTGGGCGCAATCCTGTGCCACATGACGTGGGTTTGCGGATGACCATGCATCAAAAGCAGGCCAGGCCCGCTCCCGCCAACCCTGGCGTGAATCCGTACACCATCACTCATGGTGAAGTAGTCGCTGGAAAAATGTTCAAACATACTGGCATTACCTTTTAATCGCGTTGTCGGCCTGACTCGATAAAATCAGAGATTGTTCTGGCAGTTTCACTTTCTTCGCGTACAGGAATGCAGTTCTATCCTCATCATGCAGTCATCGGTGGGTTCAGGCCAGGACGGTCTGCGGCGTTGTAGTGGATGACAGCATGCTCGCTGGGTGCGTTCTTGTTTGCGAAATCAGGCCTCTAGTCTATATTATCTATTTATAATTAATAATATAAATAAATTAGAATCATTAGTTCTTAATAGTTGATAATATGCGAACCAAATACGATGACCTGGAATTGTTCATTACGATTGCGCGCACGGGCAGTCTGGTGCGCGCGGGCAGAGAGCTGGGTATTACCGGCGCCGCTGTCAGCAAGCGGTTAATGGCTCTGGAACGTCGATTGGGGGTGCGGCTGGTGCAGCGGACCACCCGCACGCTGCGCATTACACCGGAAGGAGAACGATACCTGCAGGAAGGCAAACGCCTGGTGGTTGGGCTGGAGGAGCTGGAGCAGGCTTTGCGTGGCGTGACCTCCCAGCCCACCGGTTTGTTACGGGTGAATGCAAGCCTGGGGTTCGGACGGACAGTGATCTGCCCTTTGCTCAGCGAATTCGCCAGAAAACACCCTGAACTGGAAGTACAACTGCATCTTAGCGACACGCCCCTGAATCTGGTGAAAGACGGTTATGACATTGGTATTCGGGTTGGTGATCTCGCCGATACACGGCTGAGTGCGCGAAAACTGCGCACGAATCGTCGCCTGGTCTGCGCATCTCCCACATACCTGAAAGCACATGGTACGCCGAACAACCTTGCCGAACTGACCCGGCATCAGGCCGTGGTACTGCACGAAAACGAGCAGACTTTTGGCATCTGGCACTTGCGCAACGCTGAACGAAAAGAAATGGTCAAAGTCCGCGCGCGCATGAGCACCAATGACGGCGATGTCGCGCTGCGCTGGGCGCTCGAGGGCTATGGCCTGCTGCTGCGTTCTGAATGGAGTGTTGAACCTTTGCTGGCCAAGGGAGACTTGCAGGTCGTGCTCCCGGATTGGTACGAGACGGCAGACATCTATGCCGTCTTTCCCACCCGCGATCAGTTATCCGCCAAAACCCGCGCCTTCATTGATTTTATAGTGGAGCGGCTGGCCTCCGTTGCCGATGATGCTCGCTCCCCCAACACATCGATGCATTCATAAGTAATGGGGCGCGACGCCAGCCCAGCGTTATCCCGACAAACTGAAGCGGGGCATTGCCCGTCTGGCCCCGCCCTTCACACCCTCACCGCTCAGGGTAATGCCGCGACCGGCTCGGCCTCGCGCAGGATCTGCCCGACGCCAAGATAGGAGAACAGGTCCTTCGGATCGGCCAGGTCTGGCACCAGTGAAATGGGTTGCATCAATCCCAGTTTGCTTGCGGTATCCCGCATGTAGACCAGCACTGAAAAGTCTTCCAGGGCGAAACCAACGGAATCGAACAGGGTGATCTGCTCTTCACGCTCACGGCCTTTGGTCTGGCCCTGAAAGACCTGCCACAAATGCTGTACGGGGAAGTCCGGGCTCACATTCTGCAGCTCGCCTTCCACCCGGGTCTGCGGCTCGAATTCCACAAACACGGTGGCCTGCGACAGAATGTCGGGGTGCAGTTCGGTTTTTCCCGGGCAATCGCCGCCGACGGCATTGATATGCATGCCCGGCCTGATCATGTCGGGCGTCAGGATATGCGCCCGGGAATACTCGGCGGTGACGGTTGTCACAATATCGGCATCCCGAACGGCATCGGCCACACTCTCGGCAATCTCAACAGTCATACCCGTGTGACGCAGATTATCGGCCAGCTTTTGCGACGCGGCACGATCAATATCATAAATGCTCAGTTCTTCAATGCCCAGCAGGTAATGAAAAGCCAGTGCCTGAAATTCGCTTTGGCAACCATTGCCTATCAGTGCCATCCGGCGGCTGTTGCTGCGCGCCAGATGTTTTGCCGCCAGTGCCGACATCGCTGCAGTCCGAAATGCAGTGCTCAGTGTCAGTTCACAAATAACATCGGGCTTGCCGGTACTGTTATCAACCAGCGCACCAAATGCCAGCACCGTAGACAGCCCTTCCTTAGGGTTATGCGGATGACAGTTGACATACTTGAACGAATAATTCTGTTTGTCTGCGATAGGCATCAATTCCATCACGCCGTCCTGCACATATTTGGCGACCCGGGCAGACTTGTCAAATTCATCCCAGCGTAAATAGTCTGAGAGGATATAGTTCATCACGCCCTCAAGGGTCTGCTTCATGCCCTGACGCTGCACGATATGAGCCACATCCTGCGGACGGATCAGCCCGGTACTCAGATTCAGTTGTGTCAGTTTGCTCATGGTTATCTCCGTTTAATGCATTGCCGGCACCCATCACAGGGAGTGCAATACCGGATACGCTCGCGCGACCGTCATCCACTCCGCCCACCCTTTTCATCCCGTTACCGACAACGCAGACTGTTGTAAGAGGGCTCAGTAAAGCGGTTTACAAAAACTGCCGCCACCGCGCCGTGTTCTGTGCCGACACAATCAATTGGTGTGTTGTGATTTAAGTTTGCCGTAATTCCGCGGCAAAGCATATCGGCAATAATGAACACTTTTGAGCATTCTTTTGCCATAATGGCAATATAAACTGTCAAAATGAGAAAATATGGACTCTACAGACCAGGCACTGATCTCCTTATTACGCCAGAATGCACGCTATGCGGTGGCCGATCTGGCTAAAAAACTCGGCCTGTCGCGCGGCACCGTCCGCAACCGTATGCTGCGACTGGAAGACAGCGGCGTGATCGTAGGCTACACGGTGCAATTGCGTCCGGACACCCAAACCCAGACCATCCGGGCATGGATGAGTATCGCAATTGAAGGAAATATGAGTCGCCAGGTGATCGCCAGCCTGCTGGGCGAGCCCTGCATCGTGGCATTACATGACACCAATGGTCGCTGGGACCTGCTGGCAGAACTGGAAGCCGATTCACTGGCCGACCTGGGCCAGGCGCTGGAGCGAATCCGCCTGATCCGTAATATCAGCAATTCCGAAACCAGCATCCATCTGAAAAGCTTTAGGTAGATCCGGCTGCGGACAACCCGGTGTCGCCTGCCCGGATGCTGCCGCTTCTCTGATATGGTCGTATCACCCCTGCAGGGTGGGCGAATAGGAATGCCAGGCCGTGAGCGACTGAATCACGCTACCGATCTGCAAAAGCTGGCGTTCGCCTTGCCGCTTGCCGACAAGCTGCGCACTCACCGGCATATTGCCCGGGTCAAAGCCCGCCGGCAAGGCCAGCGCACAAGCGCCCGTCCAGTTGGCCAGACGAGTAAAGAATCCCGGGCTGGTCGCTTCATCCAGCTGCGTCAATAACGGCGCACTCTCGGCCAGCGTAGGAATCATGAAGGCATCCTTGTCGGCCATCCAGGCCTGCCACGCGCCTATGGCCGCCTGGTGCGCCGCCAGCAAATCCTCGTATTGCATTTGTGAAACCGCCTGACCGGCTAGAATCCGCTGCCGCACAAATGGGTCCATGGGCGCATCCGGGTTCTGAGCCAGGGCGCCGTGCAGGCGCCAGCCGCAGGCCGCCATCAGCAGGCCGCTTTGCTCAAAAATGGTGTCGAAGGATAGCGGTGGCCGCTCCCGTACAATCGTGGCACCGGCCATCTCCGCCATACGCACCATATCGCGCACCCCCAGACGCACCGAGCGCTGTACCTGCGTGTCGTATTGCTCGTCCGGCAGCACGGCCAATGTCATGCCATCCAGACCGTTACCGTCATCCAGCAGCCGGTGGCACGACTCATCCAGTACCTGACCTGGTTCACAGGTGAGTGCCCGATACAAAATGGCGGCGTCATCGGCCGTGCGCGTGATCGGCCCGACACTATCGAGCTGCGGCGACAGCGGCGCGATACCATTCATATCCACCAGGCCCGCCGTCATTTTCAGGCCCGTCAGGCTGCAAAAAGCCGCGGGAATCCTGACCGAACCCCCGGTATCTGTCCCAATCGCGCAGGGCACCAGACCGGCAGCCACGGCCACTGCCGAACCACTGGAGGAACCTCCGGGGGCACGAGCGCGATGGGCATCCCAGGGATTCATTGGCGTACCCAGATGCGCGTTGGTACCCCAGCCGCCAAAGGCGAACTCAACCGTTTGTGTCTTGCCAATCACAATCGCGCCTTGCGCCTGCAGGCGCCGCACCAGCTGAGCAGTCTGACTGCTGATCTGGCCATCACGCGTCGCCGATCCCGCAGTGGTCGCCGTACCGGCGACATCAATCAGATCCTTGACCGCGACGGGAATGCCGTCAAGCAACCCCAGCGACTGTCCGGCTTTACGCCTGGCATCGGAGGCCTGCGCATCCCGCATTGCCTGTTCACCCAGCACGGTAACAAAGGCATTGAGCGTCGGATTGTATTTTTCAATGCGCCTGAGAAAGAAGGTCGTTAGCAGCGCAGCGGTCATGCCTTGCATGCTCAGTTGACTGGCCAGTCTGCCGACGGTGGAAAAAGCGTAATGTTCCATTTGCGTTCTTTACCTGCGTTAAATCCTGAAAATCAATCTTGTCGTTATTGCTAAAGCAATAACCGTGCCATGGCACCCACCGGGCCATTCTATCGGGGCCGCTTTTTCCTGCTCTATACATTGAGCCAGCCTTTTCCATACTAACGACCCGCATCAATCTGCGCCAGCGCGCTTACCCATCCTGTCGATTTTCAATTGTCATGACAATCTTCCGCCAGTTACCACCATATTCGTTTATATTCTAATCATCTTTATCATTCAGCCAGTTGTCATTTTCGGCCGCTGTCTGCCCCGTGCATGTCACCATGCGTCGCCTCAATGCCGTGGCCATCGCCAGCCGGTGCACCATTGTTACCCGCCAAGGAGCTAAGTATGAAACCCGCCGTTCCCGCTACCTCGCGCCTATCGTTCATCCCCTTGTCATTCACATCCAGCGCCGTCAGACGCCTGCAGACAAGCCGCCAGCTCGCTCGTCTATTTATCGCAACCGTGATGGGCATTGGCCTGCCGCTGGCCGCTGTACAGGCACAAACAACCATTATGTCACCGGGCGACAAAGCGCCGGTTGCCGCTGGTGTGACCACCGAAACGCTACTTGAAGGGCTGGACCATCCCTGGTCGATGGCCTTTTTGCCCAACGATGCCGGCATGCTCATCACCGAGCGCAGCGGCAGGCTTAATTACTGGAAACCGGGCAGCAACAAGCCAGCAGCAGTCAGCGGCAGCCCCGAAGTCTGGGCCAGCGGCCAGGGCGGCCTGCTGGACGTGGTTCTGGCCCCGGATTTTGCCAAAACCCGGCATGTTTATCTGAGCTATGCTGAACAAGGCGGTGACGGCAAGGCCGGTACCGCCGTCGGCTTCGGCCGCTTGTCCGAAGACAATACCAAACTGGACAATTTCAAAGTCGTGTTTCGCCAGGAACCCAAACTCTCTACCGGCAACCACTTCGGTTCGCGCATCATCTTCGACCGTCAGGGCTATATGTTCATTGCCCTGGGCGAGAACAATCAGCGCCCCACGTCGCAGGACCTGGATAAACTGCAAGGAAAAGTGGTACGGCTGTTCCCTGACGGACGCATTCCCCAGGACAACCCCTTCGCAGGCAAACAGGGCGCACGCCCGGAAATCTGGTCCTACGGGCATCGTAATCAGCAGGGGGCGGCGCTCAATCCATGGACCGGCGCCTTATGGACCAATGAACACGGCCCGCGCGGCGGCGATGAAGTGAATATTCCCGAGCCCGGCAAGAACTATGGCTGGCCGCTGGCTACCTACGGCATCAATTATTCAGGACTACCCATTCCCGAGGCCAAAGGCACCGAAGGACCCGGACTGACCCAGCCCATATACAGCTGGAAGGTCTCTCCGGCGATCAGCGGCATGGCCTTTTACGACAGCGACCGCTTTGCGCCCTGGAAGCACACCGTATTTATTGGTGCGCTGTCCCAGCAACGGCTGCTGAATCTGAAAGTGGATGGCAACACCCTTAAAGATGAGCAGGTCATCTTTAAGGGCGAACGCATTCGTGATGTGAAGGTGGGCCCGGATGGCTACGTCTATATCCTGACCGATGCCGGCAACGGCAAGCTGATCCGCCTCGGCCTGAAAAACTGAAGCAAAATGAACAGGCCCGCCGCAACACGAAGCTGCGACGGGCCTGGCTTACTGCGTTAAACGTGCTGTTTTAAGCGGACTGTTGCAGTCCGGATCAATACAGAACGCGTGTTTTGATGGTACCGGCGATCGCCTTGAGCTGCTCCAGTGCCTTGTCGACGTCAGGCGTTTCCACATCAATAACCACATAGCCATTTTGCGGATCGGTCTGCAGATACTGACCAACAATATTGTTCCCTTCCTGCTGGAACACCTGGTTGATGGCAGTCAGCACACCAGGACGGTTCTCGTGAATATGCAGGAACCGACGGGCGCTCTTGTTCTCTGGCAGCGAGACTTCAGGGAAGTTCACGGCAGACAGCGTAGAGCCGTTATCGGAGTATTTCACCAGCTTGCTGGCCACTTCGATACCAATGTTTTCCTGGGCTTCGGACGTAGAACCACCAATATGCGGTGTCAGAATCACGTTATCAAACTTGCGCAACGGAGAAACGAATTCTTCGTTGTTCGATTTGGGCTCTGACGGAAACACGTCAATGGCCGCGCCCGCCAGGCGCTTTTCTTCAAGCGCCAGGGCCAGTGCATCGATATCGACCACCGTACCGCGCGACGCATTGATCAGATGCGCGCCCACTTTCATTTGCGCAATGCGTTCCGCGCTCATGAGGTTTTTGGTGCTGTCATTTTCCGGCACATGCAAGGAAACCACATCTGAAATATTCAGCAGGTCGGAGAGAGAATTCACGGCGCGGGCGTTACCCAGCGGCAGCTTGCTCTCAACGTCATAATAATAAATTTCCATGCCCAGCGCTTCGGCCAGGACCGATAACTGGGTGCCAATGTGGCCGTAACCGATAATCCCCAGCTTCTTGCCACGCACTTCGTGGCTGCCTGCCGCCGATTTGACCCATTCGCCGCGATGCACTTCGGCATTGGCCGCCGGTACGCGGCGCATCAGCAAAATAAGTTCGGCCAGGACCAGTTCGGCTACAGAACGGGTATTGGAAAACGGTGCGTTAAATACCGGAATACCCAGTTTTTTCGCTGCCTGCAAATCGACCTGGTTGGTGCCGATACAGAAACAGCCGACGCCGACCAGTTTCCTGGCCGACTGCAATACCTCTGCGGTCAGCTGCGTGCGCGAGCGGATCCCTACGAAATGCGCATCGGCAACGGCCTGCTTGAGCTGATCGCCTTCCAATGCTTTCTTGTGATAATCAATATTGCTATAACCCGAAGCATGCAGTACATCCAGCGCATTCTGGTGAACGCCTTCAAGCAATACGATTTTGATCTTGTTCTTATCTAGGGACACTTTTTCCATGGGTTTTCTTCGCTTAGACAGTTGGGTGTGGGGAGATTTATTGTATCGAAATGTGCTGGTGGCGTCTTGCAAAGCAACCAAACACAGATCAAATGTACCGCTTACTTACTTAAACAGAGGTTAATTTTTTCATGTCGTCATGAATTGTCCGAATCGGCATAGGGGGCAGTCATCAGACTGCACCCCTGCCACACCACCCGGCATGCGGGTCCGCACCGGGCGGTTCGAGAAGTTGAGGTCATGAGAGACGAGGCAGACCCAGGTTATCGAACCACGCGATCGTCAGCACACTATTGAGCAGCTTGCCACTGTTGCGCCACCAGCGACGGCTGTTGGCCGCCACGCGGTGTGCTACTGTCACACTAGCACCTAGAGTGCGTAGCTCACGGAACATCGTTTTACCGCGTTTCCACTGTTTGAGCTGGATTGCCCGTAACCGGTGACGTATCCATTCCTCCAGTGTTTGCCAGAGTTTTTGGGATTGCGCCAGCCGGAAGTAGCCCTTCCAACCCAGCATGTAGGCACGCAACCTGTCCACCACATCCTGCATACTGCGTCCGCCCAAGCGGCGCGTCAATTGTCGCACGCGTTGCTTGAACGCCATCACGGCCTTGGTCGCCACTCGGCGCTTGACCACGCCCTTGGGGGCCATCCAGAAGCTGTAACCCAGGAATTTGCGACCCGTAAATACACTGGCAACCGCGCTTTTGGTTTCATTGACCTTCAGGCGTAGTCTAGCGTATAACTGTCGCAGCAGGTTCATTACCCGTTCACCGGCACGGCGACTGCGAACGTAGACGTTGCAATCGTCAGCGTAGCGAACGAAGCAATGACCCCTGCGTTCCAGCTCCTTGTCCACCTCATCGAGCATCACGTTGGCCAGCAACGGCGAGAGCGGTCCGCCTTGCGGCGTGCCCTCGTGCCGCTCGATCACCACACCGCTATCCATAATGCCGCTATTCAGATACGCACGGATCAGCCGGATCACGCCGGCATCAGCAATGCGTTTCTGTAAGCGATTAATCAGGATGTCGTGGTTGACCCGGTCGAAGAACTTCTCCAGATCCACGTCCACCACGATACGGCGGCCGGACTGCACATACGACTGAGCGGCAAGCACCGCATCATGCGCCCGCCTGCCCGGTCTGAAGCCGTAGCTGTGTTCGCTGAAGGTGGGGTCAAGGATGGGTTGCAGCACTTGCAGTAGTGCTTGCTGGATCAGGCGATCCGTTACCGTCGGAATACCCAGCTCGCGCTGGCTACCGTCAGGCTTGGGTATCATTACCCGTCGTACCGGGCTGGGCCGGTACTTACCTGTCAGCAACGCCTCCCGGATGGCAGGCCAGGCGCTCACCAGGTGGTGGGCAGTCTGATCAATGTCCAGACCATCCACCCCGGCTGCTCCTTTATTGGCTCGCACCCGCTTGAACGCGGCTTGCAGGTTCTCTCTTGTCAGCGCCGCTTGCAGCAGCGCTGACCCCGTATCCTCATTGCCATATCGCGGACTCCTTGTTTCCTCGCTGACAGGATCACCGGCGGCTTCACCGCCAACTACACCCGTCCGCTCCGCTGGGGCAGTCATCTGAGGCACTACAAGTTGTATCGACATGTCGAGTAATACTCCTTCTCGTTCGGTCCTTCGTCGCTTCGACTCCGAACCTCCCCGATTCGGCTACCACGACTACTATGACCTCTGCTGAGTCCTCGCTCCGGTTCGACACCGTTACCCTTTCAGGATCAAGGCGAGGCTTCCCCAGATAAGAACGCACTCCTTCATCGCACAACCGCTGCATCTACGCCACTTCGCCTTGGTCACGAGAGCTTTGCGGTTTATGGCCCGCTCGCCCTGCTTGGCAGCGCCTTCTATGCAGTTCTTGTCCATCGGCTCGCGATTTACGCTTCACGCTTCCTTCCCACGCTCGGTCACCCTCACGCAGTTGCGCTTCACTTCGCTCGTTGTGACCAACTCGCGGCGGGACTCGCACCCGCAGGAGTACGCCCATGCTGGGCGTACCATGAAAAAAACGCCTTGCATCACAGACACAAGGCGCTTCGGTGTCCCGGCCGCAGCCGGGATGACAACAGATAACCTGTTCGCTTATTCGGCGGCAGGCGGCTCGTCGTCGCTGTTGGTACCCAACGGAGCAAACACATTGTCCAGCGTGACCGGTGCAGACTCCTCGAAAGGATTCTCCTGGGCACGCACGGCAGCGCGTTCGGCACGTTCGCTTTCCTCTTTGGCCTTGCGGGCATGGTGGAAAGACATACCGGTTCCGGCTGGGATCAGACGACCCACGATCACGTTCTCTTTCAGACCACGCAACTCATCACGTTTACCCATGATAGCCGCTTCGGTCAGCACCCTGGTGGTTTCCTGGAAGGAAGCCGCAGAGATGAACGAATCGGTGGACAGCGATGCCTTGGTAATACCCAGCAGAATGTTCTCGTAGGTGGCCGGGATCTTGCCCTCAGCCGTCACGCGATCATTCTCGTTGAGCAGTTCGGCACGCTCAACCTGTTCACCGGTGATGAACGAGGTATCGCCTGCGTCCACGATGTTCACACGACGCAGCATCTGACGAACGATCACTTCAATGTGCTTGTCATTGATCTTCACGCCCTGCAGACGGTACACGTCCTGCACTTCGTTGACGATGTAGATGGCCAGCTTCTCGATACCCTGCAGACGCAGAATATCGTGAGGATCGGCCGGACCGTCCACAATCATCTCACCCTGGTTAACCACCTGGCCGTCGTGTACCAGCACCTGTTTCTCTTTCGGAATCAGGAACTCGTGCACCGTACCATCGGTTTCGGTAATGACCAGACGCTGTTTACCCTTGGTATCCTTACCAAATGACACCGTACCGGTGACATCTGCCAGCATACCGGCGTCTTTCGGTGAACGGGCTTCGAACAGCTCGGCCACACGCGGCAGACCCCCGGTAATATCGCGGGTTTTCTGTGACTCTTGTGGAATACGAGCCAGAATCTCACCAATATTGACCTGTTGTCCGTCACGCACGGTAATCAGCGCGCCAACCGGGAATGAAATATTCACGGAGTGGTCAGTACCGGCAATTTTCACCTCTTCACCCGCCTCGTTGACCAGCTTGATCTGAGGACGCATCAGCGTTTTACCACTGCGTGATTTCGGTGTAATGACCACCAGTGTAGACAGACCGGTCACCTCATCCACCTGTCTGGCAACGGTCTGGCCTTCTTCGATATTCTCGAAGCGAACCGCACCGGAGTATTCAGACACGATAGGACGAGTCAGCGGATCCCATGAGGCCAGACGTGTACCGGCTTTCACGGTATCGTTATCGCCCACCAGCACGGTAGCGCCGTAAGGAATCTTGTGACGTTCGCGCTCGCGGTTATTATCGTCAAAAATCACGATCTCACCGGAACGGGAAATGGCCACACGCTCGTTCTTGGCGTTGGTCACATAACGCATGGAGCCCGCAAAGCCAACGGTACCGTTAGACTTGGTCTCAACCGAAGACGCCATGGCTGCACGCGACGCCGCACCACCAATGTGGAACGTACGCATGGTCAGCTGCGTACCCGGTTCACCAATCGACTGCGCCGCAATCACACCCACGGCTTCGCCGCTGTTGACCATATTGCCGCGGCCAAGGTCACGGCCATAGCAATGTGCGCAAAGTCCGTGACGGGTTTCGCAGGTCAGCGGTGTACGGATCTTGACTTCATCCACGCCAATGCGATCGATCAGTTCAACGGCATCTTCATCCAGCAGGGTGCCGGCCGCAATCGCCGTTTCCTGCGTGTCCGGATTAACGATATCGGCAGCGGCCACACGACCCAGAATACGATCGTGCAACGCTTCAATCACTTCACCGCCTTCAACCAGGGCTTTCATCAGATAGCCGTTGGTGGTACCGCAATCGGTTTCGGTGATGACCAGATCCTGGGTCACGTCAACCAGACGACGCGTCAGGTAACCGGAGTTCGCTGTTTTCAGCGCGGTATCGGCCAGACCTTTACGAGCACCGTGCGTGGAGATGAAGTACTGCAGAACGTTCAGACCTTCACGGAAGTTCGCGGTAATCGGCGTTTCGATGATCGAGCCATCCGGCTTGGCCATCAGGCCTCGCATACCGGCCAGCTGACGAATCTGCGCTGCCGAACCACGGGCACCGGAGTCGGCCATCATGTAAATGGAGTTGAACGATTCCTGGCGGGCATTTTCGCCCAGACGGGTCACAACCGGCTCTGTCGCCAGTTGTTCCATCATGGCCTTACCCACTTTATCACCGGCCTTGCCCCAGATATCAACCACGTTGTTATAGCGTTCCTGCGAAGTCACCAGACCTGACGAATACTGCTTGTCGATCTCTTTGACTTCATTGCTGGCCTGCGTCAGAATTTCTTCTTTCACAGTCGGAATAACCATGTCGCCCATGGCAATTGAAATACCAGCGCGGGTCGCCAGACGGAAACCGGACTGCATCAGCTTATCGGCAAAAATCACCGTGTCGCGCAGACCGCAGCGGCGGAAAGACTGGTTGATCAGACGTGAAATTTCTTTCTTTTTCAGGGCACGGTTCAGCACGCTGAACGGCAGCCCATGAGGCAGAATTTCCGACAGAATCGCACGGCCGACCGTGGTCTCAAAACGGTGCAGCACAGGCTGCCATTCACCCTGCTCGTCTTTCTCGTATTCGTTCAGACGCACAGTCACGCGTGATTGCAGTTCCACTTCACCATTGTCATAGGCACGGATCAGCTCGGCCAGATCGGCAAAGAACAAGCCCTCACCCTTGCCGTTGATACGTTCACGCGTCGTATAGTACAGACCCAGCACGATATCCTGAGAAGGCACGATAGAAGGTTCGCCACTGGCCGGGAACAGCACGTTGTTAGATGCCAGCATCAATGTGCGTGCTTCCAGCTGTGCTTCCAGTGACAGAGGCACGTGAACCGCCATCTGGTCACCGTCAAAGTCGGCGTTAAAGGCCGCACACACCAGCGGGTGCAACTGAATCGCCTTACCTTCAATCAGTGTCGGTTCAAACGCCTGGATACCCAGACGGTGCAGCGTTGGCGCACGGTTGAGCATCACAGGGTGTTCACGGATCACTTCTTCCAGAATGTCCCAGACCACAGGCTCATGGGCTTCTACCAGTTTTTTCGCAGCCTTGATCGTGGTCGCCAGACCCATAATCTCAAGACGGTTGAAAATAAACGGCTTGAACAGTTCCAGCGCCATCAGTTTGGGCAGACCGCATTGATGCAGTTTGAGCTGAGGACCCACCACGATCACGGAACGACCGGAGTAGTCCACACGTTTACCCAGCAGGTTCTGACGGAACCGGCCGCTTTTACCCTTGATCATATCGGCCAGGGACTTGAGCTGACGCTTGTTGGCGCCGGTCATGGCTTTACCGCGACGACCGTTATCCAGCAGCGAGTCAACCGATTCCTGCAGCATGCGTTTTTCGTTGCGCAGAATGATGTCCGGTGCCTTCAGTTCGATCAGACGCTTCAAACGGTTATTACGGTTGATCACGCGACGGTACAGATCATTCAGATCAGACGTCGCGAAGCGGCCGCCATCCAGCGGTACCAGCGGACGCAGATCCGGCGGCAGCACGGGCAGCACTTCCATCACCATCCAGTCCGGTTTGATGCCGGATTTCTGGAAGCCTTCAATCACTTTCAGACGCTTGGAGATCTTCTTGATCTTCGCATCGGAGCTGGTTGCCTTCAGTTCAGCGCGCAAAGACTCGGCCTCACGATCGATATCAATCGTGCGCAGCAGTTCGCGCACGGCTTCAGCACCCATCAGGGCAGTGAAGTCGTCGCCGTACTCTTCGGTCTTGGCCAGGAAATCGTCGTCAGACATGATCTGACCGCGCTTGAGCGGTGTCATGCCTGGCTCAATCACGCACCATGCTTCAAAGTACAGTACGCGTTCGATATCGCGCAGGGTCATGTCCAGCACCATACCCAGGCGGGATGGCAGGCTTTTCAGGAACCAGATGTGCGCAACCGGGCTGGCCAGTTCAATGTGACCCATGCGTTCACGACGCACTTTGGTCACGGTCACTTCGACGCCGCATTTTTCGCAGATCACACCGCGATGTTTCAGGCGTTTGTATTTACCGCAAAGGCATTCGTAATCCTTGATCGGGCCAAAGATCTTGGCGCAGAACAAACCATCACGTTCCGGCTTGAATGTCCGATAGTTGATGGTTTCTGGCTTTTTGACTTCGCCATAGGACCATGAACGGATTTTTTCAGGAGAAGCAATCCCGATCTTGATGGCATCGAACTGCTCATCCTGGGAAATCTGTTTGAATAAACCTAATAATCCCTTCATTCTTTACGCTCCAAATCCATGTCCAGTGACAGAGAACGGATCTCTTTCACCAGCACGTTGAACGACTCAGGCATACCTGCGTCGATGACGTGATCGCCTTTAACAATGTTCTCATACACTTTGGTACGTCCGGCAATGTCATCCGATTTAACGGTCAGCATTTCCTGCAGCGTATACGAAGCACCATAGGCCTCAAGTGCCCACACCTCCATCTCACCGAAGCGCTGGCCACCAAACTGGGCTTTACCACCCAATGGCTGCTGCGTCACGAGAGAGTACGGACCAGTAGAACGTGCATGCATCTTGTCGTCGACCAGGTGATGCAGTTTCAGGTAATGCATGTAGCCGATGGTGACGGGACGCTCAAAGCGCTCGCCGGTACGGCCGTCGAACAGGTAAGCCTGGGTGCGAGAGTCGGTCAGTTGCAGACGTTCTTTCACATCATCAGGATAGGCCAGTTCCAGCATACTGGTAATTTCTTCCTCGGTGGCACCGTCAAATACCGGTGTCGCCAGCGGTACGCCGTTTTTCAGATTGCGCGCCATCTCGATGATCTGCTCATCGTTCAGGGAATCAATCTGTGCCTTGCTACCGGTGGTGTTGTACACCTTGTTCAGGTATTCGCGGATCTGTCCAACCTGAACCGCACGCTCATCTTTCATGAGATCGGCAATCCGGTGGCCCACACCCTTGGCAGCCCAGCCCAAATGCACTTCAAGCACCTGACCCACGTTCATCCGTGATGGCACACCCAGCGGGTTCAGCACGATGTCGGCAGGCGTACCATCAGCCATGTGCGGCATGTCTTCCACAGGGGTAATACGTGATACCACACCCTTGTTACCGTGACGGCCGGCCATTTTGTCACCAGGCTGCAAACGACGTTTCACGGCCAGATAGACCTTGATCATTTTCAGCACGCCCGGTGGCAGTTCGTCGCCCTGGGTCAGTTTCTTGCGCTTCTCTTCGAAGGCCAGATCAAACTCGTGGCGTTTCTGCTCAACCGATTCCTTGGTCTGTTCCAGCGCCACGGCAGCGCCTTCGTCAGACAAACGAATATCGAACCAGTGCCAGCGTTCTACGCCATCGAGGTATTCCTCGGTAATGGTGGAACCTTTTGGCAGACGGTTCGGGCCACCGTTAACGGTTTTACCAACCAGCAGCTTGCGAATACGATCAAAGGTGTCGTTTTCAACAATACGCAGCTGGTCATTCAGGTCCTGACGATAGCGACTCAGTTCATCATTGATGATGGACTCGGCGCGTTTGTCACGCTGAACGCCTTCACGCGTAAAGACCTGAACGTCAATCACCGTACCGACCATGCCGGAAGGCACGCGCAGCGAGGTGTCTTTCACGTCAGAGGCTTTTTCACCGAAAATCGCACGCAGCAGTTTTTCTTCCGGTGTCAGCTGAGTCTCACCCTTAGGCGTGACTTTACCGACCAGTACGTCATCGGCGCGCACTTCTGCACCAATATGCACGATACCAGACTCGTCAAGACGGTTCAGCTGGGTTTCTGCCAGATTACTGATGTCGCGTGTGATTTCCTCGTTACCGAGTTTGGTATCACGGGCAACAACCGTCAGCTCTTCAATATGGATAGACGTATAACGGTCATCGGCCACCACTTTTTCGGAGATCAGAATTGAATCCTCAAAGTTGTAGCCGTTCCATGGCATGAACGCGATCAGCATGTTCTGACCCAGCGCCAGTTCACCCAGGTCGGTTGACGCACCATCGGCCAGCACGTCGCCACGGGCAACGTGGTCACCACGTTTCACGATAGGACGCTGGTTGATGTTGGTATTCTGGTTAGAACGTGTGTACTTGATCAGGTTGTAGATGTCCACACCCACTTCACCGGCCTGGTTCTCGTCATCATTCACACGAATCACCACGCGATCGGCATCAACGTGATCAACAATACCGCCACGCTTGGCCTGTACGGTCGTGCCTGAGTCAACTGCCACAGTACGTTCAATACCCGTACCCACCAGTGGTTTCTCAGGACGCAGGCAAGGCACAGCCTGACGTTGCATGTTGGCACCCATCAGCGCCCGGTTCGCATCGTCATGCTCCAGGAACGGAATCAGCGAAGCGGCCACGGACACGATCTGCGATGGCGCCACGTCCATGTAGTGCACGTTTTCAGGCGCAGTCAGCATGGTCTCACCGGCTTCACGGCAGGCGATCAGGTCATCCTGGAAGCGGCCGTTTTCGTCCAGCACCGCGTTGGCCTGGGCGATCACGTAATTGCTTTCTTCAATCGCTGACAGATACTCAATCTGATCACTGACCTTGCCATCAATAATCTTGCGGTAAGGTGTTTCCAGGAAACCGTAGTCGTTCAAACGAGCATACAGCGCCATGGAGTTGATCAGACCAATGTTCGGACCCTCAGGTGTTTCAATCGGGCAAACACGACCATAGTGTGTCGGATGCACGTCCCGCACCTCAAAGCCGGCGCGTTCACGTGTCAGACCGCCAGGGCCCAATGCAGAAACACGACGCTTGTGAGTAATTTCAGACAGCGGATTGGTCTGGTCCATAAACTGCGACAGCTGGCTTGAACCGAAGAACTCTTTAATGGCAGCCGAAATGGGCTTGGAGTTGATCAGATCATGCGGCATCAGGTTATCGGCTTCCGCCTGACCCAGACGCTCTTTGACGGCGCGCTCTACACGCACCAGACCGGCGCGGAACTGGTTCTCTGCCAGCTCGCCCACGCAACGCACGCGGCGGTTACCCAGGTGATCGATATCGTCGATCACGCCCTGCCCGTTACGCAACGCAACCAGTACCTTGATGGTTTCCAGAATGTCTTCGTCAGTCAGTGTCATCGGACCGGTGATATCTTCACCACGGCCCAGACGGCTGTTGACTTTCATCCGGCCCACGCGGGACAGATCATAAGACTCTTCGCTGTAGAACAGGCGCTGGAACAGTGCCTCAACCGCTTCTTCGGTTGGTGGCTCGCCGGGACGCATCATACGATAGATCGCAACGCGGGCTGCCATCTGGTCTGCTGTTTCATCAGTACGCAGGGTCAGTGAAATAAACGCACCACGATCCAGCTCATTGGTGAAAATGGTCTGAATTTCATGTACGTTGGCATCACGAATCTTGGTCAGCAGGGACTCTGTGATCTCATCATTGGCGTTGGCAATCACTTCGCCGGTGTCTGCACTGATCACGTTCTTGGCCAGGACACGACCAATCAGGTAATCTTCAGGCACGGAAATACGCTCGATCTTGGCATTCGCCAGTTCGCGCAGGTGCTTGCTGTTAATACGCTTGTCTTTTTCGACCAGTACAGTACCGTTCTTGTCGGTAATGTCGAAACGGGCGACTTCGCCCTTCCAGCGCTCAGGCACCATCTGCATCAGTGCGCCTTCGGATTTGATATCGAAGTGATCAAATTCGTAAAAATGCGCCAGAATGGTTTCCGGTGTCAGGCCAATTGCCTTGAGCAGAATGGTGACGGGCATCTTGCGGCGACGGTCGATACGGAAGAACAGGACGTCCTTCGGATCGAACTCAAAGTCAAGCCATGAGCCACGGTAGGGAATAACGCGGGCAGAAAACAACAATTTGCCCGAACTATGCGTTTTACCACGATCGTGTTCAAAGAACACACCGGGGGAACGATGCAGTTGTGATACGATTACACGCTCAGTACCGTTGATCACAAAAGAACCGGTGTCGGTCATCAGGGGAATTTCACCCATGTAGACTTCCTGTTCCTTGATCTCTTTAACGGTTGGTTTGCTGACTTCGCGGTCCATCAGAACCAGTTTGACTTTGGCACGTAGTGGTGAGGCAAAGGTCAGTCCACGCAACTGACACTCTTTGACATCAAACACCGGCTCGCCCAGCATATAGCTGTCGAACTCCAGCCTCGCCATGCCGTTGTGGCTGACGATGGGGAAAATGGATTTAAACGCCGCCTGCAGACCTTCGTCTTTACGCTGGCTGGAAAGAACCGACTGTTGCAGAAAAGTACGGTAGGAATGTAATTGTGTAGCTAACAGATAAGGTACGTCCTGGACATCTTCGCGTTTAGCGAAGCTTTTACGGATACGCTTTCGTTCTGTGTACGAGTAAGGCATGAGCACTCCGACTCGAGAGGGTTGTAAGAATTATGGGTGGGTCCATAATCCATGGGGTTTTACGACTCCACGAAAAACGCCTTAATTCATATTATTCTGCCCTAAAGGCAGTGAAAAGGTCGTCTTTCCTAGAAACGCAAAAACCCGGAGGTGGCTAAAGCCACTCCGGGTATCATCTTAGGATGATTACTTGAGTTCAGCTTTAGCGCCGGCTTCTTCAAGTTTTTTCTTCGCTTCTTCAGCTTCAGCTTTAGAAACGCCTTCTTTGATTGGCTTCGGTGCACCGTCAACCAGATCTTTCGCTTCTTTCAGACCCAGGCCTGTCAGTTCGCGAACGGCTTTAATGACGTTCACTTTTTGTGAGCCAGTTTCAGCCAGAACGACTGTGAACTCAGTTTGCTCAGCGGCAGCAGCAGCTTCGCCACCGGCTGCAGGAGCAGCAACAGCAACAGCGGCAGCAGCAGCTGACACACCGAATTTTTCTTCCATTTCTTTGATCAGCTCAGACAGTTCCAGCACAGTCATGCCGGCGATAGCGTCGAGGATTTCTGCTTTGTTTAAAGCCATTTTAGAACTCCGAATAAATTTAAATAATTGCCAGGGTTTTGTATCGCTTAGTCTTTAAAAAAGAACCAACAGGTGCCTTAAGCGGCTTCCTTCTGATCGCGCACAGCAGCAAGGCCGCGAACGAATTTGGTTGGAACTTCATTAAGCGTACGCACAAATTGTGTAACAGGTGCCTGCATGGTACCCAACAGTTTGGACAACAGCTCTTCGCGAGAAGGCATGGTGGCCAGGGCTTTGACGCCGTTGGGATCAAGGATGCTGCCTGGAAGGGCACCACCTTTGAGTACGATCTTGTCATTCGTTTTAGCGAATGTAGACAGTACTTTTGATGCAGAAACAGGATCTTCACTGATCGCATAGATCAGTGGACCAGTCAGCTGATCAGACAAACCTTCGAAAGGCGTGCCATTGATCGCGCGACGGGCCAGCGTGTTTTTCAGAACACGCAGATAAACACCTGATTCACGTGCAGATTTGCGCAATACGGTGACAGAAGCAACGTCAATACCACGGTACTCAGCAACAATAATGGATTGTGCATTCGCTACCTGAGCGGATACTTCCTCGATTACTGCCGCTTTCTCATTACGATTGAGACTCACGGTTTGAACACTCCATCTAAAGACGCGGCTGGGAACAGTTCCCAATTGCGTCAACCATATGCGGCGTACCTCTGGTCGAGCTCTGCTAAGAATTCTTCCATGGGACGCCGTCTACGCAGGATCCGGACTTACTGCTCCGGTTTTAAGCCGCCCTGCTTTTGCCATAAAGACAAAGAGGGCCGCTCCAGCGGTCTTTGACAGCAATGCCTGATGCGCGATCAGGCACAGCCCAAAGTTCTGTTATCAGATTGCCAGTGAGGCAACCTCGATTTTCGCTCCGCCACCCATGGTGGATGAAACGGCCAGCTTACGCAGGTAAACACCCTTGGACGTCGCAGGACGTGCCTTGTTCAGGGCATCAACCAATGCAGCCAGATTTGACTGAAGTTTGTCGATGTCGAAAGATGCACGACCGATTGTGGCGTGAATAATACCTGCCTTGTCGGTACGGTACTGAACCTGACCGGCTTTGGCGTTTTTCACAGCAGTTGCCACGTCGGGCGTCACTGTACCCACTTTAGGGTTAGGCATCAGGCCACGTGGACCCAGGATCTGACCCAGTGTACCAACGATACGCATTGTGTCAGGAGACGCAATCACGATATCGAAGTTGAACTGACCAGCCTTGATCTGTTCTGCCAGGTCTTCCATACCAACGATATCGGCGCCGGCAGCCTTGGCGGCTTCGGCTTTCTCGCCCTGGGCAAATACAGCCACACGAACGGATTTACCGGTACCCGCAGGCAATACAACAGAGCCACGAACCAGTTGGTCGGATTTCTTGGGATCAATACCCAGCTGAACGGCCACGTCGATAGATTCATCGAACTTGGCTGTCGCTGTTTCCTTGACCAGTGTCAGGGCTTCAGCAACAGGATACAGCTTGTTACGATCAATTTTGGAAGCAATAGCTGCCGCGCGTTTGGTTACTTTAGCCATTAGTTCACTCCTTCAACCGTAATACCCATGCTGCGGGCACTGCCGGCAATCGTACGTACTGCGGCGTCAAGATCGGCAGCAGTCAGATCAGGTTCTTTTGTTTTTGCGATTTCTTCAGCCTGTGCACGTGTCAGTGTACCCACTTTGTCTACGTGCGGACGTGGAGAACCTTTCTGGATACCGGCCGCTTTCTTGATCAGAATGGTGGCCGGTGGCGTTTTCATGATAAATGTGAAAGATTTATCAGCAAACGCGGTAATCACGACAGGAATCGGCAGACCAGGTTCCATGCCCTGAGTCTTGGCATTGAAGGCCTTGCAGAATTCCATAATGTTCAGGCCACGCTGACCCAGCGCAGGACCGATTGGGGGTGATGGGTTGGCTTTCCCTGCAGGTACCTGCAGTTTGATAAAGCCGACGATTTTCTTCGCCATGCTATGCTCCTTACGGGTTCAATCGCAGCATCATGCCGCTCCCCGGGGTTAATGAAACAGTTAAAGAACCAATCAGGTTTTTTCGACCTGACTGAAGTCCAGTTCTACCGGCGTGGCGCGACCAAAAATGGTCACATTGACACGCACCTTGCTTTTCTCGTAATTGACTTCTTCCACGTTGCCATTGAAATCAGCAAACGGACCTTCCTTGACGCGCAGCATTTCGCCCACTTCAAAGAGGATTTTCGGACGGGGTTTCTCAACACCTTCTTCAATCTGAGAAAGGATTTTTTCCACTTCTTTCTCAGAGATCGGTGCCGGACGATTGCCCGATCCACCCAGGAACCCGGTCACACGATTGGTGTTTTTAACCAGATGCCAGGTTTCGTCTGTCAGATCCATTTCAACCAGCACATAGCCAGGAAAGATCCGACGTTCAGTAATGGCTTTCTGCCCGCCACGCATTTCGATCACTTCCTCGGAAGGCACCAGAATGCGGCCAAATGATGTTTGCAGGCCAGCCCGCTCGATTCGCTCAAGCAGGGCCTTATGAACACTTTTTTCCATGCCAGAAAAGACATGCACAACGTACCAACGTTTACTCATCGCCTGTCCTTTAATTCCAGCCTAAAAACACGCCGTAAATGATCCACTCAATCAGTTTGTCAACAAGCCACAGGAAAATGGCCATCACAATGACAAAGGCAAAGACGATTCCGGTCATCTGGATGGTTTCAGCACGTGTTGGCCAGACCACCCGCTTGAGTTCCGAATAGGAACCGGTAGCAAAATCCACTGAACGGCGTCCTGCTTCGCTGAACCAGAAAATCAAAGCAGCAATAACCAGACTGCCAACAAACATACCGACACGGGCATAGATATTCATATCAGAAAAATATGAATATGCGAAAATGCCGATGGCAATAATGGCCACCGCCAGTACGATCTTATACTTGTCTGACGGTGTTGTTACGGTTTCTACACTGCTATTTGACATGTTAAATTGAGCTGTTTACAGCCCCACAAATGGGTGGCAGGGGCAGTAGGAATCGAACCTACAACCTTCGGTTTTGGAGACCGACGCTCTGCCAATTGAGCTATACCCCTGTAAACCTGTCTTCTGCGCGGTTCAGAAGCGGAGGGTAGTGCATATAACACTATACACTACCCAGGCACCGCGTTGTACTGCAATGGCTATTACTGCAATTACTTCGTGATTTTAGCAACCACGCCGGCGCCGACGGTACGGCCACCTTCGCGAATCGCGAAGCGCAGACCTTCTTCCATCGCGATCGGAGCGATCAATTCTACGTCCATTGATACGTTATCGCCTGGCAGAACCATTTCTTTGTCTTCCGGCAGTTTGATCGTACCGGTTACGTCCGTTGTACGGAAGTAAAACTGGGGACGATAGCCCTGGAAGAATGGTGTGTGACGACCGCCTTCTTCTTTAGACAGAATATACACCTCGGCTGAGAAGCCGGTGTGGGGTTTGATTGATCCGGGTTTGGCCAGAACCTGACCACGCTCTACGTCTTCACGTTTTGTACCACGCAGCAAAATACCC
This sequence comes from Advenella mimigardefordensis DPN7, assembly GCF_000521505.1. Lineage (GTDB taxonomy): Bacteria > Pseudomonadota > Gammaproteobacteria > Burkholderiales > Burkholderiaceae_B > Advenella > Advenella mimigardefordensis. The sequence goes on from NZ_CP003915.1 coordinate 4,684,050, forward strand.
ACGTTATCGCCGGCCTGACCTTCGTCCAGCAGCTTGCGGAACATTTCCACGCCTGTACATGTGGTTTTAACCGTGTCTTTGATACCGACGATTTCGATCTCTTCACCCACCTTGATGATTCCGCGCTCGATACGACCGGTCACAACCGTACCGCGGCCAGAGATAGAGAACACGTCTTCAACGGGCATCAGGAACGTACCGTCAACTGCACGCTCGGGGGTTGGGATGTAGGTGTCCAGTGCTTCTGCCAGAGACAGGATGGCCTGTTTGCCCAGTGGGCCTTCGTCGCCTTCCAGTGCCAGTTTGGCAGAACCCTTGATCACAGGCGTATCGTCGCCTGGGAAGTCGTATTTGGACAGCAGCTCGCGCACTTCCATTTCGACCAGTTCCAGCAGCTCTTCATCGTCAACCATGTCGGCTTTGTTCAGGAACACAACAATGTAAGGCACGCCAACCTGACGTGACAGCAGGATGTGTTCACGTGTCTGAGGCATCGGGCCGTCAGCAGCTGAACATACCAGAATCGCGCCGTCCATCTGCGCCGCACCCGTGATCATGTTTTTAACATAGTCAGCGTGTCCGGGGCAGTCTACGTGTGCGTAGTGGCGGGTCTCGGTTTCGTATTCAACGTGAGAGGTGTTGATCGTGATACCACGCGCTTTTTCTTCAGGCGCCGCGTCAATCTGGTCGTAGCCTTTGGCTTCGCCGCCAAAGTGCTGTGACAATACCGTTGTAATCGCCGCTGTCAGCGTTGTTTTTCCATGGTCAACGTGACCAATCGTACCTACGTTTACGTGTGGTTTGGTACGTTCAAACTTACCTTTTGCCATTACCGACTCCTGAAGATTGGGGCTGGATAAATAATTAAAACGCTTGTGGTGCCCATGGCGGGAATCGGACCCGCGACCTCTCCCTTACCAAGGGAGTGCTCTACCACTGAGCCACATGGGCAAATTCTTTCTAACAACTTGTTCCGGCCATATAAATTAACGTACATATGGCCTGAACAATAGGAAACCGGTGCGGGATGGAGCGGGTGAAGGGAATCGAACCCTCATCATCAGCTTGGAAGGCTGTTGCACTACCATTGTGCTACACCCGCAGGATCCTGAAACGTTCCTGCATTCGCAATTTGTTATTGTTGAGGCGGTACTATTCGTATCCCAATATCACCACTGCTACAACCGAAGGATAACCACTTGCGGCAGATGCAAAACTGCAAATCTGGGCAACTTACTCACTCCGGCAGCCAATGACTAACAAAAGCCTTCACAAAGAACAAATTCGGCTGGTGGTGGAGGTTGGATTCGAACCAACGTAGGCGTAAGCCAACAGATTTACAGTCTGCCCCCTTTAGCCACTCGGGCACTCCACCAAGAGAACTACGGATTATGTAGTACTTGCGGTTCGCTGTCAAGTACTAATTGCAGGCAAAACGACGATTCGTTCGATTTACCACGCATTTTTACCAAACTGTCGGAAATTGGCTGCACTTTTTCCTGACAGCCGGGGTCTTCAGCTTTCCAGAATATTGCTCAATCCCTGTTTTTCCAACAGCGAGTTCAGGTGCTCCCAGCCGTGAAAATCAATCAGCAGCTGGCCCTTGTCCTTGCTACCCATTTTCAGGCTGACACGGGTACCCAGATGGTCTGAGAGCGCCTCTTCAAGGCGTTCCACATCCCGATTCACCGCTTTGGGCTTGGGCGCCGCCTTGCTCTTGCCGACGCTGTTGACCAGTCTCTCGGTTTCACGCACAGATAGCTGACGCGCCACAACCTGGTTGGCCAGAATGATCTGGGTTGCCGAATCCACTGCCAGCAGGGCGCGGGCATGGCCCATATCCAACTGGCCCTGCAACAGGAAATTCTGGACCGGCTGCGCCAGATTCAGCAGACGCAGCAAGTTGCTGGTGAGCGAACGGGAACGGCCAATCGCCTGCGCGGCCTGCTCGTGGGTGAACTGAAACTCATCAATCAGCCGTTTTACCCCCTGGGCTTCTTCCAGCGGATTCAGGTCTTCGCGCTGAATATTCTCGATCAGTGCCATCACAGCCGCGTTTTCGTCGGCCACCTCGCGTACCAGCACCGGCACTTCGGCCAGACCGGCCAGTTTGGCTGCCCGGAAACGGCGCTCACCGGCGATGATTTCGTACTTCTCCGGCTGATCTCCGGCTATCGGGCGAATCAGGATCGGCTGCATGATGCCCTGACTGCGCACCGACTCAGCCAGTTCGTTCAGCGCAGCCTCGTCCATTTGGGTACGGGGCTGGTATTTACCGGCACGAATCTGACTCAGCGGTACGCTGGAGGGCAATTCCGGTCCCTTGTTCTCGTCCCGGGACAGATCCTCGATCACATTGATGTCGTTACCCAACAGCGCAGATAATCCGCGACCCAGGCCCTTGGTCTTCTTTGCCGCAGCAGGGGCTACCCTGGACACCGTTTTTGCCGCGGCTTTGGAAGCGGCTTTCGCGGGCGTTTTCGTTGTACTTTTGGCTGCGGTCTTGCCGGCCGTTTTCGATGACGCAGTTGCCATGATTTCCTCTATTTTTCCTTATCCATTGCTTTGACGCGCTTGATGACTTCGGCACCAAATTCCCGATAGGCCTTGGCACCACGCGACGACTTATCGTACAGAACGCCGGGGATGCCATGACTGGGGGCTTCTGCCAGCCGCACATTGCGGGGCACGACAGATTTGAATACGTTATCGCCGAAGTGCTCCAGCAGTTGTTCTGAGACCTGCTGCTGTAACGTCACGCGGGAATCATACATCACGCGCAATAACCAGATCATTTTCAGATCAGGGTTGATGTTCTTATGCACCCGCTTGATGGTATTGACCAGGTCTGAAAGGCCCTCCAGTGCAAAATACTCGCACTGCATCGGAATGATAACGCCATTCGAACACGTCAGCCCGTTCAGAGTCAGCAGTGAAAGCGTTGGGGGGCAATCGATCAGAACAAAATCATAATCGCCGGCAACCTGAGCAATCGCGTTCTTTAACTGATGCTCCCGTTCTTCCAGTTCATACAAATCGAAATCTGCACCGGACAGTTCCCGGTTACCGGGCAGCACGTCGTAGCCCCCGGTTTCCGAACGCACGCGTACATCAGCGATGCTGGCCTCGCCAATCAGCACCTGATAAATGTTTAAGCTTAAACTATTTTTATCAATGCCACTGCCCATGGTTGCATTGCCCTGCGGATCCAGATCCACCAGCAATACCCGCTTCTTTTGTAACGCCAGACTGGCAGCCAGATTAATTGCCGTCGTCGTTTTACCTACCCCTCCCTTCTGGTTTGCAATACAGAATACGCGGGGCGATTTTATTTCATTTGTCATATTTTCCTACTTGCTGCAACCATACAAGACAACGCTCAGCATCCAGTTCCGGCACGTTCAGTTTCTGAACCTGCCCAACTGTCCACGCGCCCTTTTCTTCCAGCTGTGACACTTCGTCTGACGCCAGCCGCCCTTTCATTGCGACCAGATGTCCGTCACTACCCACATGCATGCCAGACCAGTCACTGAAATCGACCAGCGACGCAAAGGCTCGCGAAATAACCAGGTCGGCCTGAGCGGGCGGCTTGCGTTCGATACGAATATGTTCAGATACCAGATTAGGCAATTTAAGTACACCTGCGGCCTGCCTGATAAATGCCGTTTTCTTTTCAACGGCATCAATGCAGCACACCTGCCAGTCAGGCTTCATTATAGCCAGGACTGCCCCCGGCAGACCACCACCTGAGCCCACATCCAGTACAGAAATTGTCCGCCCTGGGGCAAACTTGTCACTCAGTGGATTAATCACGGACAAACTATCGAAAACGTGCTGAATCAGCACTTTGTCCGGATCTCTTAAGGCCGTCAGGTTATACACTTTATTCCAGCGCAATAGCTGATCCTGATAACCGATCAATTGCGCTATCTGGGCATCGGATATCGATAGCCTCAGACTGCTGGCTGCGCCGGCGATGCGTTCCTGACGCCCTGCTTTCACTTGCTCATTCATACCCACCGGCTCATTCATCAATTGCGACGGACGCTGTTTTGCGCAGGGTCTTAGCCGAGAGCTGCAGGCGTTTCAGGTAGATCAACAGAATGGAAATGGCTGCCGGTGTCACACCCGAAATGCGGCGTGCCTGGCCCACCGTCTCGGGGCGTGCATCTTTCAGTTTCTGCCGTACTTCGAAAGACAGGCTAGCCACTGCGTCATAATCCAGATCTGCAGGAATACGCTGCTCTTCCAGATGACTCTGACGCTTAACTTCCTCCTGCTGACGGGCGATATAGCCGGCATACTTCACCTGAATTTCCACCTGCTCCCTGACTGCCTCGGAAAGCGGTTCCGCAGAGGCCAGTACCGAGCCATCTTCAGTGGCTGCATTGGTTAGCGTGTCATACGTCACGGACGGGCGTTTCAACAGATCGGCAAGCGAGTAATCGCGCTCCAGTTGCGAACCCAGGAGTTTTTCAGATACGTCAGCATTGAACGTTCGGGGCGACACACGCGTACCGGCGAGCCGGGAAATTTCCTGCTGAACCGCATCACGCTTGGTGTTAAAGAAGGCCCACCGCGCATCGTCAACCAGCCCCAATTCCCGCCCTATTTCCGTCAAACGAAAATCGGCATTATCTTCACGCAAGCTAAGCCGATACTCTGCACGCGAGGTAAACATCCGGTAGGGCTCGGTTACTCCTCGCGTGACCAAATCATCTACCAATACACCTAAATACGCCTCGTCACGTTTCGGCGTCCATGAATCAAGCCCTCTGGCCAGCCTGGATGCATTCAGCCCGGCAAGCAAGCCCTGAGCGGCGGCTTCTTCATAGCCCGTCGTGCCATTTATCTGTCCGGCAAAAAACAGGCCGGAAATCACTTTGGTTTCCAGACTGCGTTTGAGTCCACGTGGATCAAAATAATCATACTCAATGGCGTAGCCAGGGCGCAGTACATGTGCGTTTTCGAGACCAGGCAAAGTGTGAATCAGATTTAACTGCACATCAAAGGGCAAACTGGTTGATATCCCATTGGGATAAATCTCATTCGTCAGCAAACCCTCTGGTTCCAGAAATATCTGGTGCGAGTCTTTGTCAGCAAAGCGGTTTATCTTATCTTCAATAGACGGACAATATCTTGGCCCTATTCCATCGATCACACCCGTATACATGGGAGAACGATCCAGACCACCGCGAATGATATCGTGGGTTTGTGTATTGGTATGCGTAATCCAGCACGAAATCTGGCGCGGATGCATCTCTACCGACCCCATATAGGAAAACACCGGCACCGGATCAGAATCTCCGGGCTGTTCTTCCAGTTTACTGAAATCAATGCTACGAGCATCAATACGTGGTGGTGTACCTGTTTTAAGGCGCCCTTGCGGCAGATTCATTTCCTTAAGCCGCTGTCCAAGACTGATTGCCGGGGGATCGCCCGCCCTGCCCGCAGAATAATTATTCAATCCCACGTGAATTAAGCCATTCAGAAAGGTACCTGCAGTCAGAACCACCGTTTTCGAACGAAACACCACACCGATCTGGGTTTTGGCTCCAACCACCCTATCCCCTTCAAGAATAAGATCATCGACAGCCTGCTGGAACAGCCACAAATTCTGCTGATTTTCCAGACGAGAACGAATTGCCTGTTTATATAGCAGCCGATCAGCCTGCACTCGCGTTGCCCGTACTGCCGGGCCTTTGGAACTATTGAGAATTCTGAACTGAATTCCGCCTTCATCCGCAGCAATTGCCATTGCGCCACCCAGAGCGTCGATCTCTTTAACCAAATGCCCCTTCCCTATCCCACCAATTGACGGATTGCAGGACATCTGCCCCAACGTTTCAATATTATGGGTCAGCAACAAGGTTTTGGATCCGGAGCGGGCAGCAGCAAGCGCGGCTTCAGTACCGGCGTGACCTCCACCAACAACAATGACGTCAAATTCGTCTGGGTAGTTCATTTTGTTCTTTCAATAGTAGAAATGGCGAAATGTTCCACGTGGAACATTAAAAGGGGTTCTTGCGGAAATGCTATTTTAAACGCTATAGCAGATAAAAGACATTCTCTACATTGTTCCACGTGGAACAATTGTGGATAACTATGTTGATAACACGGTGAATATGCTGTGGGTATATAGGTATTGTTTGTGCATAAGATCATCAACAATCAGGCATAATAAAGATTATAGCCCTGTTGATAAAATTAATACAGTAAGAGACGCAAAAAGTGATTACAAGCATTTCATCCAAACTTCCGGCCGTTGGAACCACAATTTTCACCGTTATGACCAAAATGGCGGCCGATTTCAACGCTACAAACCTTGGTCAAGGCTTCCCGGACTTCGATCCGGACCCAAAACTCACCGATCTGGTTACCCAGGCAATGAAAACGGGACACAACCAGTACCCCTATATGCCTGGCGACCAGCTGTTGCGTAGCAACATCGCAAAAAAGGTCAAAACACTATATGGCCATCAATATGACGAGAATACTGAGATAACGGTTACCAGTGGGGCAACCGAAGCATTAATGGCTGCCATTCTTGCCGTAGTCAATGCCGGTGACGAAGTTATTGTTCTCGAACCGAGTTATGACTCGTACGTGCCGGCCATTCGTTTGGCTGGTGGAACCCCGGTTTTTGTGCCATTAGTCGCGCCTGGTGATGAACAAAGCAGTTATTCAGTGGACTGGGACAGAGTAGGGGAGGCGATTACCCCTAAAACCCGATTGATGATTCTGAATTTTCCTCACAATCCTACGGGGATCACCTTAGGGGCCAGTGATCTGGATGCGCTGGAAACCATTGTTGCCGACACAAAGGTACTTTTGATTGCAGATGAAGTGTACGAGCACATCGTTTTTGATGAAAAACCGTTCCTGAGTCTGAGTAGTCGTCCCGCACTGGCAGCGCGAACCTTCCATATCTCTTCATTCGGCAAAACGTATCACACCACCGGCTGGAAAATAGGTTATTGCTGTGCGCCTGTAGAAATGACTGCTGAATTAAGAAAAGTGCATCAGTTTATGGTTTTTACCGTCAGTTCTCCGATGCAGGTCGCTTTAGGTATTTACAGCGAAGATCCTTCCACCTATCTGACATTACCTGCGTTTTACCAGGAAAAACACGATTTTCTCTATGAAGGCCTGAAGCAGACACGGTTTAAACCCATTCGCAGCCAGGGAACCTTTTTCCTCCTGGCAGATTATTCGGAGATTTCTCAGGAAAACGAACTGGCTTTTGCGAAATGGCTGACTCAGGAGAAGAAAGTTACCTTAATTCCGGTTTCTGCTTTCTATCGTAATCCCGATGATGTGGAATCGAACCATAACCTGGTTCGCTTTTGTTTTGCAAAAAAACAGGGAACCCTGGAACAGGCACTTTCGGTGTTGAAGCACCTCTAGTTATTAATCTTTTTGAATATATAACAGATTAAGAGATAGATACTCTGTGGATATGTTGAAACGGATGAAATCGCGCATATATTCATGCACTTAGGGGAAAAATTGCTTGGTGAATACCGGGCTTTTCATCAGTGTATAAAAATGAACAACTTTGGCACTTCGCAGTTTCCCCCTATTTATCAAGTTTTGATACAGAAGTTATTCACAATTTGTCTCCCAGAGCTTATCCACAGGGCAAAACTGGAAAAAAGCAGGATTTTTAGGGTGCGTTGACCTGACTTTTTACGTATTTTGCCCAGCTGTCTGGTTGCGTTTACAAAGATTGGGTCAGGAGACATTGATAGAGGGGAAGTCCAATTTTCAGTTTTGATGACTGAAATAGTGGTGCCAGCGAGGGCGTTTGAGGATGATATGGGTTCTTCAGTAGTTGGATCAGGCAGGACTACAGGGACCGAATGGTATGAGGGCGGGCGATGGAGCTTGGATAGGCGATTCTTGGACGAGCAATCGATCGCACTGTTGACTGAACCAGTCCACTTTCAGAACGGGACAATACCGTCAGGGGTAGGGTAGGTTTCAGCTATTGCTCTGCTGATATACGTGGGAAGCAGTTAAAACATGAAAAGCGGGGTAGATAGGACGTACTTAACACGCCATTCCAGGGAGAAGCAGGGCGGTAAGTATAAGTGCGCTTTTTCGTTATTTTTGCCGCTATTTACGCTTAACCTGACGTATTGGCACTCAACATTCAATTGACAACCTTTATAACAGACGCCGATATCGCTTCCTGGCCGCCAAATTACGCTTTCCTGATAGCTTCAACCACGTTTTTCACAATTCCTGCTTATAATTTGAGATGATCCGGCGATGGCACGTAGGGTGCCGCGTTGCAGCAATATCCGGCCCCCATCGACGGGACCACATCCGTTATTAATCAGGCGACAGAGGAGCAGACATGGCCTACGATAGTCAGAATATTTTCGCGAAGATTCTCAGGGGAGAAGCGCCGTCTTTCAAAATCTATGAAGACGACAAGACTTATGCGATGATGGATATCATGCCCCAAACGAGAGGGCATTTGCTCATTCTGACCAAGGAAGGGGCCGAAACGCTCCTCGATTTGTCGGTAGAAGGCGCCCAGGCATGTGTGGCTACCGCAAAAAAAATCGCACCAGCCATGCTGGAAGTGACTAAGGCAGACGGCTTTATCATGTCTCAGTTCAATAACGAGATTGCCGGACAAACCGTTTACCACGTGCATTTTCATCTGGTTCCCCGGTATATTGGTCAAACAGTGGAACGCCATGCCCGCGTCAAAGGAGATATGGAGGATATTGAGGCGCTGGCTAAGCAAATTGCCGCTGCCATCAAGTAATGCGGTTGGCCCCGACATTCAGGTACGTTGTCGGGGCAGGATACTGCATACATTAAGATGAATGAGAAAATAAGATCTGTTCACTCTGAGACGCAGGATTTCAGATCCGCCTCACAGAAATCATATGATCCGCAACATCTGTAGAGGCATTAAGCCCGTAACATCAATAAAGACATTAATAAAGATATTAATAAACTGCGAAAAAAAGTGTCATCCCCGGTCGCTATAGTAGCCATTCTATCGGTAGTAACGACAGAAACCATACAATGGTACGTTTAACGAAGCTGGTTTCCGGTTCCGAATCGTGGCGAATGATGTTATCGCCACTATGCTCAAGCCAATATATGTCACCTGTTTCAGACAGACGAACCTCGTACGAATGTCTGGCGATTTCCTTATCAAAAGCGTTTTCCATTTGCAGCGCGAGGTTGGGACTTTCAATAACAAAAGCCCATTTCGGTATTAAGATTCGCTGATCGGGGGTCGAAGTTGAATGAGCCGATAAATACGCGCTTATGATCAACAGCGAATGTTTTTGCATGCAGGCTGGACCCGGAACTGCCAAACGGACCAGCACCTTCTTTTGGTTTATCGGTGGCGGACATGCGTTGCAGCTCGTAAAGAGTGACACCGGCGGCCAGCAGATCTTTGCGGCGTTTAGCGTAGCCTGCATGAACCGCAGACACATCCGTGGCATCAAGTGAATTGGTCAGGACCCGCAGCTTTATACCGGTCTGCGCCATTTTTGTAAATGCATCTACCCCAGCAGCGGTAGGCACAAAATACGGGGAAATCAGATCAACGGTAAGGGAAGGGCGGCCCAGGGTTTCAGCCAATTGATGAACCAGTAAACCACTTGATGTTGCCTGGCCCAGGCCTTTGGCAGGATCATCACTAACCATACGCACATCCGCCCACTCGAAATTCAGATCGCCTTCAAGCATGGTCGAGATAAATGGCAAGGTTTTAATCGCTTGCGAATACTCGGCAGCGGCCTGGGAATTTATCAGATTGTCGGCCCTGGTTTTCAATTTGGGCAGAGTGTCGGCGTCGACTTTTGGCAGGATCAGGCTTGCCGGATATGATGACTTGCTGTCCCAGTATCGATCGAAATCCGTGGAAACGTCGTGTGCAGCCTTGCCAATAGCCAGCACATCCAGGTCAGCAAACAAGACCGATTCACCGGCACCGAAATACTCATCACCGACATTGCGCCCGCCGATAATGGTTGCCTGATTGTCTGCCGTAAACGATTTATTGTGCATACGACGATTGGCGCGCATAAAGTCCGTAGCGAAACCGATCACTTTTGGCCAGCGTACGACAAACGGATTAAATAGCCGGACTTCTATATTTGGATGGCTATCCAGGGCAGCAAGTTCCTCATCCAGACCTGCCGTACCGTTGTCGTCCAGCAGCAGGCGAACGCGGACGCCTCTGTCAGCTGCCGCTCGCAGTTCTTCAAGTAGCAGGGTTCCGGTGATGTCGCCATGCCAGATGTAATATTGCACATCCAGCGATTTTTGCGCGGCGCGCGCCAGGAGTGAGCGTGCAGCGAACGCATCATGGGCGTTGGACAGTGGATAAATGCCACTTTTTCCCGGGTGTGCCTGAACCTCGGGCTGTATGACCTTGCCCAGCGCCGTGTCTCTAACCTGAGCTTCAGTCAGGGCTTTGCTGTTTGGTCGATTATCCAGAGAGGGCAAAGAACACCCGGTCAGCAGGACGGCGAGTATACAAAAAAGAAAAGGTCTGGACCGTCTAAAAAAGCTATTCATAAAGGCAGAGGGAAAGGGGGTTTTGATCGCGTATTCCAGATGGGTAAGTATTCTTCGCGACCATTTGTTCGGTTTACGTAAGCTTGTGCGTCAGGATGACGAGGCTTGCCATAGTGTAGCCGTCTTGCTTGCGAATTTGCTGTTGTTTGAGATTTGTGAGGTAGACTGAGCGAGACGTTAAGGATGGCTTTAGCAGAACACACAGGGGCAGCTTGTTTTCTTTAAAATTATTTCAATTGAAATATTATTAGAAAGAGGTGATGCTTGGAAGAGATAAAAAAATAAATGGCTGAACAGATTGTGTGGAAAAACGATTGTAGAAATGTGGGGCGCAATAGCGGCAGGACAACAATGGCGGCATGACAATATAGCCGGGCAATATAGCCGGCTGGGGCAACAGCTGAGTGAGATGACTTGAGGCTGTTCCAATCAGGCTGTTTTACTGCACTGTCCGTTGCATCTACTGTTTGACGTCGGCGATGTTTTGCTGTGTCGCTGGTGATTTGCTATCAGAGACTGTCGCTGATTTGCGTCGGCGTCTGAAGCGGACGCGGTTTTTCCGTTCCTTGTGTACAGTAATGCCTTCGCCCGCTTTCGGATCCAGTTTATAAAACCAGTAGGCAGCGACAATAGACAGCAAGCCGATTACCCAGAACCCGGCATGGACGTCAGCAATGGAAACATGGCTGGCGCCTCTCAATTGCATGCTCAGATCCAGCGTCACGGTAGCGATACCCATGCCCAGGCTAATACCGATCTGTTGTGCGGTGGCAGAAAACGAGCTGGCCTGGCTCATCTGTTCCGGCTCGATGTCTGCGAAGGCAAGGCTATTGACGCCGGTAAACTGCAATGAGCGGAAAAAACCGCCAATGAGAAGCAGGGTACCCATTAGCAAAACGGGTGTACTCTCAATGAAGAATGCATTTGTGATTGTCATTAATCCGGTAAGCGTGCCATTGATCAGCAGCACCTTGCGAAAGCCCCAGCGTCCGAAGACAGCAGTCGCAATGAATTTCATCATCAACGATCCGATGGCCATCGAAAACGTAATCATGCCGCTGGCCAGCGCCGAGTAGCCAAAACCCACCTGAAACAGAAGGGTAAGCAGAAAGGGCATAGACCCGACAGCCAGGCGCGTCATGTTACCGCCAAGCACCGCGGCAGAAAAAGTAGGAATTTTCAGCAGCGACAGATCAATGATGGGTTCCGGATGGCGTTTTGCGTGGCGTATATACAGCAGGGTGCATGCCAGTCCGGTGGCCAGCAGCAGCAAAGGATATACGTATCCATGTGTATGATTGCCTATGGCCTCTATACCAATAACAAAGGTCGCCATACCGACGCCACTAAGCAGGAAACCAACCCAGTCCAGCTTAGGTTTTTTCTCGCTGCGATATTCAAAAACGTACCTGAGCACAAGTGCAATGCCGATAATTGCAATTGGAATATTGATAAGAAATATCCAGTGCCAGGAGGCATAAGTCACCAGAAAGCCACCCAGGGGCGGCCCCAGAATCGGACCGAGCAGGGCGGGAATAGAGAGAAAGGAAGTTGCCTTCAGGATCTGGTTACGAGGTATTGTCCGTAGCATGATAATGCGGCCTACCGGTACCATCATTGCACCTGCAATACCCTGAATGAATCGGGATATCGTCAGGGAAGCCAGATCCCACGATAATGCGCAGGTGAGTGATGTAAGCGCAAACAGGCTGATAGCGAAAATAAACAGTCGTTTCGCCCCGAAACGGTCTGCCGCCCAGCCACAGATCGGCACAAACACGGCTACTGCAAGCAAATACGAGGTAATCGCTACGTTCATGCGAACCGGCGTGGATTGCAGCGACACCGCCATCATGGGAAGGGCAGTCGCTACCACGGTGGCGTCAAGCATCTGCATGAACAACGCGCAGCCCACGATGAATGGTATTAACTTGATGGCAGTGTCCTGCCGGACGGGAGCGAGATGCTTCATGTGAGTTGATACTTTCTGGAAAGCAATCGGTAAAGGGGCCCGGTAACGAGTAACACAAATACCATTCGTGATACATGGAAGGCCGTTACAACCGGCGGGCTCAGCTGCAGCACTTTTGCAGTAATGGTCATTTCTGCGATACCACCCGGACTGTTTGCCAGATACAGTGTTGCCAGCGGGATATCAGAAAGGAATGTCAGCAGAACGCAAAAAAGCAACGCCAGGCAAAGGGATCCGACGCAGACCAGCGCCACGATGCCGAGGTATTTTGGCGCCCGTCTGAAGAAATCCGGCCCGAATTTATCGCCCAGTGACCAGCCGATAAACATTTGTCCTGCGTGCTGAACTTCCGGGGGAATGACAGATAACTCAATATGATTGCTCGTTAACACAGTCATGATAAAGAGCGGACCCAGCACCCAGGGATTGGGAATACGCAATTTTCCGAATGCAAATCCAAATGCGCAGGTAACGGCGATCATTTGCATAAAGCCGCTATAGGAGAACGGGATTGCCGCCGTGGTGTTCACCGTCAGACCGTGCAGCCCAAGAAACTTATAGATAAACGGAATAGTGACGACGACAAGCAATACACGCAGGCTATGGGCGGAAGCCACTCTGTCTATGCGCGCGTTATTACGTTCGGCAAGATTGGCCATTTCGCTGGCACCGCCGATAGCCGAGGCAAACCAGGCCGTTTTGAAATCCACATCGGCCCAGCGGCGCAGCGCTAAAGCGCCTGTGCAGCCCAGAAAGAGTGCAAACAACATGCCCAGCACAATTGCAAGTGTGTTTTCCAGAACAATGTGCAGGACTTCTTCGGTGAAATACAGACCCAGGGACGTGCCGATCACCCACTGGCCCATGCTGCGGAAAACGGTATGCGATTGCGTGCGTGCGCCGCGCAGCTTACTTATGGCGGTCACAAGCAAAGGGCCGATCATCCACGGCAAGGGCAGATGCAGCCAGTTCGCCAGCAAAGCACCAGCAAGTGCGAAGAGAAATCCGGCTAAATAACGCTGCATCATATTCCGAAGGTAATTGGCATACTTTAAGTATTCATTGTACGTTTTCAAATGAAAAAATGCGAAGGAAAACTGTTTATTTTTAAAAGTCTTATATAAGACTTAGGCGATAACGTCGTTTATGCGCCATGAATGCCGCGTCACGAATCGTGATTCCCTTTGTTCGGTGAGTTAGTCTGATCGTTCATTGAATGCAGGCGCAAAAGCAGCAAGAGCAGCGAATAGATGATCGGGTCGGCCCGGCTGAGGTGCCTCTGTGAGCAATAGAAAGGATCAACGAGACGACGGCGCGGATGCACCCAATGCTTGCTGCTGTTGTGCGCTTTGCGTGATGAATTGAACAAGCTGGCGTACCGGTTCAGCCAGACTTTGTGCCTGTCTATGCAGCAAGCCTGTTTCACGATAGAAGGTATGTACCCCTAAATCAAGGCCGCGAATGCCTGCAGGCCAGCGCGTGAAAGCGGCCGTTTGCGGAAAAAGCGCGACACCTGCGCCATTTTCTACCAGCCGGGCAATGGTTTCAAGTTCGTCACATTCGCAAATTTCATTCAGACCAATATGCATATTTCTCAGAAAGCGATCAACCAGCCGTCCGCCGAAGGATGCACGGTCATAGCGGATGAACGGCTGTTCGGACAGCAATTGCGCCCAATCGTCTCCGGTGACATGAGATGGGACGATCAGTCTGAAGGGTTCTCGCGCCAATGTTTGCCATTGCAGCTCGCTTTGTAACTGGAAAGGAGGGCGGATGATAGCCGCCATGTCTACCTCACCTGCGTCTACCAGGTTCAGCATATCCATGGAAACACCGGGAATAATGCGCGTGTGGCACCCGGGGCAGGCCTTGTGAAAAGCGGCCAGTGCATTGGGCAGAATGGTTCGTTGCAGCGTTGCGATGGCACCCACATTAATGTGCATGGCCTGGGCGTTCGCTACGGGCGTTGCACCCAGATTGCTGTAAAGCTGGATCAGTTCCTGTGCCTGCAAAAGCAATTGTTGCCCCCTGGCATTAATTTTCGCAGCTCGGCCCTGCCGGTCGAACAGGGCAAATCCCAGCTCATCTTCCAGACGGTGCATTTGTGCGCTGACCGCAGCCTGCGTCAGGCCGATCTTGTGTGCGGCACCCGCAAATGTGCCTTCGCGGGATACGGCAATAAATGTTTTGAGTTCCCGGATCATGGTCGTCTCAATATCAATATATAAATAATATTTGTGTATATTACAAATATATATTGATATTATTATTTTAAAGTCGGGCCTACAATAAAAAATATCGACTGTACGCCCTGTGCACGCCGGGAATCTGCCGTGTAATGGCAATTGCAATAGTGCTACCGGTGCAGTTATGACCAAACGTACCGTTTGACCTTATATCAACCGATCTAACCAGGAAAACTCATGAGCCTTTCACCTTTTCATTTAGCCATCCCCGTTTACGATCTGGCCGCTGCACGCAATTTCTATGGCGAGGTGTTTGGCCTGCCGGAAGGGCGATCCAGCGAACAATGGGTCGATTTTGACTTTTTCGGTCACCAACTGGTTATTCATGAACATCCGAAAACAGCGAGTCAGGAACATGCGCATACCAATGCTGTAGATGGCCATAACGTGCCGGTGCCGCATTTTGGTGTTGTGCTTGACTGGGACAAGTGGGAAGCCCTCTCAGAGCGCCTGAAAGCGCGTAATACCAAGTTTGTGATAGAACCAGGCATTCGCTTTAAAGGGCAGGTGGGTGAACAGGCCACCATGTTTCTGTTTGACCCCTGTGGCAACGCACTGGAATTTAAGGCCTTCAAGGACATGAGCCAGTTGTTTGCGAAGTAAGCGGGCGAACATTCCCTGCAGAGGTGTGTGCTGTTGAAGGCATGCCCTGCAAGGGTGGATGTGTGCGCCTTAATATCGCAAGTCTGCTCGTTCTGCTTATTGAACAGTAACAGCAACCAATTTAGTCTGACGCACTGCGGTGCGTCTTACGTACCCGAACGAGTGATATGTCGTTCGATCAGGCGGACGGAGCGCTCGACATCACGCGCTTCGAGTGCTGCGACAATGTCCATATGATCCAGCGCACTCTGCAGCAAGGCATCGCGTGACTGCCACACGGCTTGTGAAGAGCCTCCAAGACGTTGTCTTAAGTCTTCGATCATGCCTTCGATAACCGGATTTCCACTGCAGGAAAACAGCAAAATATGGAATCTGTTGTTGATTTCATTCTGTTCGCTGCGCGTGCCGTGGTCGGCCGCGTTACGAAATTCAGTGGCCAGCGTTTTGAGCTGATGTAGGGTGCCCGGATCTATGTTCCTGACGACATTGCGAATGCTCTCTTTTTCCAAAAAAACACGTGCTTCTCTTACATGCCGGATGGTTTCAGCGTCGGGCGCATAGACACGATAGCCACGGTTAGGCGCATGTTCAAGAACCTGGCGAAGTACAAGTTCAGACAGGGCGCGACGCGCGTCAAAACGCGACGCCTTGAAACGTTCCTCGATATCACTCAGACGTATCCATTCACCGGGTCGAAAGCCACCATTGCGTATTTCCAACGCGATTTCGTCACCCAGCATACGGGGCACTTTACCTCGTACCTTTGCCATATGGCTACATTCCTTCTGCGCTAATTACGGCTGCAATTTGTTGTAGTGTGTTTACATTATACCTTGTATGGCCGCATTTTTGTGCGTATACTTTATGTACACAATTTATGCGCATAAACTTAAGAGGAAATGATTATGTCCGTAACAACCGCAGATGTCACACCGGAATTTCGCGGGGAAGATATGTATGATTTAGGGCATACGACGATTTTCTCTTGCCGCGATGATCCGCGTTTTAGCTTTTGCATGTATGTGCCGCGTTCGGTTCACAACGCTGAATCGGCTCCTGAGTTGGTTGTGGCTGTACATGGAACAGGACGAACCATCACTGAGTACCGCGACGCCTTCAGCCATTTTGCGCGTTGGAACAATTGCGTAGTTCTTTGCCCGCTATTTCCTGTTGGTGTTCTTGGTGATGACAATCGCAATGGCTACAAATATATTCGCGAAGGTGATATTCGATACGATCTCGTCTTGTTGAGTCTTGTCGAACAGATCAATCAGCGCTACGGCTTCAAATTCAAGGACTTCGGCCTATTCGGATTTTCGGGGGGCGGGCACTTCACTCATCGGTTCACCATATTGCATCCTTCGCGGGTCTGGGCTGCGTCCGTGGGCGCTCCGGGCTCGGTAACGTTGCTTAACCCGGAACAAGACTGGTGGGTCGGAACTCGTAATGTGGCGGAGCTTTTCAACATTGAAATCGATGTGGACTCCTTGGCGCGCGTACCGGTACAAATGATTGTCGGTGATGCAGATATCGAGACTTGGGAAATAACCCATAAACCCGGAGGCCGTCACTGGATGGACGGCGCAAATGATGCAGGGCAGACACGTCCTGAACGCCTGGATACACTGCGTCGTTCTTTCGAGGCGGCAGGCGTCAACGTACAGTTTGATGTTGTACCAGGTGTGTCTCACCGCTGGGAAGATTGTATTGATCGAATTACCGGTTTTTTTGCCGATATATTGGAGCAGCGTCGCGCATCGGGCCGTATTTAAATAAGTTGACAAAAATCGGGCCGGAAGTTGGAAGCCTGTCTTATCTTTCGTGAAAATGGAGCTCTGCACAATATGAACAAGTATCTGCTTTCCCTTTTTTCTCTGGCCGGTATTTTTGTCGGGAGCGCATGCGCCCAGACACTCAATGTCCAGATACCGGCCGATTTACGCAGTTCACAACCCGGCGTGAACCGAGACAGCACAGCCGATATGCTTGTCTCACATGTGGTCGAAGGACTGGTTGCATTCGATAATGTAGGCACAGTGAAGCCGCTTCTGGCAGAACGCGTCGAAGAATCAGAGGACGGGCTGGCGTATACATTTTTTTTGCGCAAGGGAGTCAAGTTTCATAACGGAGAGTTGCTTGAGGCTGAAGATGTCGTATGGAGCTGGAAACATTATATGAATCCAGACGTGGGTTGGCGATGTCGTGCGGAGTTCAGCGGTCGCAATGGTACCAAGGTGACCGACGTTCAGGCAACGGATGCAACTACCGTGAAATTCGTACTTGATAAATCCGATCCGATGTTTCTGAGCACACTGGCACGTCCCGATTGCGGAATGACAGGGATTTTGAACAAGGCCTCGGTAAAAGCAGATGGAAGTTGGGATAAACCAATTGGCACCGGGCCATTCGAGCTGGGCAATTGGAGCAAAGGATCCTACGTCGAACTGCTCGCTTTCAAGGATTATGCAAACCTGAAAGGCACGGCAGACGGGTATATAGGAAACAAGAAACCGCTGGTGGATCGGGTGAAGTTTTTGGTGGTACCAGATGCTTCTGCAGCAAAGGCAGCACTGGTCCGCGGTGATCTGGATCTGATTCCGGATATTACCAGTTCCGATTATGGTGAACTTAGGAAAAATGCCAATTTGCAAATATCACATAGCTACACAGCACGGCGCAATACGATCCTGCTACAGACCGCTGATCCACTGATGACAAAACCGATGCGTCGCGCGATTGCATCTGCAATAGACATCAAATCATTGGTTGAGATGGTGACTGATGGATTGGGCAAGCCGAACAATTCTGTTATTCCGATAGGAACGCCGTCCTATACATCTGTGCAGCAATTGGGGTGGAAGTATGACGTGAATGAAGCAAAACAATTATTACAGAAAGCAGGATATCGAGGGCAGCAAATTTCCCTGATTACAAACAAGGATTACCCGTCCATGTATAACGCAGCCATACTGGCTCAGGCCATGTTGCAACAGGCTGGTGTCAATGTAAAACTGGACGTGATGGATTGGGCAACTCAACTGGATCGCTACAACTCCGGGAAATACCAAATGATGGCATTCTCTTATTCACCACGTTTTGACGACGCGTTACTGTACGAGCATTTCATGGGAGACAAAAAAGTACAGAAACGCAAGGTGTGGGACAACCCTGCTGATCTGGAACTGCTGGATCAAGCGATGGCGACAGGTGACAGGGCCAAACGACAACCATTGCTCGATCAATTACATAAGGATTTTCTGGAAGATGTGCCTATGGTGATGCTCTATAACGGCATCACGATTGATGCGGCCTCCGGCAAAGTGCAGGGCTATACCAGCTGGCCGGGATCTTCAGCCCGTTTGTGGCAGGTGAGTAAAAAGTAAATATCGCAAACGTGTGCAAATGGCGCTTGTTTGAATGAATTGAACCAATACGAAATGAGATATCCAAATATGTATGACGATAATATTCTGCCGTTTGTAAGAATCAACGGTGGGCCCAGGGAAAGAGGGCACCAGCACGGTGAACAGGCGAAGGATCGCATTCAAAAGGCTGCGCAGTTTTATGTAGGATTGTTGACCAAACGTGATATCAGTCCCGCTCGACTGCACACGCTGATTCAGGAATTCTTGCCGGCTATCGAGGCATTCGACGCCACTTATGTTGAAGAAATGAGAGGTATTGCCGAAGGCGCACAGATTCCGTTCGAGCATGTTGTGGTTATCAATGCCAGACGTGAGTTGTTGATGTATGCCCGAATGCAGCCAGATACGCTCGCGCCTGACGGCTGCACTGCTGCAGTGGTCCTGCCTGAAATGAGCGTCGATGGGGTGCTGATGCATGGTCAAAACTGGGACTGGCGAGTCGAATGTGCAGAAACGTGTATCGTCATGCATATTGCCCGGGATGACGGACCTGATATCCTGGTATTCACAGAAGCCGGGCAGCTTGCGCGTTCAGGCTTCAATGCCGCAGGAATTGCAATTACGGGCAATAATCTCGAATCGGATCGCGCTGCTATGCGCAATGGAATCCCTTTGCCATTGATCCGCCGCAAGGCACTCGAAACCCCACATTACGCTCATGCTATTAGGGCTGTGTATCATAGTCCCAAATCGGTGGCAAACAATATGATGCTTAGTCACAGTGAAGGCGAAGCCATTGATATTGAATGCGCACCCGATGAGAGTTTTCTTCTGCATCCTGAAAATGGTTTTCTTGTTCATGCCAATCATTGGGAGAGTGAGGTAGCGCTGGTTAAGTTGCGAGAACGGCTACCCAGCCCCGATTCTATTTATCGAGGCCGGCGTGTACTCAGGCACCTCACAAGACATACCGGAAAAATCGATTTTGAGACCTTCAGACAAGCCTTTATGGATCAATTTGGCTATCCCTATGCCGTTTGCCGACCCCCTCAAAAAGCCACATCCGGCGACCATTTGAGCGCGACGGCCGCGACAGTGCTGATGCGTCCTGCCGAAGGCGTGATGGAGGTGGCTATTCTGCCAGCGGTGCGACCTGCCTTTCAGCGGTTTACGCTGTCTGTTTGAATTGGAATAGTACATTATGCTCCGGTTTATATGCACCCGTGTAGTAATGGCAATCCCTACACTGTTGATAGTCGCGATCACAGTATTTATGCTTATTCGCCTGATTCCTGGTGATCCCGCTGCACTCATGCTTGGCGACATGGCAGATCCGGCCAGTCTGGAAGAGCTGCGCAGGCAACTTGGATTGGATCGCAGTCTCCCTGAGCAGATGGCAATCTGGTTTGGCAATGTGTTCAGAGGGGACCTGGGGGTCTCGATCTCGACGGGTGAATCCGTTACTTCTCTGGTTTTACAGAGGTTCACTATCAGTGCTCCCATCGTGTTGTGTGCCGTGTTGTTTGCCAGTGTGGTCGCAGTCCCTGCCGGGATGATTGCAGCCTGGCGCCAGAACAAACTGTCCGATACCATACTGGTGAGCACAGCAACACTTTTGCTTTCGATCCCGACCTTCTGGCTGGGACTCTTGTTTCTGCTTTTTTTTGGGCTACACCTCGGTTGGCTGCCCGTGGTGGGTTATGTCTCTCCAATGGAAGATTGGCGTGCCGGCATACTCTATCTTGTCATGCCGATCACCACTCTGTTTTTGCACGAAATCGGCGTCATTCTCAGGATGGCGCGGGCCTCTACACTGGATGTATTGCGGCTTGATTATGTCACACACGCAAGGGCCAAAGGACTCTCAGAACGAATGGTGCTTTGGCGTCATACATTCAAGAACGCCTTTGGTCCTACCTGGACACTGATCGGGTTAGTACTGGGCAATTTGTTGGGTGGTGTAGCGGTTGTCGAGACAGTATTTACGATACCCGGTTTGGGACGTTTACTTGTGGACGGGATTTTCGCACGTGATTACCCCGTGATACAGGGGTGCTTGCTGTTCATTGCCCTGATCTATGTTTTGGTCAACCTTCTGGTAGATCTTTGTTACCCCATATTCGATCCGCGAGTGACTGTGTCATGAAATCGAACATTAATACCAACCTCCTGCTTGGATCCCTGCTTTGTGGTGTGATCCTGACGGCTGCCTTGTTAGGCGCATTCTGGACGCCGTTTGATCCCATGGCCCTCGATTTCGGGCATCGATTACAGGCCCCTGACGCTATTTACTGGCTGGGTACAGATGAATTCGGTCGCGACACGTTCAGCCGGATTCTGTATGGTGCAACCACCAGTGTAGGCATCAGTTTCATGACTGTTTTTATCGCCATGTTTGTCGGTACGGTGCTCGGGTTGATCGCGGGATATGTGCGCGGGTGGGTGGATCGTATCATGATGTGTTTTACTGATGCGTTGCTCGCGTTTCCCGGCATATTGCTTGCGCTGGGCTTGCTGGCAGTGGTGGGTGCCAACAAGTACGGCATCGTTGTAGCGCTGGGTGTCGCTTATCTGCCTTCGGTACTGCGGCTGGTGCGAGGCACCGTATTGCCTTTGCGGGAAAGGGAATTCATTCACGCTTCCCGCATTATGGGTAATTCCGAAACTTTCATTTTGTTTCGGCATATTCTTCCCAACTGTTTTGGTCCCATGATCGTGCTGGCAACTTCCATGTTTGGCTGGGTTCTGCTGGCGGAAAGCTCACTCAGTTTTCTCGGGCTTGGCGTGCCGCCACCGGCCCCCACATGGGGCAACATGCTGGCGGGAAGCCGGCCGTTTATGATGCAAGCTAGCTGGCTGGGCATCTTCCCGGGCTTGTGTATTTCCATGACTTTACTTGGTATCAATTTGCTGGGTGATGCGCTGCAAGACAAACTTGATCCATACGCTAAGGGGAAATAATGGACGCAACACCGCTTTTAGAGGTGAATCACCTTCAGCTTGAAACCCGTCAAGGTGGAAAACGGGTGGTTGACGATATTGGCTTTGCCATTATGCGCGGCGAAATCGTTGGTATCGTCGGTGAATCTGGCTCAGGTAAAAGTATGACAGCACGTGCTGTCATGCGCCTGGAGCCGCCTGCGATTAAGAGAGTTGAGGGCCGTATTGCGTTTGATGGCCAGGATGTCACGGCGATGCCTTCAAAGCGATTGCACCAACTGCGGGGTGCCAAAGTCGGGATGGTATTTCAGGAGCCCATGACATCGCTGAATCCTTCGATGACGATTGGCCGGCAATTGGACGAAGGACTGGCGTTGCACAGTGATCATACGGCGGTCAGGCGGCGGGAATTGACAGTGCAAATGCTCTCGCGCATTGGCATTCAGGATCCCGAAAAATCACTGACTGCCTATCCGCATCACTTTTCTGGCGGGATGCGACAGCGCATCATGCTGGCCGCCGTGATGTTGGTCAAACCAGAGCTGCTGATTGCAGACGAGCCGACGACCGCACTCGATGCCATCGTTCAGCGCGATGTGCTGGAATTGATGGTCGAACTCACGCGTGAGCAACAAACGGCAGTATTGCTGATCAGCCACGACTTGCCGATGGTGGCGCGGTATACGGATAAAGTTATTGTGATGGAACATGGCCGAATCGTCGAACAGGGGCCTACAGCCGACATCATCGCTGCACCCAGGCATCCATACACCAGAAAACTGTTGTCGTCTCTGCCTGTACGAGGCCAGGCGCGGAAGATTGATCGAACGGTGACGCCGGTTGTCGAGGCAAAGAATATCGTGGTGGATTATCCAGGGCGCGGCGCCCTGTTCAGGAAAAGCCAGGGGGTCAGAGCCTTACACGGCATCGATCTGCAGATTCACGCCCGTGAAGTTCTGGCTCTGGTCGGTGGTTCCGGCTCGGGAAAGACCACATTGGGCTGGACCATTGCCGGACTGTTACGCCAAACGGATGGGCATCTGGCATTTGATGGTGAACCCGTCGATAGAGCTAGTTCCTCCTGGCAACGGTACCGGCATGATTGTCAGATGGTATTTCAGGACCCGTATTCTTCACTGGACCCGAGAATGACGGTGCGCAAGCTGGTGGAAGAGTCCTTGCGTTCGGTGCCCCAAATGGAGCATCGCGCACGAAACCGGCGAATCGACGAGGTGCTTGACGAGGTCGGTCTGCCTGCACAGGAATATGCCGATCGCTATCCAAATGCACTGTCAGGAGGGCAGCGACAACGCATTGCCATAGCCCGTGCGTTGTCCAGAAGGCCAAAATTCGTGATTGCTGACGAACCGGTATCGGCGTTGGACGTTACCGTTCGCGCTCAAATTTTGAGTCTTTTTTCAGAACTGCAAAAACATTACGGCTTCTCTTGTCTATTCATCAGTCACGATCTTGCCGTCGTGGAGCAGGTTGCGGATCGTGTAGCGGTGATGCAAAAAGGAAGAATCGTCGAACAAGGTAGTCGTGACGCTATATTCGATGCACCACAACACGCCTATACTCGCGAACTGCTGTCAGCTATTCCTCTGTTGGAGACAACGCCCAGCGGTGGTGTCCAAACTCGATGGAGATTTCAGTCTAAACAGTCAAGGAATGATGTCTAAACGATATCGGGGTGATCACATTGTCAACACGCGGCGTATCAATAACAAATGCAATTGCATGAAGAATGAAAATTTTTGCAATGATGACCATGCTCAACAGATCGGCAGCGCGTGGCTTGATCAACAATCGCTTGCGCATGAACTGGGAGCGTCGCGTTTGAAAGCCGATGTCGTTGTTTTAGGCGCAGGGATTGTCGGTGTATCGATCGCCCTGCATTTACAGGCAAAAGGACGCGATGTTGTTTTGCTGGACAGGCGCGAGCCGGGGCTGGAAACCAGTTTTGGTAACGCGGGTCTGATTGAGCGATCCAGCGTCATTCCATATGCGTTTCCGCGTGATATTCGTCTATTGCTGTCCTATGCGCTCAACCGACGAACTGACGTTAGCTATCAACCGCTATTTTTGCCGCAAATTGCTACATGGCTTGCACGATACTGGTGGCATTCCTCACCGAAAAGGCTTGCACAGGCCACGGCTCACATGCTGCCCATGATCGAACGCAGTGTTCTGGAGCATGATGAGCTGGCGCAAGCAGCCGGTATCACACATCTATTTCGTCGTACCGGCTGGATCGAGTGCCTACGCAGTCAGCGATGGCTGACACGCGCTGTTGCTGATGCTGAAAGGTTAGAATCGTATGGCTTGCGCTACCGCATACTGGATCAGCAAGGTCTGGCGGCGCACGAGCCGCACTTGAAGCCGATCATGGCCGGAGCAATTCATTGGCTGGATCCTGTAACGGTCAGCGACCCTGGCGCTGTGGTAAGGGGTTATGCGGCGCTTTTCGTTAAGCGAGGCGGCAGACTGTTGCGGGGCGATGCGCTGACGCTTCGCCAATGTGAGAATACCTGGAAGACTAGCACCGACGCTGGGCTTTTACAGACAAATAACGCTGTCATTGCGTTAGGACCCTGGTCGGTCGATGTCCTCAAGCCATTGGGTTATCGAATCCCCATGGCTGTAAAACGGGGATATCACCAACACTTCAGGGTGAACGAGCGTTCAATGCTGACGCATCCTGTTGTTGATGTGGAACATGGCTTTGTGTTATCGCCAATGACAAATGGCATTCGGTTGACGACAGGCGTTGAGCTGGCTCCTCGGGATGCGCACGCATCTCCAGTGCAATTGGACAAAGCGCGGGCGAAAGCAGCGCAGATGATCTCGTTAGGTGAACCGGTAGAGGCTAATCCCTGGATGGGCGCCAGGCCTTGCCTCCCTGATATGCTTCCGGTAATCGGGCCGGCATTCCGTCATCGTGGTCTGTGGATGGCATTTGGTCATGCTCATCATGGATTTACCCTAGGGCCAGTTACAGGCAGGCTGATAGCAGACTTGATGACGGGCGAAGACACTGGTTTTGATGCAACACCCTATCGTTTGCAGCGGTATGGAAGTCTTTGACAGCTTGACGCCGTGTAGGAGCAAAAAAAATGCCCGCACAATGTGCGGGCAAGTGGCTGAGATTTAATTCTATCACTATTTGCAGAAAAGTCTATGGTCTACCGCCATAAATGTGTTTCAGATGCCCAATATCCCAATTTTTGGGATCGAACAGCGGGATATTCATTCTATTCCTCTTACTATATTCTCCAGTCGTAACACCGAATCTGTCTGATAAGTTTCAGGATCAGGCCGGGAAATAACCGATATAATAGGCTAACTTCACTGATGTCTTGCCTATGTCTGCTCCTGCCAACGATCCTATAGCTGCTATCGCCACCGCACCAGGACGCGGCGGTATCGGTGTCATCCGTATTTCAGGCCCCGATCTGACCGGGTTGATCTCGCAGTTATTCGGGCGCGAACTGGCCGCACGCCATGCCTATTTCCTGCCATTTTGCGACAGCAAGGGTGAGCCGATTGATGAAGGCATCGCCATCTATTTTCGGGCACCGAATTCATATACCGGTGAAGATGTGCTGGAATTGCAGGGGCATGGTGGCCCGGCGGTATTGAAAAGAATCCTGGATCGCTGCCTGCAGGTGGGTGTGCCAATGCGCATGCGTCACGCTGAGCCTGGTGAGTTTACCCAGCGTGCGTTTCTGAATAACCGCCTGGATCTGGCGCAGGCTGAAGCCGTGGCCGATTTGATCGATGCTTCATCAGAAGCTGCCGCCCGCAGCGCCATGGCCTCATTAAGCGGTTCCTTTTCTACCCAGGTGAACAATCTGGCAGATCAGATTATTCACTTGCGCATGCTGGTAGAGGCGACGCTGGATTTTCCGGAAGAAGAAATCGAGTTTCTGGAAAAATATCAGGCCCGCGAAACCCTTGGCGGGATTATCGGCGACATGGCCGAACTGGTGCGGCAGGCGCGTCAGGGCATGATTCTGCGCGAAGGCTTGCACGTTGTACTGGCGGGGCAGCCGAATGTGGGTAAATCCAGTCTGCTTAACGCCCTGGCTGGCGACGATATTGCGATTGTCACACCGATTGCCGGCACCACCCGCGACAAAGTGACGCAGCAGATCCATATTGAAGGCGTGCCGATCCATATTGTTGACACAGCAGGTCTGCGCGACACCGATGACACCGTGGAAAGTATTGGCATCGCGCGCAGCTGGGCGGAAATTGCCAAGGCAAATGTGATTATTCACTTGCAGGATGCGCGCACGCCAAACGACGAACTGGATGCCGGGATTACGCAGCGGCTACCCCAGCGCACACCTGTGCTGGAAGTCTTCAATAAAATCGATCTGCTTGATGAAGCGGCTCTGAAGGCGCTGAT
This sequence comes from Advenella mimigardefordensis DPN7, assembly GCF_000521505.1. Classification (GTDB taxonomy): domain Bacteria; phylum Pseudomonadota; class Gammaproteobacteria; order Burkholderiales; family Burkholderiaceae_B; genus Advenella; species Advenella mimigardefordensis. Next base: position 4,710,150 of record NZ_CP003915.1, read on the forward strand.
TGCACGACCCGCGGCAGGTGGCAATACAGCCAGCAGCCACGAGGTTTCGCGTATTCTCATTTCTGCTGTTCACGAAACCGGTCTGGATGTATTGCGCAGTAAATTATTGCAGATTGCAGGCTGGAACCCCGGTGCTGAGTCACCGTGGCTGGCCCGCGAGCGGCATCTGGAAGCCCTGCAAAAAGCGGCACAGCATTTGCTAAATGCCAAGGATCATGCGGCGCAAAACGATCGAGTGCTGGATCTGTTCGCCGAAGAATTGCGATTAGCGCACGAATCGCTGTGGAGCATTACCGGCCAGTTCTCCAGCGATGATTTGTTGGGTGAGATTTTTTCGAATTTTTGTATTGGGAAGTGACAACTGCTGGCGACGTTACTGGGCGGTATCATGAACAATCTATCAGACAATTTGTGCCATATCAATGATGGTTGGGCGATAGATTTAAACAGCCCTTATGCGCTGCTCGGTTAGCGCAAGATCAATGCGTCAAGCTAAGTAAAATCCGCTAAATCGGTACATTAGCACCTTACCGAAGCACAAATTCGTCAGCGAGAATGGTACGAACTTAATGCATTCCTGCCCAGGTTGAGCCCTCTCAATCTGGAGTACCTTTCAAAAAAGGTGTCTTCCGGAAGATCTCCGCCTTTGTCGAAAAATTCAAAGGAGTAGGTGGACATATTTAGCCCGGCTGCGTTATCGCATTGGCGTTAAAGTAAAGGGAATCGCAGTGTTGCATACTTGGTCTAAGTACAGCCCAAGTGGAGATAGTTTGGTATGAATGGAAAAAAATTGATTCGTAACAGCACAGCTGAGTTCCTGATCTTCACAGGCCAGGCCGGCGAACAGAGCATCGAGGCCCGCTATGAGGATGAGACGCTATGAGGATGAGACGCTATGGCTGTCGCAGAAGCTGATGGCAGAGTTGTTCGGGGTAGACGTGCGCACGGTCAACGAGCATCTGAAGAACATATTTGCCAGCCAGGAACTTATGTCTGAGGCAACTATCCGGAAATCCCGGATAGTTCAGCAAGAAGGTAGTCGGGAAGTCTCCAGAACTGTGGATTTCTACAATCTCGATGCCATCATTTCCGTCGGCTATCGCGCCAACTCCATACGTGCAACGCAGTTCCGCCAGTGGGCGACTGGTGTACTGCGTGAATTCGCTATTAAAGGCTATGTACTGGATCGCCAGCGCATGGAAAACGGCAGCTTCCTGGGCGAAGATTACTTCGAGCGCCTGTTGGCGGAAATCCGCGAAATCCGCCTCAGCGAGCGACGCTTTTACCAGAAGATCACCGACATCTACGCCACCAGTGTGGATTACAACAAGGATGCACCCACTACCAAGGCATTCTTTGCTAAGGTGCAGAACAAACTGCATTTCGCCATCCACGGCCATACCGCTGCAGAGTAGGTTCACAAGCGGGCCGATAGTAGCAAGCCGCATATGGGACTCACTTCCTGGGCGAGTGCACCTGAAGGCAAGATACTGAAAACTGACGTGGCCGTCGCCAAGAACTACCTGACTAAGGATGAATCGGACTCGTTGGGTCGTATCGTCAATGCCTATCTGGAATTGGCCGAGGATCGTGCTCGGCGCAAGATTCCCATGAGCATGGAAGACTGGTCCAAGCGTCTGGACGCCTTTCTGGAGTTTGATGACCGGGATGTGCTAAAAGACAGCGGCGGGATTTCCGCAAAACTGGCTCAGGCACGCGCAGAAAGTGAGTTTGAGAAATACAGAATTGTGCAGGATAGACTATTTGAAAGTGACTTCGACAAGGCGGTGAGAGAAATGGAGGTCGATGAGTCGAACACCTGAGAGTACGAATAAGGCTCGGGGCATACAGATATGCTGATGTCACTTCTGGCGTTTCATACTCGACTTTATGGCAGACTTTATTGGCTCGTTTCACGTTCCTTCTGACTCGATTATTTCGGTCCCGATACTCGTTATCCGATCAAGCGCTTTCTGCCTCTGCACCTTGACTTTGCTTATATCCAGCGCCATCCCCTGCGCTGAAAAAAATCGCAAATCATGCAGCCCGATCGTTCCCAGAATGGCTTTCAGATAGGGTGTCAGAAAATCCGGCTGGCGACTCTGTTCGCTACCAAAGAAGCCGCCGGCTGCAATCGCAATATATACCGGCTTGTTGCTCAGCGTACCCACTTTTCCTGAAGGGGTGATAGTGAAGCTGCGGTTGACGCGTACCACAAGGTCGATCCATGTTTTGAGCGTAGCGGGCACGGTGAAGTTGTGCATCGGGGTCCCAATCACAACCATATCCGCTTCTTCAAGTTCGCATATCAAACGTTCTGATTCTTCCAGCGATCCCTCATACGACAATCCTTCATCGCTGCTACGGGCGGCACTGGACAGCGCTGTGGCGTAGTTGGCATCAATCGCCGAGGTTGCATGAAGACGCCAGTCGCGGCTGGTGATATGGCTTATAGAGTACTGGTTACAAAGCTGGTCAACGATGGCCTGAGATAGCTGCGTGCTTTCAGAATTTTCTCCGCGAGGACTGAATGTCAAATGTAATAATTTCATTGGTGTTCCGTATTTGAAGCGCACGTATCCGAAGACGCGATTAATGGTGATGGTAAAAAAAATCAAGATCACATCTGTGATTATTTCGTAGTTTAATTAATTTAAATATAAAGTATATTATTAAAAGATGAGGACGATCGTCATAACGTTATTGCCGTACGTACCTTAAGTGGCGTCAAGTGGAGACCGGTAGCGTCATACTGAAATGCAATCCAGAGCTCAATAAGCCCTGGCGAAAATAAAAACGCTGGGCAAGCGAGTTAGCCAGGCCGGTATCCAGAACAAGACGCGTGCAACCAGCATCCATCGCGATCGTCTGTAATGCCTGCAGCAGCCTGGCGCCGCAGCGCTGGCCTCTGGCTGTGCCCAGGGTAACCAGATCATCAACGTACAGGAACGGACCGTAAATGAGATTTTCCTGGAGGCGATAGCCGGCAATGGCTATCACATTTGTATTAGTCAGTACGGCGAGCATGCGATAACCGGCGCTTTGCTGCATTCGCTGCACACGGGCCAGCATATCATCTGCATCTTTCAGCTGTGGACGCAGTTGTTGCATGACGGTGAAGGCAGCACGAATCTGAGTTTCACTGTCAAGGTGGGTCACTAAGAGCGGTACGGGTTGCCCCGTTGGATCCCTGTCATTGCGTTCATCGGCAGGACTGGCAACCTGGGCTGGCTGTGTCATTTGCGGTCTCCTTTTCAAATGTGATAAGTCTTCAGAGGTCTTCAGAGAAAAATATTAATGTGCTTATGCCATAATCTGAAGAGCCAAGAATTACGATACGGACTAGTCCATGAATTCGACACAGCGCTATGGTTTATCGTCACTGGATCCACATGCCAGTATGCCTTTGTACCAGCAGATTTATCTGCGTCTGCGCCATGCCATTACAGACGGTTTGATATCGCCTGGAGAGCGCATACCGGCTGCGCGTGCGCTGGCTAAGGAGCTGGGCCTGGCTCGTGGCACGATTGAGTCTGCCTATGATTTGCTGGCCTCTGAAGGTTATGTGCAGGCTCGGGGCCAGGCCGGAACGGTCGTTATGCCCGGCCTGGAGCATCTGGGTGGTACGCGCCTGCCAGCCGAACCGGTGGCGGCCACATTTGATACGCTGCCAGCGCATCCGCCCGTCCCGCCATTTCAACTGGGTTTGCCAGCGCTGGACGCCTTTCCGCGTAAAATCTGGGCCCGCCTGGCCGCCCGCTGTGCTCGTAGCACCCAGATAGAGGATATGGTTTATCCGCCCTTTGCCGGCGCCACGAGGCTACGTGAGGCCATTGCCGGCTATCTGCGCGTGTCGCGCGGCATCGACTGCATCCCGCAGCAGATTTTTATGACATCCGGCTATCGGGGAACCATTGACCTGGTGTCGCGCACGTTGCTGATGACCGGCGACCGGGTATGGGTGGAAGATCCCGGGTATGCGCCAACCAGGGATGTGCTCAGAAGCGCGGGACTGGAGCTGGTTCCGGTGCCTGTCGACGGTGAGGGCATTTGTGTTGAGCAGGGCAAACAGCGTGCAGCAAATGCCCGTCTGGCAGTGGTCACGCCTGCACATCAGAGCCCCCTGTGTGTATCGCTGTCGCTGGCGCGACGTGCGGCTTTGCTGGACTGGGCTGCCCAAAGCGAAGCGTGGATTATTGAAGATGATTACGACGGTGAGTACCGTTATCTGGGGCGCCCGTTGCCTGCACTTAAAAGCCTGGACGGCGAGGGCAGGGTGATTTACTCGGGGACGTTCAGCAAAGTCATGTTTCCCGGCCTTCGTCTGGCTTATTGTGTTGTACCGCGGGGACTGGTAACGCGGTTTGACGATGCGACACAGGTGCTGGGCAGCAGTGCGCCGGCATTGGTGCAGGCGATCGTTACCGCTTTCATGAAGGAAGGCCATTTCAGTCGCCATATTCAGCGGATGCGTCGCTTGTACGCTGAGCGTCGTGAGACTGTGGCAGCGGGATTAATGGACGTGCTGGGTAATCGGTTGCGCGTAGAGCTCGAACCCGGCGGTATGCACCTGATATTGCGTCCTCATGATGGGATGCAGATGGATGACGTAGCGATTGCACAGAGAATATGTGGACAGGGCATGTTTGCGCACGGTCTTTCCAGCTGGTATTTGCAGCCGCCTGTTACGTATGGCCTGTTGATGAGCTTTACCAACGTCACCTCGCGCGATGCTGCACGCAAGCTGGGTGAACGTATTCTGCCGCTGCTGCAGGTCGGTTTGCAGACGAGACGGTAGGGATGGGCAGTCTGGAGCGCGTTCCTTTTGCCAAACCCCGAACGGTTGGCCATTGCATAGTTTTTTCTGTTCTGCGCAACGACTCGCACCAAACTAATATCGGCTGCAGGAACATTCATGGCCTACCGCAAATTCACAATCTTGGCTCTTTTGTCTGGCCGCCCGGTGTTCTAACATGCATTCATGGTTTTCAATTGTCATCGGCATCAGGCATTCTCACGGGCAGCAAGCCGTGTATGTTGCAGGGGCCAGGCAACAACCAACTGACCTACCGGTATTCGCAGACCGATCCGGTATATCTCAACTGTCATACTTACTTTCGGAGTTGACCATGCAAGCCCGCTACGATTTTCCCAAAACCGCCCCTGCTGTCTATAAAGCCATGTGCGCGCTGGAAGGCGCCGTTATGCAGCATCCTGATCTGGATAAAAAACTGATTCATTTGATCAAAATTCGCGCTTCCCAGATCAATGGCTGCACATTCTGCGTGAATATGCATTTGCAGGAGGCGCGTGCAGATGGCTTGAACGAGCAACAACTGGACCTGCTTTGCGTCTGGCGTGAGGCACAGGTGTTCAGCGCCAGGGAACGCGCCGTGATTGCCTGGGCCGAAGCCATTACGCTGGTATCTCAAACCGGTGCGCCGGACGAGGATTACAACGCCATGCGCGAGTTCTTTACAGAAGCGCAGATTGCCGGCTATACACTGGCGCTGGTCGCGATCAATGGCTGGAACCGTTTGGTGCTCACCGCCAGAACAGTACACCCGGTTACGGCGCCGCAAGCGACCCCTGAAACTGCCTCGGTGGCAACAGCCTGACAGCGATCCATGCAGGCGGCCATCGCTATAGCTTATTGCGAAACAACCACGCCGCCAGTGGCATGGTCACAAGTGTGATTCCTATAAAGGGAATAAAGTCATGCCACAACAGAGTGAGTGGCGCGCCTTCCAGATAGATTCGGCGCACCAGATCAATAGCAAAGCGCAGCGGGTTGGCGTAAGTCGCTATCTGCATGAACTCGGGCATGTTGCTCACCGGTGTTGCCAGCCCTGATAGCAGAATCAGCGGCATGATCAGCACAAAGGTGTAGAGCATGGCCTGTTGCATGTTTGCTGAGAGCGCCGAGATCGACAAGCCGATTCCCACGATGGCGATCATAAACATCAGCATGGCCAGCAGGAGCGCCCAGAAGCTGCCGGTCATTGGAATATCAAACCAGTATAGTGATATGCCCAGCACCAGCATCGCCTGCAACAAACCGATAGCAATGGACGGTAGCGCCTTGCCAATCATGATTTGCAGCGGCGTATAGGGGGTGACCAGCAGCTGGTCGAAAGTGCCCTGCTCACGTTCCCTGGCTACCGAAAGCGCCGCCAGCATAATGGTTTGTATCATGCTGAGTGAGGCGATCAGCGCCGGCACAATATTCCAGCGCGTTTCCAGATTAGGGTTGTACCAGGCGCGTGAGGTGACAGTCACTGCCGGTTTGCCGTTATGACCATCGCGCTGGTTATAGGCTGAAACGATAGACTGTAGCTGGCCTGCCGCGGATCCTGCTGTGGTTGAATTGCGGCCGTCCAGAATAACCTGCAGGGGCGTGCTCTGGCCGGCCGACAGCAGCCGTTCGAAATCGGGACTGAAATGCACCACCAGCAGGGCCGAACCGGTGTCTATCACGTCTGAAATCTGGCTGGCCGAATCCAGTGTGGCCACCCGATGAAAAACGCCGGTACCGTCAAAGCGCGCGATAAGTTCGGTGGATGCGCCGCCGCGACTTTCATCCAGTACGGCATAGGGCACGTTGGTCAGATCGAAATTGGCAGCGTAGCCGAACAACATGCTTTGCAGGAGGGGAGGCACGATCAGAATAACCCGGTTGGCCGGATCCTTGAGCACGGCAATAAACTCTTTCTGACACAGATTGGCCAGGCGCAGCAGATAGTTGAAAAAGGCCAGCATAGGGATCAATCCAGTTTTTTGCGGGTGACAAAGCGTGCCAGCCCCAGCAGAACGACGGCATAAACAGCCAGAACACCACAGTTTTTCATAATCAGGGGCCAGTAATTGCCTGCCAGAAAAAGCGATTTGACCAGTTCAAGAAAATAGGTAGCCGGCACCAACTGGCCAATCACATATACCGCGGTGGGAACATTGCGCAGATCGAAGATGAAACCGGACAGCATCATGGCCGGCAGAAAGCTGGCCAGTAGTGCCACCTGGCTGGCAAGAAACTGGTTTTTGGTCATGGCGGAGATCAGCAGCCCAATGCCCAGGGAGACAAACATATACAGCATGGAAGCCAGCACCAGCACGCCCATCGAACCGTAAATGGGCACATCGAACAGCAGGCGGGCGGTGGCCACACACATCACAAGGCCGAGCAGACCGATAAAGAAATAGGGGATGATTTTTGCAATCAGAATTTCGACGGGACGCACCGGCGTGACAAACAGGGCTTCGATGGTGCCGCGTTCCCACTCGCGCGCCATGACCAGTGCAGTCAGAAAAGTGCCAACCAGCGTCATGATAAGTGAAATAAGTCCCGGCACCAGATACCAGGTGCTGTTATTGGCAGCGTTGAACCACATGCGATCCACGATCACCACCGAGCCCTGTGAGGCAGAACTGTGGCTGCGCGAAGCCTGCTTCTGCCCCCATATGGCGATTGCCCCTTCCAGATAGCTTCTGACGGCGCTGGCGCGGGTTGGATCCGAACCGAGCAGCAGCGCTTGTACCTCAGCATCGCCGACAGACAGACGGCGCGCAAAATCGGATGGAATTCTGAGGATGGCATCGGATTCGTGATTTTTCATCATTTCGGTGGCCTCGTGCATAGAGGTCACCTTAACCGGCACAAAATAATCGGACAGCTCCAGACTGGATACCAGGTTTTGCGCGACGGGCGAGGAGTCCTCCAGCACCACGGCGACACGTGCATTGCGTACGTCAAAGGTAAGCGCATAGCCGAAAATCAGGATCAGCGCGATGGGCAGGCCGATGCCAATCATCAGATTGCTGGCGTCGCGCCACAGTTGACGAAATTCCTTGCGCGTAAGCGATATAAGACGCAGCCAGAAGCCACCACTACGTTGTGGAGGTACCGTCGATGTAGCTGCGGTGGCGGTGGCAGTGGCGTTGGCGTTGGCGTTGGCGTTGGCCGTGCGCGATTGCGATTGTGGTTCTTTGTTCATGCCGCCACCTTTTCCCCATTGGCGCGTTCGCTGCGTCCCTGCTCGACAATCCGGATGAAGGCGGTTTCCATGGTCATTTTGTCGGTGCCGCCGGCCTGCTTGCGGACTTCATCCGGAGTGCCGTAGGCGACGAGTTTTCCGGCATCCTGAATTACAATACGATCGCAATATTCGGCTTCTTCCATAAAATGCGTTGTAATCACAATAGTGGTGCCGCCACCGGCAAGTCTGGTGATGCGCTGCCAGAACCCGCGACGCGCCAGAGGGTCAGTACCACTGGTGGGCTCATCCAGAAACAGCACATCGGGCTCGTGCAGCAGTCCCACCGCCATCGCCAGGCGTTGTTTAACGCCTCCCGGCAACTGACCGGCGGGCATCTTCTGGTAGCGCTGCAGTTCGAACTGCTGGGTGACAACGCCAATGCGTTGCGTTAACGACCTGCCCATCAGCCCATACGCACGACCAAAAAAGCGCAGGTTTTCCATCACCGATAGATTGCCATACAGGGCGAATTTTTGTGACACGTAGCCAATACGCTGCCGGGCTTCGGCGCGTGCCTTGCGCATATCCATGCCGGCCACTTCAGCATGACCGCTGGTCGCAGGCAGCAGCCCGCAAAGCATGCGAAAAGTAGTGGTTTTGCCCGCGCCGTTGGGGCCAAGCAAGCCAAAGATCTCACCACGTTTAACGTTAAAGGTGGTGCTGTCCACGGCGGTAAATTCGCCGAACTTTCTGACCAGATCCTGCACATCAATCACGATACCGTTATTGCCGTTACCATTGGACGTAAGCGGGGCATTCGATAAATATGATTGATCGTGTGATTGATCTGCGGCTTCAGCAGTATTGACCCGCTCCGCCTGCTGCAAGGGGTTTGCGTCTTCCTTGTTCGTCAGATTTCCGACAGTGTTACCTGTATTTTCATCACCCTGACCGACGATTGCAGAGTCGGCAGCCCTACTACCGCTACGCAGCAATACCATGAATCCATCTTCAAGGCGTTCCGGGACAGATTCAATCTGTCGCCCGTTCAATTGCAATTGTGATGGGTCTGATTCCTGACGCAGAATGATGCGCACGTCGCCGGCTTCGGGCACCGCATCGATGACCGATGCCGTGTTATCCAGCAGTTGCGCCTGCAAGTCGCGAGGATGCTCATTGCTGCCGGGGGTGACCACATAGCACAGGCCACCGGCATGTTCACTGGTTTTCTCCGGCGGGCCGCTGGCAAGCAATTTACCTTCATGCAGCACATAGACATTGGCGCAGCGTTCGGCTTCGTCCAGATACGCTGTGGTGAGCAGTACCGATAATTGCTCCTGGTCTCGCAACTGCTGCACGATTTCCCATAATTCGCGTCGTGATAGCGGGTCTACACCAACGGTGGGTTCATCCAGCAGCAATAGCGCAGGTGAACGAACCAGTGTGCAGGCCAGGCCCAGCTTCTGTTTCATGCCGCCGGACAATTTGCCTGCCAGGCGGGCGGTAAATCGCTTCAGATCGGTCATCTCCAGCAGCCGGGCGAAGCGCTCGCGGCGTACATCTTCGCTCACCCCGTGCAAATCTGCATACAGATCCAGATTTTCCTGCACGCTCAGGTCTTCATACAAGCCGAACTTTTGCGGCATATAGCTAATGCGGTCCTGCACCGCCTGCGGGTTGCGAATGACGTCTATCCCCAGTACCTGCAATATGCCTGTGTCGGGACGCATCAGTCCGGAGACCAGCCTGAGAAAGGTGGTCTTGCCGGCGCCATCGGGGCCGACGATCGCCGTGAGCTGGCCGGTGGCAACCTGTATGTCTACTGCATCCAGCGCCAGTACCGTAGAACCGGTTTCTTTCACCTTGAAGCGTTTGCTGATCCCGCTGGCGCTGACCGTCACATCGGCGTATTCCGCCAGACTATCGGTTATCCCGGCGGAGCAATGACCCGTTGCGGCGACAGCGCTGCTGTCGACTGCAGGGCTGCGGCTGGTCATTTGCCGGCTCCGGACTCAGGACTGTTGTTGCCGTCGGAAACCGCCTTGTCCAGGGCAATCGTGACGGTTGCCGGCATGCCAAGGCGCAACCGGTCCTGCGGATCGTCAACCAGAATGCGCACTTCATAGACCAGGCTGGTACGCAGCTCCTCGGTCTGTACATTCTTTGGTGTAAATTCTGCTACCGGTGAAATATAGCCTACGCGCCCGGCGATTGGCTGATCCGGATGACTGTCTGTCACTATTTCAGCTGCCATATCGGGCCGTACATGCCCGAGCTGAACTTCGTTCACATAGGCCCGCACCCATTTGGGTGACGTTAACGCCAGGGTATAGGCCGGTTTGGCGGGGGAAGCCATATCGCCGGGTTCCAGCAGGCGCGCACGCACCACTGCGTTGGTGGGGGATTTCAGCACGGACAGGGTCAATTGATGTTCCAGCAGCGCCAGGCTGGCTTTTGCTGCTTCCAGCTGCGCCTGTGCCTGGGCGATATCCTCGGCGCGCGGACCGATCTGGGCCAGTTTCAGGGCCTTGCGCTGATTCTCAAGTTGCGCCTGTGCCACTTCCGCCGAGGCTTGTGTATCATCTACTTCCTGTTTACTGATAGCCTGGCCGCCGGAGCGCGTTGCGATATCTTTTAATCGCTTGTAGCGAAGCTGCGCCTGTCTGGCTTCGGCTTCTGCAGCCCTTACCTGAGCCTGCAATTGCTCCACTTCTTCGGGGCGACTGCCGTTTCTCAATCGCAATAATGCCTGCTCCTGCGCGCCTACCTGCGCCTTTGCCTGATCGGCCTGTAGTGCAAGACTGCGTGTATCCAGTGTGGCTAACACCTGGCCGGCCTGCACATGATCACCTTCTTCAACCCGCATTTCGCGTACCCGGTCGCTGTTTTCAAAAGCCAGTGAGACCTGCCGGATATCGATATTGCCATAGAGGGTCAGATGATCCGCTGCCGGGGCAGGGCGCCCATAAAACCACCAGGTGCCTACCCCGATGGCGATGAGGACAAGCGCCGCAACAACTGCAATTTTTTTATTCATAATTGAAATAACCCGTTCACATCGTGTACCGGCGTAGAACAAATGAGTTATAATTCTAATTCAAATTTGAATTATATGTAAAGCACGCTGTTGTTATTGATATTACAAACATCATGATTGCCAGAAATGATTAGTAAAAAACGCCCCGCCAAAGTAGGTCCTGCACCGGCCTCTGTCAGTCCGGCTATTCGCAGCGGCCGCGCCAGTCGTAGCGATGGCGATGCGACGGTACGCCATATCATTGCCCAGGCCGGTGTGCTGTTTGCCAAACGCGGTTATGCCGATACCACCAGCAAGGCAATCTGCGAAGCTGCCTCTGTCAATATGGCAGCGGTGAATTACCATTTCGGCAGCCGTGATGGTCTGTATCTGGTGCTGCTCAAGGAGGTGCACCGGGAAGTCATGAGCCTGGATTTTGTGCGGCAGATCGGGCATAGTGTCGCGCCGCCTGCCGATAAGCTCTACCAACTGATAGAAGGATTGCTACGCGCAACCTATGACGCCAAAAGCTGGCATATCCGCTTGTGGGCACGAGAGTTGCTGGCACCGTCACCCCTGTTGTCGCAAATCATGGAAGAAGATACGCTGCCCAAGTTCGAGGTATTGCGCGACGTGATCGCGGAACTGACGGGTATGCCAGTGACCTCTCCGCAACTGCTACGTTCCGTATTGAGTGTGATGGGACCAGTGATGATGTTGTTGATACTGGACCGACGTATTCCGACGCCGATACAGCCGCTGTATTCGCATGCTGTCCAGGATATGGCCCGACACATGCACACGTTTGCCATCGCCGGCCTGCAGGCAATAGCGCAACAGGCGGGCTATGCGCCTGCTGCTGCCAAGGGCTGATTACGCCACCTTCAGCACCCCGGCTGCGGCCAGACGGGCAATCTCCGCAGCCTCGTAACCCAGCTCACGCAATACGCTTTCAGTATGTTCGCCGATACGCGCAATGGGCTGGCGTGGCTGCAGGCGCTGGCCGTCCATGCTGATGGGCAATAGTGGCATGGGCGTTGTCGACCCGTCTTCCAGTACCTGACGGCCCAGACCGCCGCTTTGTTGCAGGTGTGGGTCGTCGAACAGTTCTTCGGGTTTGGTGATAAAGGCAAACGGGATTTGCCGCGCTTCAAACACCGGTGCCAGCGCTTCGGCGTCCAGTCCTCGCAGCGTTGCACCCAGTTCAGGAATCAGCCAGTCCCGCGCGAGTACGCGATCATTATTGGTTTTCAGGCGCGGATCAAGATACAGATCCGGACGCTGCAGAATATCGCACAGTTCTTTCCAGGGCGCATCGCCCGTTGCCGCAATAAACATAAGACGGCCACCGGCCAGTTCAAACGTATCATAAATGCCCCAGGCGCTGATGCGCTCCGGCATGGGGTTGGCGGCCACACCCGTCACGGCATATTGCTGCATATGTTGTGCTGACAGCAACACGCAGTTTTCGAACAGCGCGCTTTGAATTTCCTTGCCCTGGCCGGTGCTGTTGCGCTGAAATAATGCGGCCAGAACACCCAGCGCGCCGAACATGCCGCCCATGATATCGTTAACAGACGTACCCGCACGCAGTGGACGGCCAACCGGGCCGGTCATATAGGCCAGACCGGCCATCATCTGCACCACTTCATCCAGCGCCAGGCGTTTCTCGTACGGGCCCTGTAAAAATCCCTTATGTGATACGTAAATAAGCCCCGGATTGCGTGCCTTTAAACTGTCGTAGTCAAGACCCAGAGAGGCCATGCGGCCGGGCTTGAAGTTTTCGACAAACACGTCAGCCGAATCCACCAGCTTCAGGACTGCGTCGATGGCTTGCCGGTCTTTGATGTCAACCGAAATACTTTTCTTATTGCGATTGAACGTGCGGAAAAAGCCGGCACCGGCGCCCAGCAGTTGGCGGGTCTTGTCACCGGTAAGGGGCTCAACCTTGATGACTTCTGCGCCCAGATCGGCCAGAATCATGCCGCAGGTGGGGCCCATGACCATATGCGACATTTCAACGACGCGGATACCTTCCAGAGGTAATGCTTGTGGTGTGTCTGAATTCATTGTGTTGCTCTTTGCTGCGTGAATGTATTGGGCAGACCTGCCCGATTGATAAAACCGTAGAGAGGTTCCTGCGGCAGGGCCTCAGCCAGGATCTGCCGACAGGCCAGCAGGCGCTCAACTGAAATACCGGTGTGATAGCCCATGGACTCGAGCATGAAGACCAGATCTTCAGTGACGACGTTACCGGTGGCGCCAGGCGCATGCGGGCAGCCGCCGATGCCGGCCAGCGATGCATCGAACTCCCTGATGCCGCTTTGCAGTGCGATAACCGTATTGGCCAGACCCATACCACGGGTGTCATGAAAATGCATGCTGCGCAAACGCTCGCCGGCGACGGCGCGCACCGCAGCAATTACCCGCTGCACCTGTGCGGGGGTGGCGTGCCCTGTGGTATCGGCAAGGGCTACGGTGTCGGCACCCGCGGCAAGACTGCCGCGAACGACATCACATACATCATCGACTGGCACTTCACCCTGCAGCGTACAGCCAAAAACAGTGGATAAACCAGCTATCAGCGTTGTGCTACTACCGTAAGCATCGATCAATTCCCGCATGCGGGCAAATTCCTGCACCATTTCCATAGGCTTGCGACGGACATTGGCCAGGCTGTGCTGTGTACTGACAGAAATCGGGGCCACAATGCGATGTACGCCGGCCTTCAGGGCGTTGTCGGCACCCTTCAGGTTGGGTACCAGTGCCGTGACGGTCAGACCGTCAAACTGCAAGGCATAGGCCACGATTTGCGCGGCGTCTGCAAGCTGGGGCAACAGTTTTGGCGGCACGAATGAGGTCACTTCGATATGGCGCAGGCCCGCATCATATGCAGCGCGGATCCAGCGCATCTTGGCTTCGGTCGGCATGGTGGTCGCGATGCTTTGCAGGCCATCGCGTAAGCCGACCTCCTGAATATGGACATGATCTGTCATGACAGTTCCTTTTCATTGATGGGAACAGTCTACGATGAATTGCTTTCTATGGTAATGCCCGGGTGGTCATGGCAACCATCAGGTTTGGTTATGGCCGGGGCGTTTCTTCCCTGTTTCAACGGAAGTAGGCAGGGTGCGGGCGGCCTGGGCCTGCAGATGGTCGAACAGTTTCTGGGCCGATCCCGACAGGGCTTCGTTCGCACGGGTACACAGTACAAAGTTGCGCTGCGCCCATGGATCCTCCAGCGGTATCAGTTCCAGATCGTAAAGTCGGACATAGCGCTCAACGGCTTCGCGCGGAAGCGCTGCGATACCCAGATTGGCTTCAATCAGCCGATAGGCTGCGTCAAATGAGCTGACATGCGTACGATACGTGAGTGTTTTGCCCTGACGGCCGGCGATATGGGACATCAGCGTATTCATGGACGTTTGCATGGAAAAGCCGATTTGCGGATAGTCCAGCGTCTGCTCGAACAGCAGCGATTGTTTGCCGGCCAGCGGGTGGGCTTTGTTGACGACGATCGCGAAATGGTCATAGCGATAGGGGGTGACACAGGTATTGCCGGTGGGAACGAAGTCGCGGCAGATGCCAATATCGGCATTGCCCTCTTCGATTTTTCTGGGAATATCACTACTGAAATGCTCTTCGAGATCAACCTGGATATTCGGATGGGACTCCAGGAAGGAAGTGAGGTCTGCCGGCAAAAACTCCATGATGGCCGAAACATTGGACAGCAACCGTACATGGCCTTTAACGCCCTGGGCATGCTCGCTCAGCTCGCTTTGCAACTTACGGTAATCCACCATAATACTGCGGGCGTGTCTGAGCAGCACCTGGCCTGCAGAAGTGGGCGTCACGCCACGCTGGCTGCGCAACAATAGTGGCGCGCCAATTTTCCGCTCTATTTCAACCATGCGTTTGCTCACGGCCGCAGCCGATAGCAGCTCGCGCTCGCCGGCACGCGCAATGCTGCCGGTTTCACACACGGCAATGAACAAATACAGGGAAGTAGGATCAATGGACCACAAATCAAACTCGCGAAAATCAGGCTTGATCGGGATTAGAGCACCGGTAGTCACGCAAGTAAATAGTGAATAACCATGTATAGTGAACGACCGGGTTGCAGACCGGGGGTTCCTTTGGCAGGCTATGTCACCGCCTGCCTGAATTCAGCTCGCTGTTGCTGGATCTGCCTGTATTCCGCTCGTTACCGTGCTAATGCCTGGCGGTCAGGCACCCGGGAACATCCGGGTGTTGTCATCGCGCCGACTTGGCGGGCCGCCCCGTCCGCTTAATCCTTGGGGTGGTGGGCCTGCTGGCGGCGTATCTGATGGCGGCTTACCGTTGGCACCGGCAGCCATCTGACCGGCACCCGGGCGTCCCTCGTCAGATTTGCCGCCTGGCGCACCTGAAGGCGTCCCGTTCATGCCCTGGTTCTGTTCTTTCCACTCTGCAGCAGGATCAATACCCACCACTAATGCTGCGCTATAGCGATCTTTCTGCTCGCGAATTGCACAATAGGAGCCTTCCCCGGCCTGAGCTGCAATACCGTCGATACTATTGACCGTATCGCGTTCTCCCTCGCGCTTATATTCCGGCGACTGTAAATAAATATACTCGCTCAGCGCGTCGGGGAAAAAGATCTGGCTGGTAAGCACCGTTTTTTCATTCAGGAATACTTTGTAGTGAACATGCGCCGTACGGCCCCTATACCACCCTGGGTAAATGGTGTCGAAGGTCGCAATGCCATTCGCATCGGTCATTTGCGTACCACGCAGAAAAGTCTGACCCGTCGTGTCATTGTCGCGCTTCGAACCCATATTGGCATAACCTGAATAGTTGCCTTCTGCATCGCACTGCCAGATATCGACACGCGCGTCTTTCAAGGGCCGGCAGTCTGCCGAGACCACCTGAATCTGCATGCGCAGGGGAATGCCTTTCCTGCCCTCTGTGATGTCCTGACGGACCAGCCTGGGATCAATGTAGTAGGGGCCTTCGGTTGTCTCAGGCATGAGTGCACAGACATTGGCCGAAATCAGACCCATGGTTGCTGCGGCCAGCGTCAGATCAGGGCCGGTGCTGGCCCGGGCGACCGAACTGCCGGCGGCAATCGCGGGCAGGAGCGCGGGGACGGCAATGAACGTTCGCAATACGTCGCGACGAGTGGACGGGGTTTTTGGCAATGTTGTTTTGTTCATTTTTCTCAATTGCATATGAAATGGGAGATGCGACAAGTATAGCGTCTGGATGTTGTCGCTCTTTTAACTTGGCAATCGATTGAAATCCGGGGATAGGATGTAAGCAAAAAATGGAACGGGCCTGGGTCAACAGGGCGCCGCGGAGCACGGGTACCGACTCCACGTAATCTGGATATCCATCGGACTATTTGAGCAGCTCTGCACTCTCGTCAATATCTTTCTGAATCGTTTTGCCGAATGTCTGGGGATCAGATACGACAATATTGAAGCCAAGCCGCTCCAGTTTGTCTTTTACTTCTGAAGTGGCAAACACCTCTTTGACTGTCGCCTGCAGTTTATCGCGTTTGTCATCAGGCAGATTGGCCGGTGCGATCATGCCGAGCCAGGGTTCGTAAACATAGCCTGCAACTCCCGCTTCAGATAAAGTTGGCAGCTCAGGCAGGATCTGACTGCGTTTGGATGATGTTACCGCCAGTCCGCGCAACATCCCGCCCTTGATCTGTTCCGCAACGCTGGCGACGGCAAGAAAGGCAACCTGAATCTGGTTGGAGACCAGATCATTCACAATTGTGTTACCCCCTTTATAGGGAACATGCGTCATTTCCACACCGGCACGCTTCTCAAACAGGACACCCGCCAGATGCAGGGCGGTACCCACACCGGCGGACCCGTAATTGAGCCGTTTGGGCTCTTTTTTTGCCGCAGCAATCAGCTCGCCCAGGGTTTTGTAGGGTGACGTCACGGGAACAGCAACCACCAGCGGCGAGGTAACCAGATTGGATACCGGTGTCAGATCCTTCACTGAATCATAGGGCAGGTTTTTGTGCAGGCTTGGGTTTACGGCATGGTTCGAGGAGATCAACTCCAGGGTGTAACCATCGGGTTTGGCGCGAACCAGCTCGCGGGTACCGGAAATATTGGATGCCCCTGCCAGGTTCTCCACCACAATAGATTGTTTCAGCGCCTGCCCCATAAAGGGGGCGAAGGTACGGGCCAGATTATCCAGGCCCGAGCCGGGTGAGCTGGGCACAATCAGTCGAATGGGGCGTTCCGAAAAGCTGACGTCGGCATGGGCTGCCGTCGCCAGTCCGAACGCGACCGCACAGGACAGCAGAAAAAAAGAGGGGCTCAGGCGCATAACGATTGTCTCCGGATGAGTGACTGCAGTGCAATCACCATTGTGTTTATTTTCAAAATAATAAGTATTGTTGCCACTACTGCAATAGCGCCGATTGTAACGGCATAGTAAGGCATCGCCACACCAGCAACGGCTTCGATCAGAGTCTAAGCCGGATTGCCTGTCGGTGTAAGCTACCAAAGGTCATGGACACCATCACCTTTGGTGATGGCTGACCAAGCGTTGTTAACAAATGCCATAGAAGAATGAAACCCGGGCAGGTGCTTGCACGGGACGAGATAGCAGCGTTCACCAAATTTCAAAGCCCGCCGATGGCGCCTCTCTAGAATGAAGGCTTACCTCATTACTAGCCGTCCAGTAGCGGCCTTCAAATATATTCACGTTTAAAGCGAACAATGCTGATACACGAACTTGCTCAATACGGTGCCCGGGAAAGTGGTGAACGCACTCTGACTGAACCGGTACTTCATCATACCAAACGCGCCGTGCTTGATTGGCTGGCCGCGCTGTATCCCGGCACACGCGTGTCTCCCGGGTTAGAACTGGTTCAGGCACATGCGGATGAAACCGGTGTGGGTCTGGCCCGCCTGCCTGGATTTGCCACCACCACCTTCCCGGCCACGGCGGCCTGGATCAACGGCAGTGTGTCGCATACGGTAGAGTTCGATGATATTTTCCGTGACGGTGTTTATCACCCCGGTTGTCCTGTCATCGCCGCAGCATTGGCAGCGGCAGACACGCGCGATGCGGATGGTCTGGCATTCCTGACGGCCATTGTGGTGGGATATGAAATATCCACGCGGCTGGCTGCTGCGATTCAGCCCGCTCACTATCGTTACTTTCATACCACGGGAACGGTTGGCAGTATTGGTGCTGCCGCAGCTGTCGCCGCTCTGTATGCGCCCGGCAATCCGACGGTGATGCAGCACGCCATTGCCACAGCGGCGACTTTTGCTGCGGGCCTACAGCAGGCATTCCGCTCCGATGCCATGACCAAGGCGCTGCATGCGGGGCATGCTGCTGCGGTCGGTATCCGCGCCGGCACAGCGGCCGCGGCCGGCGTAACCGGCGTGGCTGACATCCTGGAAGGCGAGGCAGGATTTGCCGCCGCATTGGGTGGGTCATTGAATCTTCCCTTGTTGACCGCCGGCCTTGGCAAAGACTACAACATCACCCGCATCACTCAGAAAAATCATGGTTGCTGCGGGCATACGTTTGCATCGATCGACGCTGCACTCGCGCTGCAGCAGGAACATGGGATCAGGCCTGATGACATCGCCGCGATCCACGTTGCCACCTATCAAACCGCGATCAATGTTACCGGCAATGCGAATCCGCAGACGGCATTCGAAGGCAAATTCAGCTTGCGCTATGTGGTTGCCCATGCGCTACGCCATGGTTCGGTCAGGCTGAATGCCTTCGATACAGAACGGCTTTCGGATGATGCCACCCGCGCTCTGATGAAAAAAATCACACTGGTTGCGGATGAAGCGCTGACCGCTGCTTTCCCGCGTCATCGCTCTTCACGCGTGAAGATTGTCATGAACAGCGGCGAGACCTATGAATACTACGCACAGGATCGCAAGGGTGACCCGGAATCACCGCTGGATGATGATGAGCTCAATGGCAAATATGATGAGCTGGTCACGCCTGTGCTGGGAGCAAAGCGGGCTGCGGCACTTAAGGCTCAGGTTTGGGCACTGGACACCCTAAGAGTACGACAGCTGTCATTGAATTGACGCTGCTACAGAATAAAAATGGCATTTGAAATATTGGTAAAACGATGAAACCTGACGATTTAAACCTGCGCGGCAATGGCACTGCTGCACGCCAAGCCTTTAACAGGGCATTGCTTAACCCGGCTTCAGTTGCATTGATTGGCGCTTCGAGCAATCAGAAAAAGAATACTGCCCGGCCCCTGCGATTTATGCAGAAACATGGCTATGCCGGTGCTATATATCCGGTTAATCCGTCGGCCACAGTGATCAATAATGTAAAGGCCTGGGGCAGTATTGATCAATTGCCGGATAATGTTGATCATGCTTTTGTGATGATCGATAGCGCGGGTGTCACCAACGTGATAGAGCAATGCGCGCGTAAGGGCATTAGCGTGGTGACCATCTACTCCGACGGCTTTGCAGAGGCGGGAGAAGAGGGCATTCAAAAACAGCGGGAACTGTATGCAACGGCGAAACGCCTGGGTGTGCGCGTACTGGGCCCCAATAGTATTGGATTGGCCAACGTGCACAGCGGCGCCGTTATTTCCGTTAATGCCGCGTTTGAAATGGACAATCTGACTGCGGGCGATATCGGCATTATTTCACAAAGCGGCTCGATGATGGGTTCACTCATGTCCCGTGCTGCGGCACGTGGTTTTGGTTTCTCTCATCTGGTCTCTGTAGGCAACGAAAGCGATATTTCAGTTGGTGAGATACTGGATGCCATGGTGGACGATGATGCAACCCGCGTGATACTGCTGTTCCTGGAAACGCTGAGGGACGTGCAAACCTTAAGCGGCGCGCTGGAACGGGCACATAACGCAGGTAAGCCGGTCATTGCCTACAAGCTGGGACGCTCGGAGCAGGGAGATGCGCTGTCGCAATCGCATACCGGTGCCATTGCCGGGAATGACGCTGCTGTGGATGCCTATTTCCGGGCCCATAGCGTTATACGCGTGAACATGCTGGAAACCCTTTTTGAAATTGCCCCTCTGGCTGCGCGCTATGCGCACTTGCGACCAGACACCTGGCGGGATACACCGGTGCGCGTTGCTGTCGTAACCACGACAGGTGGGGGCGCAGCAACGGTTGTCGACAATCTGGGTCTGCACGGCTTCGTCGCGGTTGCACCGCCCACCGCTTTCATTTCACATATGGCCGGGCGCGGACTGAACATACGCCAGACGCCGGTCATCGATCTGACTCTGGCAGCAAGCAGCGAACAGTACCAGGATCTGCTGACCGAAATCATGCAGACAGACTGGTGTGACGCTGTGCTGTGCATCGCTGGCTCGTCTGCGCAATTTTATCCGCAATATGTGGTACAGCCCATACTGAATGCGGTAGAGACAACGCACGGCAACAGGAAGCCGCTAGTGGCGTTTCTGTCGCCCGAAGCAGAGGCATCCCTGCAGTTGCTGCAAAAGAACCGCATTGCAGCCTTCCGAACCCCTGAATCATGCGCCGATGCCTTAGCCGCCTTTTTTGTTCCACTGGGACAGCACCAGCAAGAGACACGCCGCCCTGTGACGCTGCCCGTTGGCTATCCAACCCGTGGCAACCTGACTGAACCAGAAGCCATGGCGGTATTTAGTGCACTGGGTATCAATGTTGTTCCGTCTGCCATGGTGCAGCCACATGCGCCAGACCATTCAATCGACTATCCGGTCGTTCTGAAGGTGGTGTCACGGGACATCCTGCATAAAACAGAAGCCGGTGGCGTGCGTGTGGGCATTGACTCCGACGAGTTCCTGGCTGCCGCGCTGAACACCATGGCTGAGCAAGTAACGGCGCATTCTCCGCAAGCGAAGATTGACGGCTATATGGTGCAGAAAATGGAAGGGCGCCTGGTTGAACTGATGCTTGGATATCGACATGATCCGCTGGTTGGCCCGACCGTGATGCTCGGCGCCGGCGGGATCACCGCAGAACTGAAGCCGGATTTTTCGCTTCGCCTGGCACCGGTGTCCGAGGAGGTGGCCTGGCAGATGATTCATGAAGTGAAACACACGCAATTGATTCGTGGCTACCGGCAGTTGCCCGAAGGCGATTGCAAGGCACTTGCTAACGCCATCGTTGCGATGTCCAGACTGGCGCTGATTGATGCACAGCCTGTGACTGAAGCAGAGATCAATCCGCTGTTTGTAAGGCAGGATGGTGTGGTTGCCGTTGATGCGGTGGTACGTATGCGCGATCAATCACAAATGTAATAAATATCAAATAAGTTTAAGGCAGGAGTGTAAAAGAATATGGATTTTGAACTGAACACAGAACAAAAAGGCTTTGAGTCGGCGGTGCGTCGCTTTGCGGAAAATGAATTGCGAGACGGCGCAGTTGCACGCGCACATAGTCAGGACTATCCCTGGGATATTTCCGGCCGCATGGCCGAGCAGGGATTGCTTGGCATCACCATTGCGGAAGCCGATGGCGGTCTTGGTGGCACGTTGATGGATGCTGTGATAGCCATACAGACAATTGCATCTGTTTGTCCGCGCAGTGCCGATGTGGTACAGGCTGGGAATTTTGGTGCAATTCGGGTGCTGGCCGAGTACGGTTCAGATTTCCAGAAAGAGAAATACCTGAAGCCGTTGCTGGCAGGCAAGGCGCTGATTGCGGTGGGCATGACTGAACCGGATGCCGGCTCGGCAGTGACGGAACTTAAAACCACGGCAACGCGCGACGGCAAGGGCTGGCGCATCAATGGCACAAAAATTTTTACGACACATGGACCGCACGCCGATTTTATTCTCGCGTATGTGCGTTTCGGACCGGGTACCAAGGGTATTGGTTCCGTCATGATAGAGACCCGCGCCGAAGGTATGCGACTGGGAAAACGTTCCGCCTTTATGTCCGACGAGGAGTGGGTGGAGATCTTTATGGATAACGTCTATGTACCTGATGAGCAGGTGGTATTGGGTGAGGGCGGATTCAAAAAGCAGATTGCCGGTTTCAATGTAGAGCGACTGGGTAATACTTCGCGATCCCTGGCGCTGGGTCGATACGCTTATGAAGAGGCACGGCAATGGGCGCTGCAACGACGACAGTTCGGCAAACTGCTGTGCGAGTTCCAGGGCATACAGTGGAAATTTGCGGATATGCGCATCAAGCTTGATGCAGCGCAACTGTTGTTATACAAGGCCGCCGCGGGTGCAGACAGCGGCTTTCCTTCACCGACAGAAACGGCCATCGCCAAGGCGTATTGCAACCAGATTGGCTTTGATGTGGCCAATGAAGCACTGCAGGTAATGGGTGGCATGGGCTATAGCCGCGAATCGCTGGTGGAATACTGTGTGCGGCGCTGTCGTGGCTGGATGATCGCAGGCGGCTCCATTGAAATTCTTAAAAACCGTATTGCCGAGGGTGTGTTTGAACGCACATTCTCGCAGCGGGCTGCATAACGCATAAGCAGGCCATTGCACTCAAAGCCGTATATTTCAATCGTCATTTAGGGTTAACTCCAATGAGCGATTTGGGCATCAGTGTTTTAATATGAATACTATTGAATGCAGAAGAATACAAATTTAAAAAGGACCGGAAAATGAGCCAGATTCACATAGCAAGTGCAAAGCAGACATGCAGCGAAGCAGAGTGGCAGGCGCGGGTTGACCTGGCGGCCTGCTATCGTCTGATGGCGCACTACGGCATGTCGGACATGATCGCCAATCACATCTCGCTGCGTGTACCGGGCGAGGAAGATGCGTTCCTGATCAATGCCTATGGCATGCTGTACGAAGAGATCACGGCGTCAAGCCTGCTCAAAATTGATCACAAAGGCAATATTCTGAGTTCGCCAGATTTCGGCTCACTGAACTACGGCGTGAACAAGGCGGGCTTTGTGATTCACAGTGCGATCCATGAAGCCCGGCCTGAAGTGGCCTGTGTCATACACACGCATACGTGGGCCGGAATGGCGGTCTCCTCGCTCAAGTGCGGACTGCTACCGCTGAACCAGACGGCGATGCGCTTTCTGCGCATTGCGTATCACGATTACCAGGGCGTCGTGCTGGACCTGAGCGAGCAGGAATCGCTGGTCAGGGATCTGGGGAGCGCTGAAGCCATGATCCTGCGCAACCACGGCCTGCTTACAGCAGGCAATACGATAGGGGAAGCGTTCAACTGGATGCATCGCCTGGAGCTGGCCTGCCGCGCCCAGATTGCCGCCATGTCCTGCAATACGCCGCTGAACGAGGTGAGTGCGTCAGTGCTGGAAGAAACCTATAAAAACTATCAGCCTGGCACGCGTCGTCCTTACGGATTGATGGAGTGGCCGGCGTTGCTGAGAAAAATGGAAAAACTGGACGCCAGCTTTATGGATTGAGCGGACTCGTTTGTGGCGTGCAGTCTGGAAGTTGCGGTCTTCGCGGGCATCCCCAAAGGCTCAATCTGGATTTCAGGTAGCAGGCAGTAAACAAGCTGTGTTGTCGCATTACCAACGCAAGCAGCATGGACACCATTCTGGTGAGCCATGGGCTTGCGCGTATCACTGCGGCCGCGTCCCGGAACAACAGTAAATCACAAGTGTAATTACTTCTATTAGAACGAGGAGACGAAATATGTACAAATGTCATTCAAAGATTGGTCAGGCGGCCGTACTGGCAGCCATGGTGGCTATACAGGTGGGCGCATCGAATGCCGTGGCGCAGGAATGGCCGACCAAACCGGTGAAAACGGTGGTTGCGTTTACTGCGGGCGGCACGACCGACATTATTGCGCGTGAAATAAGCAATGAACTGAGCAAAATGTGGGGCGAGAGTGTTGTGGTGGAAAACAAGCCGGGGGCGGCCGGCAATATTGGTACCGGTGCAGTGGTGAGTGCCAAACCCGATGGCTATACGATACTGATGAACTCAATCGGCCCCATTGCCGTCAACCCCTATATTTACGCCAAAAGTACCTTTAACACCATGACGGACTTGCGGGCCGTGACATTGGTTGCGGATGTACCAAACGTGCTGGTGGTGGCACCGTCGCTAAATGTAAAAACCGTGCAGGACCTGACCAAACAGATAGAGGCCAAACCGGGCTCATTCAATTGTGCATCTACCGGTGTGGGTACGGCCGCGCATCTGTCGTGTGCAATGATGGCGAAAACCCGTAATCTGACTGTGACGCATATTCCTTATAAAGGCGCCGATGCTCTGAATGACGTCTTATCCGGGCGGGTGCAGTTCATGTTTGCGACCCTGCCTTCTGTCATTGGCAATATCAAGGGCGGCAAGCTGATTCCGCTGGCGGTGTCTACTGCAAAGCGCTCTCCTGCACTGAAAGACGTACCTACCATGCAGGAGGCCGGCTATAAGGACTTTGCCATGGGGTCCTGGTTCGGCTATTTCGCACCGGCAAAAACACCGGACAATGTTATCCAAAAACTCAATAAGGACATCAACACGGTATTGCAGAACCCCACGGTTAAAACCAAGCTGTCCAACGAAGGCGCGGAGCCGGTGGGTGGCAGTGCCGAATCGTTTACTGAGTTTGTGAAAGCCGAAAATGCGAAGTGGAAAGCGTTCACAACTGAAATGAATATTTCTGCAAAATAGGTCATTACAGCCCCAATGGCCGCAGAGTTGGTACATTATCTTTCCATAAAGGGGTGGTTTCGCTGTCTGCCCCAGTTCATTCCTCTTTATTGCAGCTGAAAATATCATGGCATCACAGGCATTGAACGTATTGATATCAGACAAGGTTCTGGCATATGTGCGCGAGGCGGCAACGTCACGCTATGGTCTGGAGCAGATTCACTTCATCCCTTTCAGTGGCCAGCCACTGGACGAGCAGACGCTGGCGCAGCTTGATATTGCATTTGTGTCTCGCGATATTACGGGGCGTTCAACCAAGTTTGTGTTGGAACCCGCAACAGCAATCTTTTACCAGATGCTGGAGCAGGCGCCCAGGCTGCAGTGGGTGCATGTCCACTCGGCGGGAGTGGATCGTCCGGTTTATGTGAGTTTGCGCGACAAGGGACTCAGCGTCACCAGTTCCACCGGCGCACTGTCGGCGATTGTCGCGCAAAGCGCACTGGCTGCGGTGCTGGCACTGAACCGGCGCTTTCGTTTTCTTGAACAGGCGCAGCGCGAACATAAGTGGGCGCCGCTGCTGGACGAATTGATGCCGGCAGACCTGCACGGGCAGCACGTCATGCTGGCCGGCTGGGGGCCGATTGCGCAAACCATACAGCGTTATCTGGACATGCTGGGCATGCAGGTGACGGTACTGCGCAATAGTGCCATTGACCGCGCGGCTATTGGTGCGACTAATGGTGCCACTGATAGCGCAACTAATAGCACACCTAATGGCGCCGGCAACAGCCCGACAAATGTCCCCATGATTCCATACAGTGCCATGCACCAACTGCTGCCGCAAACAGAGTGGCTGATCCTGGCCTGCCCGCTCACAGAGACCACGCGCCAGTTGGTAGATCGTCAGGCGCTGGCTGCGATCAAGCCCGGTGCCTGTATTGTTAACGTATCGCGCGGCGAAGTGATCGAAGAAGCAGCGCTGATCGATGCATTAAGCACTGGCCATATTGCTGGCGCGTATCTGGATGTGGTGGAAAAAGAGCCGTTAGTGGTGGATTCACCCTTGTGGGATATGCCAAATGTCATGGTATCGCCGCATACAGCGGGCCATTCCAGCGGTAACGAAGCGCGGGTTGCTGATATTTTTCTGGAGAATCTGAACAACTGGGTGCACGGGTTGCCCTTGCGGAATCTGTCTCGGTAATCCACAGTGAGGCGACAGCCAAGCGATGGCACACCGATATTAACGAGCCTTCACGCCCTTGACACCCCTTCACAAGCTTTCACGAGCCTTCACAAGCCTTCACAAGCCTTCACAAGCCTTCACAAGCCTTCACTCGTTGGCCCGAATCACTGCAGCAAGGCATCCACCAATTCGCGAATCACCGGTTGTTGCGCATCCACGGCTTTAACACACAGATAAAACTGCCGCTGTGCCCAGCTGTCTTCCAGATGCAGTAGCTGCAGTCCCATGGGCTGCAGATAGTTGGCCGCGATTTGTTCCGGCACAACGCCAATGCCCAGACCTTCCTTGATCATGCGGCAGCGTGTTTCGAAGTTCGAGACCTGCAGATTCACATTGGGCGGACGCGAGAGCGACGGTTCTACATAGGCAAGAAAGGATTCCAGCGAATGGCGCGGGAAGTAACCAAGTAAATCGTAGGCCAGCGCTTCTTCAAGAAACAACGACTGTCGTTGGGCCAGCGGATGGCCGTTAGGCACCACCAGGCCCACGCGATCCTGTTTATAAGGATAGGAAATCACGCCGGTACCAGGCATGTCCGCATGATAAATCCCGATGTCGCCGGAATCTTCAGCGATCATTCGTGGCACGTCATAGCTGTGGCATTCAACCAGATCAACCCGCAGGCTTCGATGGGTTTTAAAGTAGGCCGCCATCTGCTGGGGCAAAAATTGCCATATTGCAGATGGATTGGCCAGCAGCCTGATCTGGGCCTTGCCGTCATTGGCAAATTCATGAATCAGATTCTCTGTAAGACGCAGGTTGCGCAGAATGGATTTGGCGTGCTGGTATAGCAACATGCCGGCCGGCGTAGGTTCAACGCCGCGACCGTGCCGTAACAGCAGGGTTTTATCCAGGCGCAATTCCAGATCGGTAATACGTTTGCTTACTGCGGAGGTAACCAGATTCTCGCGTTGTGCCGCCCGTGACAGGCTTTTTTCTTCTACGGCAGCAACAAAGGCTTCCAGCGATGGAATGTCCAGCTTTTTCATGCGTCTCTCTTATGTGTGTTCTGGTGGTCGCTAGCCGACCCATGATTTGCTGCAAAATCATACCATGAACAGGGGCGCATAAAAAAACCGCCATTGCATTTGCAATAGCGGTTCGCAGCGTATACCTGCAGCCTGCCGACAGACCCCGTCAGGGCCTGTCGCCGGCTCAGCCTATTTTGGCGTCGTTGGCAGCCTTGTTCAGGTTGCGCGTGATGAACCATTGCTGGCCAATAGACAGCACGTTATTGACGCACCAGTACAGCACCAGACCGGCAGGGAACATAAACATCATGGCACCGAATACCAGCGGCATGAACATCATGATCTTGGCCTGCATCGGATCCGGTGGTTTCGGATTCAGGCGCATCTGCAGGAACATGCTACCCATCATGAAGATCGGCAGAATAAAGTAGGGATCGTGTACTGACAGATCGTGAATCCAGCCGATCCATGGCGCACCGCGCATTTCAACGCTGGCCAGCAGAACGCGATACAGGGTCAGGAATACCGGAATCTGCACCAGGATAGGCAGACAGCCACCCAGCGGATTGATTTTTTCCTTACGGTACATTTCCATCATGGCGGCATTAAGCGCCTGACGGTCATCCCCGAATTTCTCTTTCATGGCCTGCATGCGTGGCGCGACGTTTTTCATCTTCGCCATGGATTTGTAGCTGGCCGCAGACAGCGGGAAGAAAATCAGCTTGATCAGGACGGTCAGCAGCACAATCGTCCAGCCCCAGTTGCCTACAATAGAATGGATCCACTGCATAACGGCAAACATGGGCTTGGCAATGATCGTCAGCCAGCCGTAGTCGACGACAACATCAAGGCCGGGTGCCACGGCTGCCAGTGCATCCTGGTCCTGTGGTCCGACCCACAGTTCAGATTTGGTGGTGATGCTGGCACCCGGTTCAAGCGTACCCAGCGGCTCAACCGTGCTGACCGCATACAGGCCTTCCGGCGTCTTGCGCAGGTTATACAGGCGGTCTTTGCCTTCAGGCGGAACCCATGCCGTGACGAAATAATGTTCGATCATGGCGATCCAGCCGTCTTTGGACTGCTTGACGTACTCGGCGCTGTTTTTATCTATGTCTGAGAAAGAGAATTTCTGGAAACGCCCCTGTTCAGTGTAGATCGCCGGACCGGTAAAGGTATGGTAAAAGCTGGAGGCGCCCGGAGGATCTTTGCTGTCACGGGTGATTTGCAAATACTGTGATGGTTGTTGAGGCTCTTCACTGGTATTGGTAATCACGTCCTGCACATCGACCCGGTACGTACCTTTATTGAAGGTGTACGTACGCGTGACTTTCAGGCCACCGGATTCGGATTCAAACACCACCGGCAGCGTATCGCCCGTCATGGTTTTTTCGGTAGATACGAGCTTGAAGGGCTTGTACTGATCCGGATAGCTTTTCTTCTGGCCGGCGGGGGCGACAATACCGCTTTGTACGGTGTAGCGCGAGGTGTTGTTGTTTTCCAGCAGAACGGCAGCCTTGGTGTCATCGGCCGTATCCCTGTGCTTGCGCAATTCGGCGTGAACCAGTTGCGCACCCATCGTATCGAACTGAAGACGGAACTCGTCTGTTTCGACGTCAATAATCTCGGAGGGAGCGCTGGTCGCGGCCTGTGCCTGGGCTGGCGTTGTCGCCGCTCCTGGAACTGAAGGTGCAGACGGTGTATCGGCTTGCGGTGTTGCCGAAGCCGGTGCAGTGCTATCCTGCTGCGCGACCGTGGGCTGTTCGCCAAGAAGAGAGGGATGACCGTTGTAGGTTTGCCAGTTGTTCCACAGCATAAATGCCGAGAAAACAAATATCATCCAGAGTATGGTGCGTCGGATATCCATGTAACCTGATTACAGTAAGAGCGGTTGGAAAAACGCACTAGTGTAACCCAGTGCATATTGCGGGAATGCGGTTTTGTGGGCAGAGTACTGAAATTATTCATGATTTGGCGCGGCCCTGGTGCCTTCGGGCGCTTTCGCCGGCGGCACCGGATCATGACCACCCTGACTAAAGGGATGACAGCGACAAAGTCGTTTGGTTCCCAGCCACAGGCCCTTACCGGCGCCGTGTGTATTGATCGCCTGCTCCATATATGCCGAGCAGGTGGGCGTGAACCGGCAGGACTGGCCTACCCAGGGACTGATAAAGTACCGGTAAAAACGGATAGGCGCAATCAGAATCTTGCGAATCATGACCGTCCCCTGGTGTCAGAACGCGGTGCGAGTGCCCGTGCGAAATGACTGTCTACTTCCTGACGCACCAGCCGGCGCAATACGGTAAGTGAACAGGGTTCGATCTTGCCGTGCAGGCGTACCAGATAGTCTGCGGCCGGCAGGTTCAGACGATGATGACGAAAAGACTCGCGAATGACCCGCTTGATGGTGTTGCGAGTTGTCGCCCGCACGGCAAAGCGCTTGGCGATAATCATGCCGAGTCTTGCGGTGGGTTCGGTCAACGGGGGCGAGGGCTGCGCGTGGTTCAGAGTGAACAAAGCCCCCCGGGCAACACGTCTTCCTTTCAGGAGATTCGTGAATTCAGAGGGGCGGTGCAGTCGCGCCGCTTTAGGATAGGTGGCGCTTTGCATGAAACGGACAGGAACCGTGTTCTGCCTGGTCAGGCGCGATCGGATCGGGGTCCGGATCGCACTCAGACGGCCAGACGTTTACGGCCTTTGGCGCGGCGAGCGTTGATCACGGCGCGACCACCACGGGTTTTCATGCGAACACGAAAGCCGTGAGTGCGTTTGCGACGAGTTACGGAAGGTTGGTAAGTACGTTTCATGGAAATTCCACCAAAAATAAAGAGCTAAAGTTAAATACGGCTACTGCCGGACGGTTTGTTCGCCGCCGCTAGTCAAGACAAAAGCATTGATACGGTGACTCTGCCTGCAGCCAACGATCACATAAGTGATCTCGCGACCGATAGCGGATGACAGCAAGGGCTGACTACAGGCTGTCTTTCGTGTTGTGTCGCAATGCCAGCCTGGCTGTTCACTGGCGACCCATCACATTGTTCTGCGCTGCTCCGGGTCCCGGTGTTGCCACCTGTAATCCATCAGAGCGTGCTGGTTTGCTGCCTGACCCTGGCCGCCCATTGGATAGCCGACCTGTTTTTCGTGTATACGGTAACAACAGTGCAACCCAGGTTCGCAATCCAATGAATGACAAGGGAAGTGCGGAACCCGTCTGAAACCGGCTCAGAGTCTTTTCCAGCGTTTTTTTACTTTTTACGTTTCGCCGTGTGCCTGAAATAATAAAAGGGCGTGTGTCTACCCTCAACATTACCTCTTAACACTACCTCGCTCAACATTACACTTGAGGCAGTAGTCACGCGACCACCAAGCAACGCGTAAGTAAGTGCTTACCTGCGTCACTTTTGTAAAGCCCTATATTTCATCAAAATTTTTGTGAATAGTCAATGGTTTAGGTGGCTTTTTCAATAAAATTTGCCGATCTGTTGTGAGTTGGCTGCTGCCTGGCGCGCCGGGTTGGTGATGAATGGCGGCAAAATGACTGAAATTTGCGCAAGATAGTGCCTGGTTGGCCGAAATTTTCATGTTTTCTACAGG